>JAEDCW010000014.1 GCA_016293975.1 Clostridia bacterium
TCCGATGTTCCGCGCATAGTAAGCGAGCATCTTATCAAGGGCCGTATCGTTAAGGAGCTGCTCTACTCACACAGCATCGATGAAGAGAACAATATCCGTTCGCTCGATGACGTTGGCTTCTACAGGAAGCAGAAGAGAATCGCACTCCGTAACTGCGGTGTTATCAACCCCGAAAACATCGACGAATACATTGCATTCGACGGTTACAAAGCTCTTGAGAAGTGCCTTACAGAGTACAAGGGCGATGAGGGCAGAGATGCTATTATCGACATGGTAATCAAGTCAGGCCTTCGTGGTCGTGGCGGCGGCGGATTCCCCACCGGTTTGAAGTGGAAGTTTGCTAAGGCACCTAAGAGTGACATCAAGTACGTATGCTGTAATGCTGACGAGGGTGACCCCGGTGCATTCATGGATAGGTCGGTTCTTGAAGGTGACCCGCACGCAGTATTGGAAGCAATGGCTATTGCAGGTTATTGCATCGGAGCACAGCAGGGTTATATCTACGTCCGTGCTGAGTATCCCATCGCAGTACATCGTCTGCGCATAGCGATTAAGCAGGCAAGAGAATATGGTCTGTTGGGCAATAACATTTTTGGTACAGATTTCTCATTCGACATTGACCTGCGTCTCGGTTCCGGCGCATTCGTATGTGGTGAAGAAACTGCATTGTTGGCTTCAATCGAAGGTGGCCGCGGCGAACCCAGACCTCGTCCCCCGTTCCCGGCAGTAAAGGGTCTGTTCGGAAAGCCCACTCTGCTTAACAATGTTGAGACGTATGCAAACATCTGCCAGATCATCCTGAATGGACCGGAATGGTTCGCATCAATGGGTACCGAGAAGAGCAAGGGTACAAAGGTATTCGCTCTTGGCGGAAAGATCACAAACACCGGTCTGGTTGAGATTCCAATGGGTACAACACTGCGCGAAGTCATATTCGACATCGGCGGCGGTATACCTAACGGTAAGAAGTTCAAAGCCGCTCAGACAGGTGGTCCTTCGGGCGGTTGTATTCCTGCAGAGCACCTTGACATCCCGATCGATTACGACAACCTCGTTGCAATCGGTTCTATGATGGGTTCAGGCGGTATGATCGTCATGGACGAGGACAACTGCATGGTCAACATCGCTAAGTTCTTCCTTGAGTTCACAGTCGATGAATCTTGCGGTAAGTGCCCGCCGTGCCGTATCGGTACACGGAGGATGCTTGAGATACTTGATAAGATAACAAGCGGCAAGGGAGAGCCCGAAGATCTCGAAAAGCTCGAAAAGCTTGCAAACAACATCAAGGCATCTGCACTTTGCGGGCTCGGACAGACTGCTCCGAACCCTGTACTGAGCACACTGCGTTACTTCCGCGACGAGTATGAAGCTCACATCTATGAGCATCGTTGCCCGGCCGGCGTTTGCAAGGCCCTGCTCCAGTACCACATTGATCCTGATAAGTGCAAGGGTTGCTCACTGTGCGCAAGGAATTGCCCCGTAAACGCAATTTCCGGCGAGGTAAAGAAGCCCTTCGTAATCGACAATGCTAAGTGTATCAAGTGCGGCGCATGTATGGAGAAGTGTAAGTTCGGTGCTATCGAGCGTAAATAATAAGTCAATATATGAGCAGGTCTCCTAAGGGGATCTGCTTTTTTGTACTCCAAAAGGTACTGCGAAACTGTTGTCGATTGAATAACTAGGTTATTTTGTGTATACTATTATAGATTTTAAGTTGAGAGGTAATAATGTCCTACGATTATACAGCAAATGATATAAAGGTTATGGAGGGTCTCGAAGCCGTAAGAATGCGCCCGGGAATGTACATAGGCAGTACAGGCTTAAAGGGGCTGCACCATATGCTTTGGGAGATAGTCGACAACGCAGTCGATGAAGCGACCAATGGTTTTGCAGACACCGTATCAGTTACAATAAATAAGGATAACTCACTCACTGTTGACGACAACGGTAGGGGGATCCCTGTAGGAATACACGAAAAACTGGGCATTTCGGCAGTCGAGGTCGTTTTCACTAAACTTCACGCAGGCGGAAAATTCGGAAACGATAATTATACATATTCTGGCGGTTTACACGGAGTAGGTGCATCTGTTGTTAACGCTTTGTCGGAGTATCTTACAGTGGAGGTATTCACAAACGGCAGAGCATATGTACAAAACTACCATAGCTACGAAAACGAAGAGGGTAAGATTATTTCGGGAACTCCTTGCGATTCGCTAAAAGAGGTGGGTCGCACGCGTAGAAAGGGTACGCGAATAACATTCCTTCCCGATGCAAGGGTTTTTGAGACCATAAGCGTGAACTTTGAAACGGTTTCAAATCGTTTGCGTGAGCTTGCATATCTCAATAAGGGAGTAACATTCATACTTGACGACAAGAGGGATAAAATCGGATCAAAGCACAGGGAGTACGTCTATTCAGGCGGCATTTGTGACTTTGTGAAGGAGCTGAACGCAGACAAGTCACCGCTGTATCCCGAGCCCATTTATATTTCCGCTGTCCATGAAGGAATTGATGTCGAAATTGCTTTGCAGCATAACAGCGGGTATACGGACAACCTTTTCTCATATGTGAATAATATACCGACGACAGAGGGCGGCACGCACGAGACCGGTTTTAAGTCAGGCTTAACCAAGGTAATGAATGATTACTGTCGGCGAATTGGTGCGTTAAAGCCTAAGGATGTTTCGTTGGCGGGCGAAGACTTTAGAGAAGGCTTGACTGCGCTCTTGTCTTTGCGCATGCAGAATGTCCAGTTTGAAGGGCAGACCAAAACACATCTCGGTAACACTGAAGCAAGGATCGCGGTGGAGAGCGTTGTCACGGAGTTTCTTACGAGGTTCCTTGAAGACCTAAAGAACGCTGATATCGGCAACATGATGGTGGACAAGGCCATGAAAGCCGCAAGAGCAAAAGAAGCGGCACGCAGAGCTAAGACTGTTGCAAGAGAGCAGTCTAAACTCGAAAATGCTCCGCTCGTAGGCAAACTTTCAAGCTGTACAGGCAGAAACAGCAATGAAAACGAGCTGTTTATTGTTGAGGGCGACTCTGCAGGCGGAAGTGCAAAACAGGGACGTGACAGACGTTTCCAGGCAATACTGCCGCTTAGAGGTAAGCCTTCAAATGTTGAGAAAAAGCGACTTGAACAGATATTACAGAACGAAGAGTATCGCTCGATTATAACTGCTATAGGTACGGGCATAGGTTCGGATTACACTGACTCAGGCAGAAGATTCGACAAGATAATAATACTTTCCGATGCTGACCAGGACGGTGCCCATATCCGCGCACTGCTTCTTACATTCTTCTATAGATACATGAAGCAACTTATAATTGACGGTCATGTCTATATTGGGATGCCGCCGCTATTTAAGATACAACGTGGCAACGATATAAAATACGCATACTCTGATTCAGATCTTGAAAAGCTCACAAAGGGGATAAAGAACTATACCCTTCAGCGGTATAAGGGACTTGGCGAGATGAATCCCGCTCAGCTTTGGGAAACGACAATGAATCCGGAGCACAGAACGCTTATTCGCGTGACCCTTGAAGATGCGGCGAATGTTGAGCGCCTTGTAACTATCCTTATGGGTGACGATGTTGCACCGAGAAGAGAGTACATATCTGAGTATGCGGACTTCAATAGAGTAGATACATTCGAGGAAAAGACGGGAACAGGTGGTAACGGAAATGGCGAAGAATAAGACTATTCCGATGAATATTGAACAGAAAATACTTGTTCGCAGTATGGATGAGGTGATACACGCTTCCATGATTCCGTACTCCGAGCATGTAATACTGGAGCGCGCTTTGCCGCGAGTGGAGGACGGACTCAAGCCCGTTCAAAGGCGTATACTTTACACTATGCTTGAATTGGGCAACACACCTGACAAACCGTACAGAAAGAGCGCAAGAATAGTCGGCGATTGCCTCGGTAAGTATCATCCGCACGGAGATTTGTCGGTTTATGACGCAATGGTCAGAATGGCTCAGCCATTTAATATGTCAATGACGCTTGTCGACGGACACGGCAACTTCGGAAGTGTCGATGGAGACAGTGCCGCTGCCATGCGTTACACCGAAGCGAGAATGACGCCGCTTGCTATGGAATTGCTCAAGGATTTAGACAAGGATACGGTTCACTTCAGCCTAAATTTCGACGACTCGTTAAAAGAGCCCGACATACTTCCCGGAAGATTTCCCAATCTGTTGGTAAATGGTGCTTCAGGAATCGCTGTAGGACTTGCCACAAACATACCTCCTCACAATATAACCGAGGCCATAAACGCCGTCGTAGCGTACATAGATAACCCCGATATTACTATCGATGAGCTTATGAAGCATATGCCGTGCCCGGATTTTCCCACGGGCGGTTACATATTGCAGTCCGATGCCATAGAGGTGGCTTATAAAACGGGACGAGGAAAGCTCGCCGTAAGAGGCAAGACGCATTTCGAGGAGTCCAAAAATGGAAGGAAACTGCTCGTTATTACAGAGTTGCCTTATCAAACAAATAAAGCAAAGCTCCTTACCGACATACTTGCCCTTAGCCAGAGCAAGAAGGCCCAGCTCAGTGGAATTTACGATATACGCGACGAGTCCGACAGGACCGGCATGAGAGCCGTTATCGAGATAAAGAAGGATGCGGATGAGGAAAGCATACTGAAATATCTGCTTAAGTACTCAGATCTGCAGACGACTTTTGGTGTGAATATGGTAGCCATAGCGGAGGGAAAGCCTCAGCTTATGAACCTAAAACAAGTCGTATCTTACTATGTTGCGCATCAGAGAAACGTTACGCTTAACAGGACAAAGTACGACCTAGCCAACTGCAAGAAACGCGAGCATATACTAGCTGGCTTAATAATAGCTCTTCTCAATCTTGATGAGGTTATTGTGCTTATAAGAGCTTCAAGGACGCCTAAAATTGCGAAGACGGGCTTGATGGAGCGATTTGGTTTATCCGAGGTCCAGGCGCAAGCCATTTTGGATTTGCGTTTGCAGCGCCTTACAAACCTTGAGATACAAGCGATACGCAAGGAATATGAAGACCTACTTAAGGAGATTAAGAGGCTAGAATTGATTATAGAATCGCCTAAGAGGCTTATGACTCTCATAAGAACGGAATTGTGTGAGGTTCGAGACAAGTATCCTACGGAGAGAAGAACAGCAGTCATACACGATTCGGTAAAGGTCGAGATACCGATGGAGAATGAGGCTATTCCTGATGAAGCAGTTGTCGTACTGTTACCCAACAACAGACTGCGTAGAATGCAACCCAAGGGAATAAATGTCGAAACGCTTTCGACCGAGCGTCCGATTTATGTATTTGAAACTTTGACTGACAAGAAAATCAGACTGTTTTCTCAATCGGGAATGTGTTATTCGATAAACGTTTCCGACATACCCGAGACCAAACAGACCGCAAGGCCTACAGCGCTGAGCTCGTTGATACATTTCGACGATACCGAACGAATCGTGTTCGCTGCGTGTGGAGATCTGGATGGCGAGTACATGCTATGCACAAAAGACGGCAACTTAAAGTTTGTACAAGCCGATGACCTTCAGAGCAGGCAGAAGTCAATAAGCGTCATTAAGTTCAAAGAAAACGATGAACTTATAAGTGTCGAAAAGCGTCAGAATGACTCGGTCTTGGTGATTACCGCAAAGGGCATGAGCATAAGATTCCCTAGTGATACGATACCGACGATGGGCAGAGCGAGTGTTGGCGTGAAAGCGATAAAGCTCGACGAAGGCGACTCGGTAGTATTCGCTTCTCAGATAGGCGACGATGGTGAGATACTCTTCGTGTCTGATTGCGGCTACATGAAGCGTTGCTTTGTGTTTGATTACGATTTGCAAAACAGATACGGCAAGGGCGTAAAGACCTTTGATTTTAAGCGCAACGGCTCTAATGGGACGAAGCTCATCTGGGCAGGCCATATTACGGACCCGGTAAGTCTCATTGCGGTTCAGAAGCACGGTACGGAGACCGAATTCTCATCGGAGAATGTGCCTATTGAAGCTCGAAATGGCAAAGGCAGTCCGATTGTAATAACTGTACTGGACGACGTCATAGAAAGAATAATCAAAAAGTAAACCGATTATTTATGAAGGAACCTTGCGGGGTTCCTTTTTGTCATAGCTGCATGCATAGTGGAATATGTATATAACAAATATTACCAGAGGTACACTATGCAAGAAGTTTATAACAATTCTGCTTATGTTGTCGGCGATGTGGTCTCGCCCCCTGTATTCAGTCACAGTATTTTCAGCGAGGAATTCTACAGATTGGTACTTAAAGTTCCGCGACTTAGCGGCATATCAGATTATATACCGATCACTGTCTCAGGCGAAACTCTTTCGGATCTTGGTGAATTGACACAAGGGGAGAGGCTGGCTGTGAGCGGACAGCTACGATCGTACAATAAGCCCGTAGATGGCACGAACAGGCTTGTAATCACTGTGTTCTCGAGAAACATAATCAAACTATCACTCGAGGCAGAATGTGATAATGAGATTATGCTGACGGGCTGTATCTGTAAACCGGTCATATATAGAAGGACACCGCTTTTCCGCGAGATAGGAGATATAC
The DNA here is from genome assembly GCA_016293975.1 of Clostridia bacterium. Lineage (GTDB taxonomy): Bacteria > Bacillota > Clostridia > Christensenellales > CAG-138 > RGIG1693. The sequence continues at coordinate 6,596 of JAEDCW010000014.1, forward strand.
TATTGGCTGTTAACAGGGCATATGGCAAATCCGATTACCTGCCGTGTATCACGTGGGGTAAGAATGCGCGCTGTGCTCAAACGTTAAATGTGGGCGATATAATCGAGATGACGGGAAGACTTCAAAGTAGAGAGTACACAAAGCGAGACAGCGACGGGAACTCCTATATAAGAACCGCCTACGAGGTATCAATTAGCGAGTTCACGGTCATATAGCTAAAAAATATGGACATTTCTACTGCAAAATGTTAGAATGCGCAGTAAAAGAGGGGGATGTCTATAATATATGCATTTTTGGAGAGCAACAGACGGCAATAAGAATTTTTATTGTGTAGAACGTACCGGTGGTTTAGAGGAACTGAACGGCCTTCCCTACGACGAAGTAGTGGGTACCGGAGTGATTCATCAATTTGATGATGTCAAGCTGCTTGCACCCTGTGAGCCGTCGAAAATCGTGGCAATAGGCAAAAACTATGCAGCTCACGCGGCAGAAATGAAAGAGGGACAGCCTGAAGAACCGCTGATTTTTTTGAAGCCTAATACCAGCATAATAGGTGACGGTGAAGAAATTGTTTATCCTAAGCTCAGCAAGAGACTCGATTATGAGGGCGAGCTTGGGGTTATAATCGGAAAGAAGTGCAGGAATGTTTCGATCGAAGACGCATTTTCTGTGGTATTTGGTTATACCTGCCTAAATGACGTTACGGCGAGAGACATTCAAAAAGGCGATATGCAGTGGACTCGCGGCAAGGGGTTTGATACTTTTTGCCCTATAGGACCGTATATCGAGACCGAACTCGATGCAAACCATGTCACCGTTACAACGAGGCTAAATGGCGAGATTAAACAGCAGGGTAACACTGAACTGATGATTCACCCCATTGCAAAGCTGATTTGGTACATAACACAGTGCATGACACTTCTTCCCGGCGATGTGATTGCAACAGGCACACCGGCAGGAGTAGGCTCAATGAATGTCGGCGACATTGTCGAAGTAGAAATAGAAGGATTGGCGACACTGAAGAACGTAATTGTTTCTGAATAATGGACGGATTATCTATCGCCGCTGCGGTGTTTGAACTGCAGTCGGTTTTAGGCGCTAAGATAGAGAAAGTACATCAGCCCGAAAAGGATGTATTGGTTTTGACGATAAAGTCGGACCGTACATCAAAAAGGTTGTTACTTTCTGCGTCTTCGGGAAAAGCAAGAATACACTTAACGAATACAAAAAAACAAAACCCCGCAATCGCACCGAATTTTTGCATGGTGTTGAGAAAGCGATTGATAGATGGAAGAATTGTCGGCATAGAACAGCACGGCATGGATAGATGTGTCACGTTAAGGATAAGCGCATACAATGAACTGGGCGACAAAACGGAGTTTTTGCTTATTGCAGAGCTACTTGGCAAGCACTCAAATCTCATTCTGTGCAATTCCGAATTCAACGTGATAGACTGCATTCGCAGAGTCGACTTTACTATGTCTCCAAATCATCCGATGATGCCGGGGCTACGCTATGAATACCCGGAAATCGGGGACAAGCTCGACCCGAGGGAAACGTCTGCGGATGTGATTTATCATGTGTTGAGTGAGAATATCTATGTACCGTTGGATAAAAGGTTAAGCTCGTCGTTTAGCGGCTTTTCACCTGCGTGTGCAAAACGTCTTTTAGCATGTGTTAAAGCCGACAGCGATGATATCAGAAACATAAGTGCTCAACTTTCCACGTTATTTTCGAGATTTAAGAGCGGCAAATTTGAGCCTTGTGTTTTATTGAACGGAGATAACAGACCTACGGATGTTTTCCCGTTTGTGCCGGATGGTTTTAATAATGTCAGAGCTGAGAGCATGTGTGAGGCACTGGACACGCTCTACTCAGCAGTAGACGAAAACGAACACATAAAGCGAATAACTGCGTCAATGCGCAAATGTATTCACAATAGTATCGAACGCTGCGAGAGAAAGCTCTCGATTATAGAGAGTGAGATAAGTGATCGCAATGAACTGGACAAACTTAGAATTTACGGGGAGCTGTTGACCGCAAACATATATAGGTTAAAGTCGGGATTTGCATCTGCATCGGTTGAAAACTATTACGAGAATCCGCCGGTTACAGTTGTTATTCCTCTCGATTCGATGAAGAGCATAAATGAGAATGCTCAATCCTATTTTAAACGATATAAAAAGGGCTTGCGCTCACTTGAGATGGGTACACAACAAATAGAGGAGACACATAAGGAACTCGATTATCTCCGTGAGATGGAGTATCTGGTTGCAAACGCTGCGGATTCAGACGTTGCTGTGCTTCAGAATGAGCTGATCGATGGCGGCTATATGAGACCGAAAAATGGCATGTCTAAGAAGAAATCGGTGAAGATAGTAGAGCCGTATGTATTCCGTTCATCAGAAAACATCGAAATACTCGTCGGAAGAAACAGTCGTCAAAATGATGAGCTTACATTTAAGATTGCAAGACCTGGATATACATGGTTACACGCAAAGGATATGCCCGGTTCGCATGTAATAATCATGGCAGAAAGCTACGGTGAGGCTACGCTTGAGCAAGCTGCACTTATATGTGCCTACTATTCCAAAGGACGTATGGGTGCGAATGTGTCGGTTGACTATACACAGAGAAGGTTTGTGAAGAAACCAAACGGCGCTAAGCCCGGAATGGTGATATACACGAAGCAGAAAACATTGACAGTGACACCGAATGCCACTTTAATCGAAACCCTTCGAGTATAATGTTATTATTCAACCTCTGACAGCATAGAATTAAACAAAAATTGTCGGGGGTTTTTCATGCGCATTCGTACAGTGTTCTGTATTGTGTTCACTATATTGATGTTAATCGTAGGATGTTCCGCACAGGTGGATAACACTTTCGATGACGATTTACTACTGGTGGGCGCGGGATTTAGAAATACCATAATGTACTACCTAAGTGATGAGGGTTTCATTGTGCCTGTTATGAGGAAGATTCCGTGGGAGGAGGGTATCGGTAAGGCTACTTTAGGTTATTTGATTGCTGGCGGTGCGAATTCATCGGAGCTTTCACATAAAGGTCTAAATGCAGTTATTCCCGAAGGTACCGAAATATCACTGAGAATCGATGAATCAGGGCTTGCCACTGCGAATCTGACGAATTTCACTCAGTTTGAAAGCATGGAAGCTGAAAACGCGATGATTGTGGCCGTGGTAAATACGCTCAAGGAATTCCCCAGTATAAATACCGTGAGCATAACAGTTGACGGTAATGGAGGAAAGCTGAAAAACGGTACCATTCTCCCCGAAAACTGTGGATATATCAATGTCAATCTCGAAGATGTCGATGCTGAGACGATGACCTCGGATGGCGTAAACGTGTTCTCTGTGTATATGCCGAATACATCGGGATATTTGATGATACCTCTTACTATGTACAGCACGGCTGAGAATTCATTCTACGGTGCCATGAAGCTCATGTGTGAAGGTTCAAAGAATGCATTTATAAGGCAGTGTATACCGACTGGAACTAACCTAATTGACGCGACTATTGACGGTACAAGCGCGACAGTTAACTTCACAAGCGAATTTGCGAATATTTCGAATATTGAAGGTCTGTCTGAAGTCTGCTATAAGGCGATATACATGACGGCACTGGAATACGGACAGATAGGGGAGCTCAGAATTCTCGTAGACGGAAAGCCGTTTGACATGGGTGAGGTAACAAACCCAATCTTTGCCAACGAGTTTTAGCCGCTTTTCACCGACTCATAAAGATGCTATAATCAAATAATCATCGGAGGTGTAGATATGAGATTGGTTATAGCATCTAACAATGAACATAAAATTAGAGAGATAAAGGAGATTCTTGGCGGTTTCTTTGATGACGTCGTCTCAATGAGGGAGGCGGGAATCAACATCGATGTAGAAGAAGACGGCAAAACTTTTTTGGAGAATGCAAAGAAGAAGGCATTTGAGATACACAAGCTTTTACCCAACGATGCTGTTCTTGCCGATGACAGCGGCTTGGTTGTAGATGCATTGAACGGTGCTCCCGGAGTGCTCAGCGCAAGGTTTGCACTTGATGGCCATAACGATAAAGCGAACAATGAAAAACTCCTCGGGCACATGAAGGGTGTACCGACGGAGAAGAGGACTGCGCGATTTGTCTGTGCAGCGGTATTGTACGAAAGCGATGGAAGTTGCCTAACGAGTCAAGGGACGGTACAGGGACGCATTTTGGAGACCGAGCGAGGAAGTAACGGCTTTGGATACGACCCGCTGTTCCTGTATGAGCCGGAGGGAAAAACGTTTGCTGAGCTTTCTGCAGAGGTTAAGAATGAAATCAGCCATAGGAGAAAAGCATTGAGTGCCATGTTCGATGTGCTGAACAGCCATAAATAAGAAAACAAGCTGAGCGCTGCTCGGCTTTTTACATTTAATAGTTGCATATACCACATTAAAAGACAAATATCCACTGCATTCAATGTAAATGATAAGAAGCAGGAGGATAATATGGACTGGATTGTTACTATTGTTGTTCAGCTCGTTATAGCTGTTGTTGTGTATCTGCTTATTACCAAAAAGAACTCAAATTCTTGCACAGGGAGTCAGCTTAAAGCTGAGAAATTTGGCTCAAAGGAGTTTGAGAATTTATCACAAGCGCGTCTTAAAAGCCTGAATGTACCGCTCACCGAGATTGCAAGACCGTCCCAAATAAGCGAAATTATTGGTCAGGCTGACGGAATAAAAGCACTGAGGGCGGCTTTATGCGGTAGTAATCCTCAACACGTAATCATTTACGGCCCTCCCGGGATAGGAAAGACCTGCGCAGCAAGGCTTGTTATGAATGAAGCGAAGGCCAACCCCGAGTCGCCGTTTGACAAGGATTCAAAGTTCATCGAGATAGATGCGACGTGTATAAGGTTTGACGAAAGGTCGATTGCAGACCCGCTTATAGGTTCCGTACATGACCCCATATATCAGGGGGCGGGACAGTTCGGTTCTATGGGAGTACCACAGCCCAAGCCCGGAGCGGTATCCAAAGCGCATTGTGGAGTATTGTTTCTTGACGAGATAGGTGAGCTTCATCCTTCTCAAATGAACAAGCTCTTAAAGGTGCTTGAGGACAGGTGCGTCTATTTTGACAGCGCATATTACAGCAAAGAGAACAAGAACATCCCACCGTATATTCACGACATATTTGAGAACGGTATGCCTGCGGACTTCAGGTTGATAGGTGCGACTACAAGACAGCCTGATGAAATACCGAGTGCTTTACGCTCTAGATGTGTCGAGATATACTTCAGGGCATTAAGCGAAACCGAACTTGTTGTTATCGCAAGGCAGGCGGCAGCGCACATATCTATAGATGCCTCGGAGTCTGCATTGCGGTTATGTGCGGAATACGCCTATAGCGGGCGCGATGTAGTCAACATCATGCAACTTGCCGGAGGTATCGCACGAATTGAAAACAGATCGCAGATTCAGAAGAAAGATGTCGAATGGGTCGCATCAACGTGCAGATATAAAGGACGGCCAATCCAACAGATAGCATCGGATGTGAAGCCCGGCACGGTGTATGGAATAGGTGTATCTACAACGAGCTCAAGGGGATACATAATGGAGATAGAGTGCTATGTCTATCCAAAGCGAGGGACTGTTCAAGAGGTATGTACATTTGGGATCGTGGATGAGGAACAGATTGAAAACGGACCGACAAGACTTGTTCGCAGGAGTACCGCAAGGGCATCGATTGAAAACGCAATAGACGCAGTATCACGCCGGTATAATAAAGATTTGTCGTCCTATGATATCAGATTTAACATACCCGGAGGAATGCCTGTAGATGGACCGAGCGCCGGCATAGCATTTGCACTGGCACTATACGGTGCTGTCTTCGGAGTTGCACCGAAGCATAGAATAGCTTGTACGGGTGAAATAACCTGCAATGGCGAGATAAGGTCTGTAGGCGGGGTAGAGATAAAGACACAGGCCGCGATAAACGCTGGAGCGGAAATTGTCATGGTGCCGTCGATGGGTCATAGGGTAGAGGCGTCGGATAAGATAAGGTTTGTGCGCGATGTAGATGAAGCCGTGAACATAATGTACTTAAACTCAATTGATGAGAATGAATGCGTGTGTGAACATGCTGGTGAATACATAGTGGCGACAGAGGTGTACAGTAGTATGACCGAGAACCCGTAATCGACAGCATTTATAATAGATTCTTTAGCTCTGCATGGATTAAAGACGTGTTGACAAAATTAGATGTTTGGCATATCATTAAGCATGGCGTTGATGCGGAGCAGTATGTTTGTCGTATGTTTAAGCGAGCTGTGTTTGGTGTGAGGCAGTAACATCGCTGACAGAATCTCGCCGCGGAGCAGTATGTGCAAAACACATGCCGTATACCTGCGTTATGGGTTTGAGTGGACGGTTTACCGTCAAGATGAGTGGTACCGCGGAAGTATGCTTTCGTCTCATAGAGGCGAGAGCTTTTTTATATGGAGGTAAAATGAGCACTAGATATGAACCGTCGGTCATTGAGCCGAAGTGGCAAAAAAAATGGGAAGAATCAAAGTGCTTTGAAACCAGGGTGGACTTTTCAAAGCCTAAGTATTATGCACTGATAGAATTCCCGTATCCTTCAGGACAGGGTCTGCACGTAGGACATGCCAGGCCTTATACCGCCCTCGACATAATTGCGCGTATGAGAAGAATGCAGGGGTATAACGTGCTTTTCCCGATGGGATACGATTCATTCGGCTTGCCTACAGAGAACTATGCAATTAAAACCGGTATAAAGCCGCAGATAGTTGCCAAGGATAATATTGCAAGGTTCAGAAAACAGTTAAAAACACTGGGTTATTCTTTTGACTGGTCACGCGAATTAAGTACTTGCGACCCGTCATATTACAAGTGGACACAGTGGATATTCCTTAAGCTTTACGAAAAGGGTCTCGCATATAAAGCTGAGATGCCCATAAATTTCTGCACGTCCTGCAAAGTTGGCCTTGCAAATGAGGAGGTCGTGGATGGTGTTTGCGATCGCTGTGGCAGTCCTGTCATACAAAAAGTTAGAAGCCAATGGATGCTGCGCATCACCGATTATGCGCAGCGCCTGATAGATGATATCAAAGATCTGGACTTCATCAGTACGGTCAAGACTCAGCAGATCAACTGGATAGGTCGAAGCGAAGGTGCAGAGGTGGTTTTCTCTGTTGAGAATGCCGATAAGAATATCAAGGTATTCACCACAAGACCCGACACGATATTCGGTGCTACATACATGGTTATCTCGCCTGAGCATCCTTTGATCGATGAGTTTGCGGACAGAATCGACAACATGGATGAGATTACCGAATACAGACAACTTGCCAAGAAGAAGAGCGATTTTGAAAGAAGCGAACTTGCAAAGGATAAGACAGGCGTAGAGATATCCGGTATGAGGGCGATAAACCCGGCAACAGGCAAGTCTATTCCGATCTGGATTTCGGATTATGTGCTTATGACGTACGGTACGGGTGCAATAATGGCGGTTCCCGCTCACGATACTAGAGACTGGGAGTTTGCACGCAAGTTTAATCTTCCGATTATAGAGGTCGTAGCAGGCGGCAATGTTGAGAATGAAGCATTCACAGACTGCGCAACCGGCGTCATGGTGAACTCAGGCTTCCTCAACGAAATGAACGTGGAAGATGCCAAGAAAGCCATGATAGACTGGCTTGTTGAGAATAATCTCGGAAATAGAAAGATCAATTACAAGCTGAGAGACTGGGTATTCGCACGTCAGCGTTACTGGGGCGAACCTATCCCGTTGGTAAACTGCGATAAATGTGGCTGGGTACCGCTTCCCTACGATCAGTTGCCGCTTGAATTGCCGGATTTGAATGATTTTACACCGGGCGACGATGGGTCATCCGCCATTATTCGTGCAACAGACTGGATCAATACGACGTGTCCCGTTTGCGGCTCTCATGCAGTTAGGGAAACCGATACAATGCCAAACTGGGCAGGATCAAGCTGGTACTTCTTAAGGTATTGCGACCCACACAATGATCACGAGTTCGCGTCGAAGGAAGCTCTGGATTATTGGATGCCTGTCGACTGGTACAATGGCGGTATGGAACACAATACCCTGCATCTGCTGTACTCCAGATTCTGGCATAAGTTCCTTTATGATATTGGCCTTGTTTCTACTGCCGAACCGTATAAGAAGAGGACCAGTCACGGCTTCGTTCTCGGTGAAAACAGCGAGAAAATGTCAAAGTCGAGGGGTAATGTAATCAACCCAGATGATATAGTCGCCAGCATGGGTGCCGATACATTGAGGACATACATAATGTTCATGGGCGCATTTGACCAGGCAATTCCGTGGAGCATGCAGGGTGCAAACGGATGCAGAAGATTCCTAGACAGAGTATGGAAGCTTATGAGCATGCTGTCCGACGAAACGGGCATTCGCAATGAAACAAAGAGTTTGATACACTCAACAATCAAGAAGGTGACCCAGGACTTTGAAAGGATTAAGTTCAATACCGCTATTGCCGCTTTGATGTCACTCACCAATGAGTTCTACTCAATTGGTAGCGTCACTAATGATGAGCTGCGTGTTCTGATAACTTTACTGTCACCGGTAGCACCGCATATGTGCGAGGAGATGAACGAGAGTCTGGGTTATACCGAGCCGTTGTATACGTTAAAGTGGCCCGAATGGGACGAGAATACCATACAAAGTGATAACATTGAGTATGGTATTCAGATTAACGGAAAAGTAAAGACAAGGATTACGTTGCCCGCAGAGTACAGCAAAGAGGATATTGAAAAGTCTGTCCTGGATAATGCCGAAGTTAAGGTGCTTCTCGAAGGACACGATATCCGAAAAGTAATTGTGGTTAAGAATATAGTTAACATAGTAGTGGCGAAGTAAACGAGCGAATAATGAAAGTGTAATAGCGTTTGGCTGTTGCTGAAAAACAGTAAATCCTCCGTATGAACATACGGGGGATCGTTTTCTGTAGATTTCAAATTAATTGGTGTCATACGGATTGGCAAATGTCTGCTCTTGTCCAATCCACTGATAAACGTAAATTCGCCTGTATCAGCAATTTGTCTTTCTTACCTTTTTAAAGACTATTCTCAATCCCTGCTTTGCTCCAGTAAATGTAAGGGAGGCGTCAATTCCATCATCCTTTTTCCTTGAGATGATATGAATATGAAAATGAGGGATAGAATGCCCTGCACTTTCATCATTTACATTCAACAGATTCACGCCTTTCATATCCGCACTTATATACCAGATGATTTGATATCATCTTCACCGTATCCATAACCTTACTAAGGGTATATGCATCACAATCGAATGTATTTTTCACATGTACTTTTATTGATTTAAAGTATACCATAAAAATCAGAAGGTTTACCATCAATATGAAGAAACGCCTAAACAGTTTGTGAAATCAAATGGGCCCTACTGATTTACAAACAGTCGGCAATATACACATCTTTCTGTAAAACAAAATCGCCGGCTTAACCAAGGGATGTTTTTTATTTTTACGATTGTATTCCCTTTTCTTTTGTTGTAAAGTATAACTTGTTACTTTGTATAGGAGGTTGGCAATGAGGAAAAAGATACTTTGCGCTTTCATTGCACTTATCACTATAGCGTGTTTTGTAGGTTCAACTACTATAAAGGCATATGCTGTTTCAGATGCATTGACACCTGATTTACTTACAGGTGATTATAGCTCATTCGGTGCTGCTTCAGCAATTGTTTTAGTCGATGGGGAAAACGTAGTATTGAAAACCGCAACCGGATTTGCGGATGTAGCGAGCGGTGACGCCGCCACCATTGATAACGTTTATTTGCTTGGCGATATGAGCAGGATATTTGTTTGGTTGTCGATAATGCAGCTTTACGAAGAGGGCAAGCTTGAGCTCAACGATGATATAAGCAAATACCTCCCTGATGGCTATCTCAAATCTGCAGTACATACTATAACTATAGAAAACCTGATGGCAAATTCGGGTGGTTTTGAGGATTACCTAAGATGTGATATGTTTGTCGATGCAGATAGCGATGAGGAGTTCTTAGATAAGTATGATTTGACGTCTTTGGTAAAGAAGATAATGCCCAGACAGGCATTTAAGCCCGGTAAGGTAAGAACGTCGAGCAAATATGAGGCTTCCTTGGCAGCTGTTATAGTCGAAAACGTCAGTGGCATGTCATATGTGGAATATGTAAATGAACACATACTCAACCCGCTCGAAATGGAATCAACCAGTGTCGCTTCATATGCTATAGACAAGCCCGAGCTTCGCGACAGAATAGTAACGGCTTATGGTTTTGCTTTGAACGGATATACGGTCGAAACACAGGATATGATGTATAGCACATTATACCCGAGCTACGGTGCGTATTCTACAATTGGTGACCTTACAAAACTGCTTCAGGCATTGATGCAGAAGAGCTCCAAGCTGTTTGCTTCAGGGTCAACTTACGACAAGCTGCTTGAGCCGGTATACTCCGTAGGAAAAGATCTATGCGTTGTCACTCATGGACTTAACAGAATAGACGGAAAAGAAGAGGCTTTCGGATATAACGGCAGTTCACGTTACGGACGCTTTAGTTTCGCTTTTTCTTACAAGACCGGTAAAGGATATGCTGCCATAACAAATGAGGGTGCAAGCTATATGTTTACACTCGCAGATTTGGCACATTCATATTACTTTGGCGAAAGAACAGACTACTTGACAGGCGATGAGAGTCCGCTCCCCGTTGTAGACGATATACTTGGCGAGTATGCTGCCGCCGATGAGCTTTGCTACGGTTATAAAGCATTTGCCGAGTGTATGAGAGGTAGAATGACAATCTCGCTCATGCAGCCGGCTAATGACGTTACGCGCTCCGCATATTTTTATGCTTCGCATTACGACATAAACAGGGCGTTTATATCGACGTCACATTTTAAGGAGATTAAGCAGATCGAGCCTAACCGTTTCATCATCGGAAACGCAGTCGATAGCAATATACTGTGCGTCGAGAAGGATGAGGACGGAACCCTAAAGGTATTTTTTGATGGTGACGAGTATATTCAGATACCTTGGTATAGAAGTATTGCGGTTTCCAATGCTTCCATCGTGCTTACATATCTGATGATTGCTTTTGCAATCGTAAGTGTAGCGCTTGTTGCCTGGTACGGCGTGAAGAATAGAACCAACTACATACCAGCGCTTGGCACATCAAGGCTTATAGCACCTCTCACCGGCATTTATGCGTGTTTGATACTCAACAACGCAATACTTTTGATAGTGACTTACGCAACCCAGCGTTACAGCAGTTGCCAAGTGCATTTTGTTATCAACTATATTCTGTCAGCACTTGCGGTATTGACAATAATCGGCATGATTCTTCTCTGGAAAAAGAGCGAACTCATCAAGCGGCAGAAACTAGGTTACATATCAATGATGGCTGTCACTGTGTTTACGATAGTATTCATGGTATTCTGGAATCTATACTCTTAATTATAATGGAGGTAACTAACTATGATGTATGATTTGATTGTAATAGGTGCAGGCCCTGCAGGGTATCTGGCATCGGAACGCGCGGCTCATGCTGGTCTCAATGTGCTTTGCATTGAGAAGGCGAACGTAGGCGGTGTATGTCTGAATGAAGGGTGCATTCCCACTAAGACACTACTGTACAGCGCAAAATTGCACGACGGAGTTGCACACGGCGAAAAGTACGGCGTCAAAACAGAGAATCTCACGATTGACCATAATGTAGTATTGGCTCGAAAGAACAAGGTGGTAAAGCTACTTACCTGCGGCATAAAGTCGTCTCTGAAGACTTTGGGCGTAACCGTTGTCACAGGTGATGCACGCATTATAGACAAGACTGATGAAGAAGTGCGTGTATCCGTTGGTGAAGATACATTCGCAGCTAAAAACCTGCTTATCGCCACAGGCTCATCACCCGCGATCCCGCCGATTCCGGGACTTTCCGATGGTCTGAATGCCGGATTTGTGCTGACAAACAAGGAGATACTTGCACTCTCTGAAGTCCCCGAAAGCCTCGTTGTAATCGGTGGGGGCGTCATCGGACTTGAAATGGCATCGTATTTCAATTCTGTGGGCTCAAAGGTTACCATAATTGAAATGCTCGACCATATTGCCGGTGAAAACGACAAGGAACTGACAACAATACTTCAGAAGAACTATGAAAAGAAGGGTATAAAGTTTATACTCGGGGCGAGAGTAAGCGATATCGGCGCTTCTTCGGTAAGCTATATAGTGAATGACGAGAGTCATACGGTCGACTGTGATAAGGTTTTGCTGTCGATAGGACGTAGAGCAAACACAGCTAACCTTGGTCTTGAGGATATAGGTATCGAGACGAACAGAGGAGCGATTATTACAGATGAGCATATGCGCACCAACGTTGTCAATGTCTATGCCGCAGGCGATGTAAACGGTAAGTCAATGCTTGCGCATACGGCTTATAGGGAAGCGGAAGTGGCAGTCAATACAATGCTCGGCATAAGCGACGAGATGAGCTATGTTGCAGTTCCGGGTGTGATTTATACAAATCCAGAATTGGCATCTGTGGGCATTACTGAGGCAAATGCAGAAGCACAGAAGCTCAATTACAAGGTCGTTAAGCTTCCGATGCGCTTCTCCGGACGTTACCTTGCGGAAAATGAAGGCGGAGACGGTATATTTAAGCTTATCGTCGATGCCGAGAATAACCGCGTTATAGGAGCACATGCATTGTGTAACTATTCATCTGAGTTCATCGTAGCTATTGGTACCGCCATCGAGGCTAAGCTTACACTTGAACAGATTAAAAAGATAATCTTCCCGCATCCCACTGTATGCGAGATTTTCAGAGAGGCGATTTTTCAGTGCGAATGAGCATTGATGAGCATTTCATGAGACAAGCGATTCGGCAGGCGCTTTACGCAAAAGAAAACGGTGAAGTACCTATCGGAGCCGTTGTCATATGCGATGACGAGATTGTTGCAGTTGGATACAATGAAGTGGAGCAATCAGACGATGCCACAATGCACGCGGAATTGCTGGCTATTCAGCGCGCTTCAAAGCAACTAAATACAAGAGATTTGTCGAAGTGTACAATGTACGTCACGCTTGAGCCATGCGCTATGTGTGCGGGTGCATGCATCAATGCAAGAATCAAGAAAGTCGTATTCGGAGCGTTTGATGAACAATTCGGATGTCTTTCATCGAGGATAGATTTACTTGACGGTTTGTTGACGAATGCAATATACTCTGTTGGTGGCATACTTGAAAATGAATGCAAAACTCTTCTGACGGAATTTTTCGAGGAAAGGCGCAGGCGATAAGCTATGGAGCAAACTATAATTAAGAATGCAAGATTTCTGACGAGCGTCGGTCTAGGAGGCGAATACCCTCCACAGCGAGCTATAGAAGTAGCGATAGTTGGGAAGTCAAACGTTGGAAAGTCCAGCCTTATAAATACGATTTGCAACAATTATAAGCTTGCCAAAACCTCACAAACACCCGGAAAAACTCGACTGATCAACTTTTTTGATATCAATAACAGCTTTTATCTTGTAGATTTACCCGGTTATGGCTTTGCGCGAGCTCCAAGAGGTGAGCAGCAAAAATGGGGTGAATTGATAGGAACGTACCTGGGTTCTGGTCGAGTCAACCACATATTCATGCTGATAGACATAAGGCATTCCCCGACTATCGAGGATAAGCAGATGTTCGGCTGGATATTATACTATGGAGTTCCGTTTACGCTTATCGCAACCAAAGCTGACAAGATTGCCGTCACGAAAAGAAAGAGCGCGGCCAATAAAGTAGCAAAGGAACTTGGTGCGCCGCCTTTTGCAATTCCGTTTTCAGCCGAGTACAGAACCGGAAAAGATGAGTTGCTCGAGAAAATCGGATGCATTGTTTCTGATAGTGTATCAATTATTGATAAATAAATGTTGACATCATTATATTGGTTGCGCATAATATTTGTTAGCATAATTCTAAAGTAATGGAGGGCTCGCATGGGCTTCAAAAAGTGTCCAAAATGCGATTTGAATTATATCAGGGATGATGAAAAGCTTTGCAAAGTCTGTATGAGGTCATATTCCGAATCAGTGGATGACCAGGATGATGCAATCGTGTACTGCATTGAGTGTGGCGACAGACCCGCTGTTGCCGGTTTAGAGCTCTGCTCACAGTGCAGAAAAGACAAGCAAAAGATTCAGATGCTTTCCGGCGGAGAAATAGCTTCGCATCAAATAGATAGCATTGTACTCTCCGATGTTGAGATTGATGACTTGGAAATACCTCTTGACGATGCATTGCCTGATGGTGAAATAGACGAAGAGGATCTCTTTGACGACGATTCCGATGATTCCGACGATTCTGACGATGATAATTGATCGACGAGGTTTTTGATGCGAGTATTTGCCATTGGAGACCTGCATATGCCCGGAGGCATGGATAAGCCGATGGGCGTTTTTGGTGCGCATTGGGATGACCACATTACGCAGATTTCCAAGGCATGGCTTGAAAGTATAACTTCAGAAGACATCGTTCTTATTCCCGGGGATTTGAGCTGGGCTATGCATTTGGACGATGCGATCAAGGATTTGCAGATTATACATGAGCTTCCAGGCACAAAGCTTATTTTGCGCGGTAATCACGATTATTGGTGGACATCCATATCTAAGCTGAGGTCGAAAATACCTTCGTCTTTTATAGCATTACAAAACGATTCCGTAAAGATTGGCGAGTTTTGCTTTACAGGAACAAGAGGGTGGCTCTGTCCGGGTTCTGCAAGCTATACAGAGTCAACTGACGGCAAGATATACCGCAGGGAGCTAATGCGACTGGAGCTTTCATTAGGTAAGGCTTCAGATGAGTTGAGAAAAATCTGTATGCTTCATTTTCCGCCCTTCAGTGAGTCGAACAAAACCACGGGCTTTACAAATCTGATGGAGCAATATGGTGTAGAACAAGCCGTCTACGCGCATCTCCACGGAAAATCATGCGTAAATACTTTTAACGGCATGCTGAATGGCGTGAATTATACACTTTGCTCATGTGATTGTATAGGATTCGTGCCGAAGCTTATCTGCGAATCGAATTAAATCAATCAAACACTCGTCTGCCGAGTTCGAAGTAAGTATTAGCCCAAGAGCCCCAATTCGATATCACTACCTTACCCTGCGAAGATGAAGCGTGCAAGTATTTGTTGTTTCCGAGATAAATTCCCGTATGGCTGATGTAGCCCGAATCATTTCTGAAGAATACAAGGTCACCACGCTTCAAGTCATTTTTGCTGTTAATTCTCTCCCATGACTCCACCTGGGAAAAACCGGCCGCACTATAACGCGGCACGTTCACACCGACCTGCCTTAAGCAATAGTAAACCAAGCCCGAACAATCGAATGAGTCAGGACCTTCAGTGCTCCATACATATGGCTTTCCGAGCTGTTGTTCTGCTACCGCAATAAACTCCTCAACACCTGCAGAAGGCGCCTGTGTAGGCGTAGGTGAAGGAGTGAGCGTAGGCTGCGCGGTGACAGTAGGAGCGGGTGTGCTCGTTGGACTCGGCGTATAGCCTATGCTTGGAGTAGGCGTAGGATCCGGTGTAGGTTTAGGCGTAGGTTTGATAGTCGGACTCGGCGTCAAATGTGGCGTGCTACTCGGTTTAGGCGCAGTGGGGGATGGCTGTAGAGAATGTGTGGGACTTACTGTATGGGTGGGGGTAGTCACAACAGGCGTAGGCATCAGCTCAATACCCATCATCTGTGACTGGCTGTTTATTGCGGCAGGGGAGTAGATAACTGAGAGCGTAGTTGAGTCCGCAAGACCAGTGACAGGGAGACTGTTCATTGCTTGGAATGACTTTACAGCACATTCTGTCGCATACCCATAGAATCCATTGGTTTTTTCGCCGTAAAAGCCAAGACTCGTGAGCCTGTACTGCAACATCAAGACGTCGTTTCCTTCATTGCCGCGCTCGATATAATACTTCATGGCATCCTCTGAAAGCATTAAATTGAGTAGACGCACTGAAACCTCGCCTGTTTGCTGATAATGGTGGGTACGCTGAAACAGCTGAACTGCAGTTTTGAGCGCAGGTCCAAAATACGTGCTCGGTTCATCCGAGTCGAGATACCTGAGAACAGTTAATGCCTTCTGCATGTCCATAACGAGATAGCTATCCATGCCCTCTTTGAGAATAATCAAATCCTCATCACTTGGGGAAGTGGTAGGCAATGGTGTATCGATTGTAACGCTAGGTAGAGGTGTAAAAACGCTACCAGGAGTGGGTGTAAACACAACATTTCCGTATTCGTCATATGTGTAGCCCGATGCAGGAGAAAGCAAATGCGGCAAAAACAATGTTGCAATAACAAGAAGACAAATAATGAAAGCAATCGGTACAACTAAACGCATTTGAACCGAAGAATTGTTGTTATGCTTTTTATTGTTGTTTTCTACCGTTTCCATAAGAATATTATACTCTTTTATATTTCTAAATGAAACCCCAAATATGTTGCAATCGCTCCTTAAAATGGTATACTCAAATAGGTGATGCTATGCTTTTATTGACTGTTAAAGATTTAAAGAAGACTTTCGTTGAACGCACGCTCTTCGAGAACGTGTCTTTTGATGTAGATTCAAACTCCCGCATAGGACTTATAGGACCAAATGGCAGTGGTAAGACAACACTGTTCAAGATTATTATGGGTGAAGAGTCATATGACAGTGGCTTGGTGAGCAAGAACGGGGGAGCTATAATAGGCGCAATGAGTCAGCATGTGGAGGACGAAGATACTCCCATGATGGAATGCATGTTGCGAGTATTTTCAAGGCTGATAAACTTAGAAGCAGAGCTCGAAGAGATAAACTCACTTATAGACTTAGGCAATGGTGACACCGAAAGGCTTGTAATCAGACAGCAGAGGATTACGGAGGAGTACGAGCGAAACGGAGGACTCACATACCGTAGCAGAGCAAGAGCGACAGCGCTCGGTCTCGGATTTGTCGAAGCTGATTTTGATAGGCATGTTTCCTCTTTTAGTGGAGGAGAAAAGAATAAGATTCAAATGGCGCGGATTCTGCTTTCCGATGCCAACTTGCTTTTATTGGATGAGCCTACAAACCATCTCGATATTCAAAGCGTAGAATGGCTTGAGAACTACCTGACTTTCTGTGATAAAGCGTTCATACTTATATCGCATGACAGATATTTCTTAGATAAGGTAACAAACCGTACAATTGAGCTTACGCCCAAAAAGGCTGTGTCATATACAGGAGGATACTCGGTGTACATGGAGAAACGCAGCACAGAACGCGAAATCCAGTTGAGACACTATAAAAACACCTGCAAAGAGATTCGCAGAATACAGGGCATTGTAGAACAACAAAGAAGATGGGGGCAGGAGCGCAACTTTGTAACTGCAGAGGCAAAGCTTAATCAAATTGAGAGGCTTAAGAGTACTCTTGTAGAGCCCGAAAGAAATGCGGCTACAATCAGATTTGGGCTTACTGCCGGCCAAGTGAGCGGCAATGACGTATTGACATGCGAGGATGTGCACAAGAGTTTTGACGGTAATCTCGTAGTCAATAATGTTTCTTTTGAGGTTAAGAAGGGCGAACGCGTTTTTTTGATAGGCGCAAACGGCTGTGGCAAGACGACTTTACTAAAGATGATAGCAGGTATATTACCACCTGATTCCGGAATTCTTAGAATAGGTGCCAACGTAATGCCCGGATATTACGACCAGACATTATCGAATCTTTCACACAATAAAACTGTTCTGTCGGAAGCGTGGGATGATTATTACGCAGAACTTACTCATACACAGATACGCAACATACTCGCTTCTTTCCTGTTTAGAACCGAAGACGAGGTCAAGAAGCCTGTGTCATTGCTATCAGGAGGAGAAAAGGCAAGGCTACAGCTTCTTAAGCTTATGATGTCGAATGCAAACTTCCTCTTGCTTGACGAACCGACAAACCACCTCGATATAGACTCAAGAAATGCGCTTGAATCGGCTTTGGATGATTACGAGGGTACGATGCTGATAGTCTCTCATGATAGATTTTTGATAAACAATTTAGCAGATAAGATAATCTACATGAGTGACGAAGGCACTGACGTCTACTACGGGGGATATGACGACTTTATTGCGGAACGCGAAGCGAGAGAAGCTATGCGCGAACAATATGTCGAAGAATCTGATCCCACTGAGTCTGCTGCAAAGCTGGAATATAAGACGAAAAAGCAGAGACAGAGTGCGATTAACCGTAAGCGTGGGGAAGTATCAAGGCTTGAAAAAGAGTATGAACAAATTGAAGCTAGAATTGAAGAGCTCACTCACAAGCTAACACTGCCCGAAATATGTACGGATTATGTTAAGAGCTCGGAGCTTTCCGAAGAACTTGAAAGCATCCGCGAACGGTCGAATGGAGTTCTCGCTGAATGGGACGAAGCGCAGAGTGAGTTGGCTAAGCTTATTGACGACGAATAACAAAGCAATAACAGAAAAAAGGATGCATATCGTTGCACCCCTTTTCTTTATGGTCAATTATTCCTTATTTACCGCCAAACAGATTCTTGAAGAAATCACCTATCTTAGTGAAGAACTCAAGTACGCTGTTCCATATCTTTGCAAATGTCGATGAAGCATTCTGTATCTTATCAATGGTATCGAGCCAGCCCAGCAAACGATCTTGCAGCTTATCTACATCGAGATTCTGAAGTGTTCTGCAGAGGTCAAGAAGCTGAAGCTTCTGGTCGTCCGTAAGCGGTATGTTCAAGCGTGTGGCTATTGCATCTATCTCGGCGAGGACCTGTTCATCGGTCATATCCTTGATATTGCCGAGTATCTTCTTCAACTCGTTAATCAAGCGAGTTGCGTCCTCGCTTCCGATGAAATCTGCGAGCTCTGCGGTCGTAATGAGCTCTTTAGTTCCGGCTTCCTTTGATTCATCGGCGATTTCTTCACCGGTGATGTCCTCATAGGCCTTATATATCCCGCACAGGGCAGCAGTACCAGAAAGAGGATAAGGCGCACTTATCTGAACATTAGCATCCGTAATACCTGCGGTAATAAGCGCATTTGTATACATATCAACGGTGCACCAGTTGATGTTTTTGGTGGTTATGTTGAGACCTGCGCCTTCTTCAAGCAGCTCGATATATACGCATGAACGGGAAACATAGCCAATGCGCTCGTTCGGGAGCAATCCCTCAAGGGTTTTTCTTTCTTCGGCATTTGTCATGGAGAGTTCTATTACAGAGCCCTGCGAAAGGTTAAAGTCGCTATAGATTTGAGCGCGCTGATCTGAATTAAGATCCACTCCCATTACTACTCTGCTGTTGGTCTCCTCATCAGCATAAGAGATGCTTGTTATGCTGAACAAGCACATAATTACAGCCAAAATGGCAGAAATAAACTTTTTCATGCTACCTCCGATAATTTTGGTTCTATGTATTATAGCACACTTCAACATAGATTTTATTATGCAATTGTGAACAATGTGTTATGAGAGTATTGCTCATATATCGATAAACCATTGAAAATGCAGGACGCAGCTTCTATAATGATTAACATACAAAGTACGCGCTATTTCGAGCCGGTATCTGCTTTGGAATTAACACCGTTGCGTAGGCACTTGTTTTCGCTTAGGTGTTTTGCAAAAAGATATTACTCGTATTGAAAATTATGATCGGAGAAATAAACATGGCACATGAAAATGTGATATTGGGAATTGACATAGGCTGCTCAACAACGAAAATTGCAGCTTACAGTGACGTCGGAGCACTTATAGCTACTTTGCGGGTGGTCGCTTCCGATAGACTTACATCGCTCTACGGGGCAATTGGCAACCTCTTGAGTTCACACGATATCCCTCTTTCATCGGTAAAACAGATGGTATTGACAGGAGTAGGTGCGACATATATCGAAGGCGATATATATGGCATACCTACGACACGAGTAAGTGAGTTCGATGCGATAGGTATCGGAGGACTCGCCTTGAGTGATAAAGAAAGTGCTCTCGTTGTAAGCATGGGCACAGGTACGGCATTTGTGCGCGCCACAAAGGACAGAATTGAGCATATAGGCGGTAGCGGAGTGGGCGGCGGTACGCTGTTAGGGCTTGCATGGCATTTGTTCCATGAGACTGACTATGAGGACCTCGCTAAACTTGCCGACAGCGGGACACTTGAGAATATAGACCTCGTCGTATCGGATATTTGCAAGGATTGCGAGACACCATTGCCTTCCCATGTGACTGCATCGAATTTCGGACGACTCGGTACAGATGCAACAAAAGAGGACCTGTCATTGGGCATAATTAATATGGTTTTTCAGACCATAGGAATGCTCTCTGCATTTGCTTTGAGGAATGACGATATAAAAGATGTTGTGCTGATAGGTGCATTGGCATCTTTGCCTCACGGTAGGCAGATTCTGGATGCGATAGAAGAGATTTCAGACGTGCGCTTCTTTGTGCCCGACGAAGCCCCGTTTGGCACAGCAATTGGAGCAGCACTCCCTTATACAAAAGCGTAATAATTCATTAACTTAATAAAGCGGCGCATACTAAGACTAAAGTATGCGCTTTTACTTTCTTTGGCTAATAAAGCCGCTAAAACAATATACTGTTTGTTCGATTTACACAGAACATTTATCTGCTACAATATCAATAAGAATATAGGGAGGTTATGATGCCAAAGTTCAAAATACACTCCGACTATGCACCTACAGGCGACCAGCCGGAAGCGATAAAACGACTTACTGATGGAGTATTAAGTGGTGAACACCTGCAGGTATTGCTCGGTGTAACCGGCTCAGGTAAAACATACACCATGGCCAATGTTATCGAAAGAACGCAGAGGCCAACTTTGGTGATTGCACACAACAAGACGCTTGCCGCGCAGCTTTGTGCAGAGCTCAGAGAGTTCTTTCCAGAGAATTGCGTTGAGTATTTTGTGTCGTATTACGATTATTACCAGCCCGAGGCGTATATCGCGTCATCGGATACCTACATAGATAAAGTAGCTTCTATAAATGATGAGATAGACAGACTTAGGCATAGCGCAACATCGGCGCTTAATGAGCGCAGAGATGTAATAATTGTCGCATCTGTATCCTGCATCTATGCCTTGGGAAACCCCGCAGAATATGTGGGACAGAGCCTTTCTTTGCGTAAGGACATGGTAATTGACAGAAACCATGTCATTAGAAAGCTCATAGATATGCAATACCAGCGAAATGAGATTGAGTTTGCGCGTGGTATATTCAGAGTTAGAGGTGATATCATTGAGATATTCCCGGTCAACAGAAAGGAAAAAGCCCTTAGAATAATATTCTTTGGGGACGAGATAGAGCGCATTTGCGAGATCAGCCCCGTAAACGGACACATTGAAAGCGAATTGTCGCATGTGGTGTTGTTTCCCGCAACCCATTATTCTACCAATAAGGAGAATATGGATGAAGCAATCCACGAGATTGAGTCCGACCTTGAAAGGGAAGTCAATCAACTTAGGGAAAACGACAAGCTGGTTGAGGCACAGAGGCTTCAGCAAAGAACCATGTACGATATAGATATGATGCGCGAGATTGGCTACTGTCAGGGCGTCGAGAATTATTCGAGATACTTTGACGGAAGGAAGCCCGGTCAGCCTCCGTTTACACTGCTCGATTATTTTCCCAAGGATTATCTGATGTTTATAGACGAATCCCACGTTACGATACCACAGATTCGAGGTATGTACTTTGGCGATAAGTCGAGAAAAGACATACTTGTCGAATACGGCTTTAGACTTGAGGCGGCAAGGGATAACCGACCTCTGAAGTTTAATGAGTTTGAGGAGAGGGTAAACCAATTGATATGCGTAAGCGCTACGCCTGCGGAATATGAACTGTCTCGTAGTGAGTCGGTTGCTGAGCAGATAATCAGACCTACAGGCTTGGTTGACCCAGTGGTAGCAGTAAAGCCCGTAGAGGGTCAGGTGGATGACCTCATAGGCGAGATCAGAGCCACATCCGCCAAGGGCTTCAGAGTGCTCGTAACGACGCTTACAAAGCGAATGGCAGAGATGTTGACCGAGTATCTGGATGGCCTCGGTATCAGAGTCCGCTATATGCATTCTGAGATACAGACCATAGAGAGAATGGAGATCATACGCGACCTAAGGCTTGGCGAGTTTGACGTTCTCGTGGGAATCAACCTTCTAAGAGAAGGATTGGATCTTCCTGAGGTAGGGTTGGTAGCCATACTCGATGCAGATAAGGAAGGCTTTCTCAGGTCAACGACCTCTCTTATTCAGACGATCGGCCGAGCCGCAAGAAATGTCGAGGGTCGAGTCATAATGTACGCCGATAACATCACAGATTCTATGAGACTTGCCATAGATGAGACCGAGCGCAGGCGTGCAATACAGATCAAATACAACACCGATAATAACATCACGCCGAAATCTATTGTCAAGAAGGTACACGATGTTATGAAGATTACGACCAAGACCGATTCCGGTGAGGGCGAGCTTTCTAAGGAACAGCGTGAACGCAGAATAGCTATACTTACAGAGGAGATGGCCGCGGCAGTGAGAGAATTGGAGTTTGAACATGCAGCAAAAATAAGAGACGAACTGTTTAGGCTGCAAGGCAAGGACACAAAGGGAACGTCCGCAGTAAAACCGGGAACAGTCGGAAGTAAAAAAGCCGCAAGACAACGTAAAAGAAAGTAGTAAGTAGAATATGTTAGAAGATATTGTAATAAAGGGCGCAAGAGAAAACAATCTGAAGGGAATAAACCTTGTTTTGCCGCGCAATAAATTGATAGTATTTACTGGACTTTCCGGTTCGGGGAAGTCATCTCTCGCATTTGAAACGATATATGCGGAAGGTCAGAGACGATATGTCGAGTCATTATCGTCTTATGCAAGACAGTTTTTAGGGCAAATGGAGAAGCCCGACGTAGAGAGTATAGACGGACTTTCACCGGCAATCGCAATAGACCAAAAGAGCACATCGAGTAATCCACGCTCAACCGTAGGTACAGTTACCGAAATCAATGATTATCTACGTCTGTTGTTCGCAAGAATAGGTCTGCCTCATTGTACAAAGTGCGGCAAACCTATTTCGAAGCAAAACATAGACCAAGTCGTAGACAATGTGATGAACATGGAAGTCGGAACGAAGATAATGGTTGTCGCACCTCTTGTGCGTGAACGCAAGGGAGAGTATACCAAACTCTTCGATAAGATTCGCAAAGAGGGCTTTATGAGAGTCAAAGTCGACCATGAGATGTATGATATAGACAGCATACCGACTTTGACTAAGACAAAGAAACATACTATAGAGGTTATTGTAGACAGGCTTATTATAAAGGCTGAAAACAGAGGCAGGCTGTCGGAATCACTTGAAACGGCATTTGCAATGGGCGCGGGTCTCGCAAAGGTCGAGGTAGTCGGCGGTGAAGAACAGCTTTACTCCCAGAACTACTCGTGTTCCGACTGCAATATAAACATTGAAGAACTGACACCACGAATGTTTTCATTTAACAACCCTTACGGTGCCTGTCCGCATTGTACAGGCCTGGGGTTTCTAAAGAGAATAGACCCGGACCTTATCGTGTCTAATACCTCGCTCTCATTGAACGAGAATGCAATAACGTGCAGTGGCTGGCAGAGCGGAAAAACCGATAGCATTGCATATATGTATTACGTTTCCTTGTCTGAACAGTATGGGTTTTCTCTCGATACGCCTTGGAAAGAGTTAAGCGAGGAAGCAAAGCAAGTTATACTCTATGGTACGGGAGACACCAAGCTTCATGTCAAATATACGAGAGAATATGGCAGTGGAGAATTTGATGCCACGTTTGAAGGCATTGTAAATTCAATCGAGAGGCGATATAGAGCTACCACCTCTGACTATATGAAACGTGAATACGAGGAGTATATGTCCGAGGTAGAGTGTCCTGTCTGCCACGGGTTGAGACTCAAACCCGAAACGCTATCTGTCACCATTGCGGACAAGTCTATTGCCGATGTTTGCAACATGACTGTTCTCGAGGCTGAACAGTTTATATCTTCGCTCGTGCTTAATTCGTCTGAGGCTCTTATAGCTGAACCGATCGTTAAGGAAGTTAGAGCAAGACTCGGGTTCTTAGTGAACGTCGGCCTCGATTACCTGACATTATCCAGATCAGCTTCATCATTGTCCGGAGGCGAATCACAGCGCATTCGACTTGCTACACAGATTGGATCGGGTCTTGTAGGCGTAATATACATATTGGATGAACCAAGCATAGGATTGCATCAGCGTGATAATTCAAGGCTACTTTCCACCCTTGAAGGAATGCGCGAATTGGGCAACACACTAATTGTCGTTGAGCATGATGAAGACACTATTCGCGCCGCCGACCATATCGTAGACATAGGACCCGTAGCCGGAGAACACGGGGGATATGTGGTCGCTCAGGGCACTTTACAGGATATAATCGACACGCCTGATTCGATTACAGGACAGTATCTGTCAGGCGCGAAAGAAATCAGCACACCTCAAGTTCGGCGTCCTATCGAGGACAGGTGGCTAAAGGTGTACGGTGCCAGGGCGAATAATCTTAAGTCAATCGACGTATCGGTTCCTTTGGGTGTGTTTACTTGCGTAACGGGAGTATCTGGTTCCGGTAAATCGAGCCTTGTAAACGAAATCATTCGCAAGACTCTGCTTAGAGACCTAAACAGGGCAAAGGTAAGACCGGCAGACTGCGATTCAATAACCGGTATCGAGATGCTCGACAAAGTAATTGATATCGATCAGTCGCCAATCGGAAGGACACCTCGCAGTAATCCTGCGACATATACCGGCCTGTTTGATTTAATAAGGGAACTTTACTCGATGACGCCCGATGCACGAGCAAGAGGCTTTTTGACGAGCAGATTCAGCTTCAACGTAAAGGGTGGTCGCTGTGAATCCTGTAAGGGCGACGGCATAAAAAAGATAGAGATGCATTTCTTACCGGATGTTTACATTCCCTGTGAGGTGTGCAAAGGTAAGCGCTATAACAGGGAAACGCTTGAGGTAAAATACAAGGGCAAGTCCATAGCAGACGTGCTTGATATGCGAGTTGAGGAAGCGATTCAGTTCTTCGCTAATCAACCCCGCATACAGAAAAAACTTCAAACATTGCTCGATGTCGGTTTGGGATATATTAAGCTCGGGCAGTCCTCTACAACGCTTTCGGGAGGCGAGGCACAAAGAGTAAAGCTCGCAACGGAGCTTTCAAGACGGGATACAGGAAGAACATTCTATATTTTGGATGAACCTACGACGGGCTTGCACGTCGACGATGTCAATAGACTGCTTTCCATAATAAACAGGCTATGTGACAACGGCAGCACCGTTCTTGTTATCGAACATAACCTCGATGTCATTAAGACTGCCGACTACGTAATTGACCTCGGACCCGAAGGCGGTAATAGGGGAGGTACCGTGATTGCAACGGGAACACCCGAGGAGATAGCTCAATGCAGTGAGAGTTATACAGGGCAATACCTTGTGAACGTGCTTAAAAAGGGTGGCAATTGATTATGAAAGAATGTATGGAAAGATGGTATTTGTTTACAGGACAAAGGTGCTCAATCCGCAAGTATCAGAGCAGTCCGAGTTCGAGGGACATCTTTGAACTGTTGCGAATCGCGGAGCAGTTGTCCACCGATGAATTCCGTATAGTAATAAAAAAGAACAAGAGCGTGTTTGTGCCCATTTTTCTCAATTATGGCAAGGTAAGCGGTACGGGACTATATGCGGCTTTTGTGGCAAAAAAGTGCACGCCTGACTACATAATCGGATACCTCGGCGAAGCTTTCGTATTGGAGTGCTGCGCTATGGGCTTTGGTACTTGCTGGTTGGGCGGTTCATTTAAGAAGGGGCTCGTTCAATCGGAGATCGAGCTACATTATGATGAGTACATATCCTGCATAACGCCTATCGGCATTCCAAATGAACGCTATATAGGAAGACCGAGAAAATCTTTAGATAAGCTCACGGGACTTACACAGGAGCAATTGCAATCCTTACCCGAATGGCAGGTATTTGCACTAGATTGTGCAAGGCTCGCTCCGTCTGCACTCAATTGCCAACCATGGAGATTTATGATCGATGGCGACAATATTACGGTTGAATGCATATCCAATAACTACGGATTCGGAAAGCTTGATTGCGGCATAGCTATGTTGCATATTGAATTAGGTGCGGCACATGGCGGCGTATTCGGTGAATGGACTGTATCCGACGACGCGCAAACCGCAGTATTTATGCCAAAATAAAACTAACAGCATCACATGAGTATGACTTTTTCCGTATAATCGGAGAAAGTGATATGCAAGGCAATGTTGTTTCCTACATGTGACGAGTTAAATGCTATTCTATCTGTACGCTTATATGTAAACACGGCGGGGATGAAGCTACCTCCGCTAATTTCACCTAAAGCAGCATAAATAATGGATTTATCGCTGTTATCGATTGATATCACGCTGTCTTGTATCGAGATCTTCTCTGATATCTCGATATCACCCATAAAACACGGTGTAATCTGTGAAATGAAAGACGCTTTATTCGTATTCTGAATTATTGGCGTGTCCATGCTTTGGATTCTTTTACGCAGAGTAAGCAGAGCTATCGGCGAGTTGTCTATGCTTATCCAACTCCGCCCTGTTTCTATTGCCGCAACTGCGAGGCTTCCACTTCCTGAAAACACATCCAATACGGTGGCATTTTGCTTGCTTGCGGTCAGTAGTATCCTTTTTAACAAATCGATTGGCTTTTGTCCCGGATAGCCGGTGTGTTCCACATGGTTTGGACCTATGGAATCTATATCGTTCCATATATCGCTCGGAGCTACCGGCTCATCTGCGTAATATCGATATTTCTTGCCTCTGCTGTTTACGGTGTAGTAAATCCTGCCGTCTTCGTCGAATGACTTTTTTAGATGATTATCTTGCATTTCGCCTCTGGCTTGTCCGGCATTTATAGTGTTAAAGTAGTAAGCCTTGCTTACCGCATATACTAGAATACAGTCATGTCTCTGTGAAAATCTTCTTGTCGAGCGCCCCTTGGATTTAAACGGGGACACTATTTCATTGACATAATTCTTCTTACCGAAAACCTTATCGAGCTCGATTCTTATATATGCCGAAAGCAACGGTGTACAGTGGAAGAATAATGTGCCAGATCTTGACAGCAAATCATGACAAAGTGGAAGTATGCTTCTTATATAATCCAGATAACATTCCGATGTCTTAAAATCTGAATAAACCTTCGTCTTAGCGGTTTTCGATTTTGCCGACGATATGCAATAGGTGCTATTGGAAACTGATGGGGGATCCATATAGATGAGGTCGATATGTCCGGCGTGTATCTTGACTAAATCGCGCAAAACCTCATATGCATCGCCAAGAATGAATGTGCCGCTACTCGAAGAAGGCATATCCTGACTTATAACTATTGTTTTGTCCATATAACACCAAGCCTATTATATATTTTCTCTATAATACCAAATATTATTGTCAATAACAATAATTGCTGCAAAAAATCGATGCTTTATAAGCTCAAATATCTTCAAGACAAAATATCTTTAAGTAAAAATGGCAGATTCTAAATGCCCACAAAAGCTAATACTATTATTGAGGTGGTTTTATGAAAAGATTTCGTATTGCAGTTTTAGCTGCGGTATTTGTCATAATCTGTATGATGTCGGGATGCTCTGCAAATGAGAATAGAATTGGCATGTCAGTAACAATTGATAATATTGATGTAGCTCAGCTTACAGAGGCTGAAGCCTATGAGAAACTTTCGTATCACTATGCCAAACAGACATATAACACTATAATAACAATCACTGATAGTAATGGTAATTCTGTTTCGGAAAGGGCCGATGCGCTTGGTTTAGACTACGATGTAAGGTCTTCTGTATTAGCCGCCATTGATATGTCGTACATAGCGTGGAACGGACGATCGGGTCGCAATATCGATACAGAAATGATTATTGACACCGCCAAGCTGCGTTCAAAGATAGACGAAATTGCAAAAAAGTTCACAGTAAGTCCGGAGCAGGCAACATTTGCTTATAACCCCGATTCAGATGGTTTTTTCGACTTCGTCCCCGAGAAGATTGGCTATAAGGTAGACACAGACATGTTATATGAGAAAGTATATGATGCGTTAAGTGGTAAAGCTGAAAGAAATATTGAGATTGAACTAACCCAGCTTATGCCGACATATACTTTGGACGACGCTAAGTCCGACTGCAGCCTTTTGGGAGAGTTTTCTACCAGTTTCGGCTCGGGCTCTTTAAACAACCCAGGGAGAGTGAAAAACATCGTAAAGGGAGCAGGTCTAATCGACGGTTATGCAATTGCGCCCGGTGAGTCGTTTGACATCAATAAGGTGCTAGGTCCGAGAAACGAAACGAATGGATGGTTCGTTGCACCGGGCATAGTAAAGGGCAAATATGAGCCCGAATACGGAGGTGGTATATGTCAGGTTTCCACCACACTTTATAACGCCGCGCTCTTGTCCGGAATGGAAATAGTTGAACGTCATCATCATTCTTGGCCCATGAGCTATGCACCGATAGGGCAGGACGCAACGATAACGACAGGTGGACTTAACTTAATACTAAAGAACACTTCTGACAAAACCGTCATTGTATCCGCATTGGTAAACACAGAAAAGCAAAGCATAACCGTTAGAATGTTCGGTAGAAAAACCGATGATCCTTATACTCGAAAGCTTGTGTCTAAGAAAATAAAGACCATAGCACAGCCGGAAGATGAGTACAAGCTCGATTCGAGCCTTGCTTCCAATACGGTGAAGGAATTTAGGTCCGGGCGCGAGGGCGTAATTTCCGAGACATATATGTATTATTACGACAAAAATGGCGATGTGATCAAAAAGGAGTTGATTTCAAAAGACACGTATAGAGCCTTATCGACAATCTATTACGTGTCCGAGGATATGTATTATTCGCGTTTTTGGGAAAAATGAATCAGCTATCTGTTGCTATTATGACATCGAAGTAATATGCAATGACGAGGTCGACCATTTCGCCATAGCTTTTCACTCCTGACTCTTGGTTGTTAAACTGAAGGTAACTGTCGTTTAGATTTTCGAACGTCTCCTCCACAGGTCCTTCAAACTGTTT
>JAEDCW010000055.1 GCA_016293975.1 Clostridia bacterium
CTGTCTGCGATGATGTTTGCAATGATGATTGTATACCCGACGCTAAAGAAACTTGGGAAAAACTTCTCATGTATAATCGCTCCGTGTCTGGTAGCCATAGCGGGCGGAACACTGATTTATACACAAAGCTCTCTGCGTGCATGGTCAGCTTGGACAGGGATTATGTGCATGGGCTTGGCGAAAGCGATACTCGAGGTGTCTTTGGGGTGCTTCGTGTACGAGTGCAGTAAATATCTGAGCAAGATTAGGTTTACACGATTTGCAAGGATACTATTGGGCGTACTGCAGACAGGGCTGTTTGCATTCGTGTTTTTAGTCAACGCGATTTATACACAGGTTCGCCCGTTGGACTGGATGTTTATAATCATGCTGGCGATTGGTGTAGCGATCGCATTTTCGGATCAGATTCCGTGGCAGGAATGGTCGAACAACAAGGTTTTTGCATATTTGGAGCGTCTCAGCACACCGATTTACCTTGGCAATTTCATTGGTATCGGCATCGTCAATAACGTGGCGTGGTTTCAGAGATTCCCGTGGCTTGAGCGCTGTATCATAATGGCAGGAATAGTAATCGTATTCGCCATTATAGAACTTTGGGTCGTCGAATATCTCAGAAAGCGCGACTACAGCAAGCTTAAGAGATTGTTCATTAAACAAGAGAAAACATAATCGGAAAGTATAATGACAGAAAAAGCCCGTCGTAGAAATACCACGGCGGGCTTTACCCGTGCTTTTCTTAGCTTGTCAGTCCCCAAGCATACGGGACTTAATCATATCGTAGTATGCAGGTCCGTATGAGAGATACTGTGTGTAGAAGCTCTTCAAGTTAAATACTGAGCCCTGTTTTGCCTTGACTTGGCTAAACAGTTCGCTGTACTGAGCGTAGCCCAACGCATACTCGAGTATGTATAATGGGTGGTCTACCGAGAGGTTGTAGAGATAATCGACATAGTCGTCGTAGCCGAGGTTTTGGTCGTTTAGGAAATCGAACACCTGCTGTTTTGTCCAACCCTCGTAGTTGACCTTTATGCTCACCATCGCAGGCAGAATCACGGAGCTGAGCATGTTATTTGTGAAAACTACAGTTCCCAAATCCTTGCCAAACCTACAATTCTCATATACGTATTGCTCGGAGGCCTGTGACCAGCCCTCGCTGTACGCGGTAAGAGGTGCGACGCTTGCAAACAGCCCCACGTTCTTTAGACTGCGCTGATATACGTACTGATACATATGCCCCGGATAGCCCTCGTGTGCGAGCGTCAATAGCAGACTGTTGTCGTTTGCTATGCTTGAAGGGTTGAGTATTATCGTGTTATGAGTCGCGTCGTCCACGGCAGGTATCAGATATGCGGCAGGACTTACATAATCTGCGAGCTCATCGGGTACCTGCATATAATCGACATCGTGGTCGGGAAGTGCGGGATAATCGTTCTTTATGAGTTGTTGTAAATAATTCATATTGTCGTCTACGGAGCCGAGCGTGTAGTTTACAGTGGTAAACTGGTCGAGCACCTTTGGTGAAGAAGTTATCGCCCTTACCATACTCGTAGTGAGGTCGACTCTGCAGTTATCGAGCAATGTGTAGCACGCCTCGGCATCGAGGTTGCCGCAGGAGGCTATGCGTATTGCGTTATTGAAGTATTCCTTTCCACCATCAAATGCGCAAAGCCCATTGTCGTTTGTCGATGTGCCCTTGAGAGCCTTTATGCAGTCTACAAGTCTCGTGTATGCAGGCATTACAACTTCCTTTGCAGCCTTTAGGTTATCCGCCTTATACTGCGTTTTCTCAGGCACAGTGAGCTCGTCGAGTTCATCTATTGCCTCGTCAAACGTGCCTATGAGGAAGCAATCGTCGCCGCTTTGTATAAATTCAGTACAGGATTCTATGACATTGTCCGCGGCTGAATCCGTCATGAACATACCGCGTTTTGACTTCTCCTGCTCGAAAGCTATTATCTCGTCGAACAGCCTGCCGAAGTCGTTGAGAAGGGCGAGGTAGATTTCTACGTCCTCCTTATCGTCCAACGGCAGATAGGTCATTGTCATAGGCATATTGCTGTGAAGCCCCGTATAGGGAACTAGGGGTTCGTCAAAATACTCTGTACCCGAAAGCGAGATCTCATCGTCTATAAAACGGCTGATTATCTCGTAATTGAGCATATCCGAGTCGCTCAGCAGACCGTAGTCTACCTCTGAAAGTCGATCCTTGTATGTGTTACATTGATTCAGCCACGCATCGTCCTCTTCGACAGTGGCAGAGCCGAGCGTCATAGGTACTTCATCGATGCCGTAATTTGTAGGGTCTATTATCCAAAGCTGATAGCTTATGCCCGTCGAACAAACATATTCCTTGAAAAGATCGAGGTCTATAGCATCGAGCTTCGCCTTAGCCTCACGGGCTTCGGCGGTGTCGGGCTGCGAGGGGGCAGGTGTTATAGTGGGGGAAGGCGACGGGAACGTGACGGAAATGCATCCACAGCCGAGAGTACCGACCAACAGCACACACGCCGCCAGCGTTACTATCAGCGCTCTCTTTAAGAAATTCATTTTTACCTCCGTTAGTGATACTTGCCTTATTATTATTATACCAACAACAGGCAAAAAATAGAAAGATTGACGGAAGATTCGTTTAGGGATATAATAAAAGGGCGTGCGAATGTGGTGGAACGGCATACACAGCAGACTTAAAATCTGCCGGCGAAAGCTTGCGGGTTCAAATCCCGCCATTCGCACCAAGAACAACAGCACACGGGAGTGTGCTGTTGTTCGTTGAAACAGCTCCTTGAATTTGTGAATCACACTGCATGTGAAATTCTCGCTTTGCTTGGATGGACTCGTTTTGAGGGCAAATGGGTTGGTTTTACTTAGTGTGGAAGTACAGAGTTTATCAATGACCGAAGTACAGAATACACTTTACACATAAAGTCTTTACCGCAAACACATAGAGCTTTGAAACATGGAAAAAGCACTGCGTATAAAAATTTTCAATTCAAGCAATTCCGGTATTGATAATTACGCAGTATGTGTTAATATAAATATGTAGTTGATATTTTATTTGCATGAAACGATAAGTTGTAGTCAGTGGTAGAACCGTATAAGGTAAATCATTTGGAGGAGGTATAAGTTATGAACAAAATCTTTGCGACACTAATGGTTGTGCTCCTTGTGCTTTGCGTGTCTTGCACCCCTGCTTCGTCCCCAAACCCAACGCCCACCCCTGCTTCGTTCCTAAATCCAACGCCTTCACAGCAGAATGAGTCCGATACTGCAGACGAAAGAAAGCTTTTGGATGTTGAATGCTCTGCGGCGCAGTTTGATGCGTATCTTGCCGCAAAGCAACTTGCCGATAACGGAAGCGTGAACATAACGGTGTCTGATAGCGACGGAAACACCGAATATGAATTTACCTATACAGACATACATACTCCCGCACACGGGGCTGAAGCATTTGAATACAAAGGCTGTAGATTTGAAATGTTCAGCAATTATGCCGCAAATTCGCGTGTGGTTAAAGATGTGCGTCCCATTGTTGAGGAGAATGACGCTGTATACTTGTATGATGTGCTGGTCATGGCAAATAAGGCAAGTCAAGAGCCGACGGATTTAGAGCCTTGCTTTGAATTCTTCGTCACGGGAGAAAGAACTGCCGAGTATCGCGTCGATAAAGACGGCAATGTTTATATAGAAGACGGTGACGGCACTTTCTATATGACGGATACAAATATGGACTTGGAAAAGCTATATAAAATAAGAATGAGATATCTCGGCAACGGCTATATGACGGAGCTGAACGATAGTGAAGGAGGCTTATCTCTTCCGTGGCTGAACGATGATACTGCCGTGCCCGAGAATTATAAGATGTGTATTCACTCCGGCAGCGGCAAGCATATAGACTTGACATTGGACGAGGCAAGAGCGTTGTTTGGCAATACAGGCGATTATTTGGCGGAGGATTCTACAAGAACATATCTCAATGTCTTCGATGAAGCATTTATAGGGGAGGCGTTGCAGATTACCGAGCATTATAGCATGGACGGTGAAGTCAGCATGACCACGGTTTTTGTTACAACAGACGGCTATCTGGCAATGTTCAAGACGGCTGTCGGAATTGGAAACTGCAGTAGCAATACAAGAGTGGGGCTTATAGCTAAGGACTGCCTTGTGACCTATAAGACAAGGCTGAGTATGAGCTTCGATGAATTTAACACAAAACTGCAGGGGATAATTCAAAGCATCGGTTGAAAACGAGATCAGAATTGGCGCAATAACTCATAACACAAAAGAAATCCCCTCTGCACCTGTGGTACAGTGTCTGTAAAACAAGTTAATCCTCCGTATGAACTCAACTCTACGGAGGATTATTTAGTGCCTATACTAACATCTTGCTATATGCGAATGGTCTGTAAATCCGTTTGCAGACGGAAGGAGCTGTTAGGTTGCTCTTATGTTAGTACCATACTACATTCTAAGTGCGTGCGCATAGCTCAACCAATTGTTTGGCTAATGTTATCCCCTGTTCTGCAAGATGAGATTTCATTTCTTTGGTCATATGCCATTCCCATTTCGGAGCATCCTGTTTTATGGGGTGTATATCGGAAACCATTAGGAGAGCAACAGCCTTTAATCCGAGATAATGCGCAACACTAAAAACAGCAGATGTTTCCATATCTACACCAACAGCACCATTCTCTCGCCACAACCGTTCTTTGCGAAATGTCTGGCGATAGATCGCATCAGTCGATACGATAGGATAAGTGTTGATATCAAACAGGGTTGCAGCTATATGAAGCAAATCGCCATTCGGAAATGATGCATCGATGGATTCGTAGTAGTGAAGTGATGTTCCTTCTTCAATGAATGCTTTTTGGGGAACGATAATCTCACCAATACGAGTTTTTTTATCAAAGGCACCACACATACCGACTGCAATTATATTTTCAACCCCTAAAGCAGCAAGGGTTTCTACAGTATCTGCTGCTTGAGGTGCACCACGTCCTCCATCTAAAAAACATAGATTTAATTCATTGATTTTCCATATCGGACAGCGATTAAGGAATCGTGGGAACGGTTCAGACATTTCTTCCGCATTATAATGCTCCACAAGGTAATCAATCCCCTTGCCCATAAAGAATATGACCGCTGT
Organism: Clostridia bacterium; assembly: GCA_016293975.1. Lineage (GTDB taxonomy): Bacteria > Bacillota > Clostridia > Christensenellales > CAG-138 > RGIG1693. The sequence goes on from JAEDCW010000055.1 coordinate 5,144, forward strand.
TTCCGGCAGATGCAAATGGCACTCACGATGTGCACTATGTATCTGCTCAACTGCTGTAATAACCGCTTTTGAGTCATCATCACGTAAACGCCACATAGCAAATCCTCCCCTCAGCATTAATCTATCGCATTCTTTCACAAATAAAGTATATCAGAAAAACTCTACCGCTGGCACAAGAACACCCGCCGTTCGTCCGGGTGTTCTTTGTATCATTCGCTATTCAACTAATCTGCACAATCGCTTGTAATGCGTGTTTTGCAGGCACTCTGCTTTATCCCCTATATTTGGTCGTATACTTCTTTTCCGGTCACGCCGTTTCTCATTGCCAGCTCATCGTTATTTGCCTACCGCCTCTACTAAGGCAGAGTAATCATACGCCTCCTCCGCAACGAGAAGTATTGCGGTGATGCCCTGTGTCAAAAAACAGTAACGATAGACTTCTTTACACACAAGAGCGTCAAAAACAACGGCCTGGAAACACAGTATTTCATTGAAGGGCATCACGAACCTATCATTGAAAAGAGTGACTGGCTGTTGGTACAGCAAATCCGCAAAGAACGGCGATACACCAGAAGGAAAACCAGGAAGTGCAAACCACGGATCGTGGTCAAAGGCCCCCTGGCGGGCTTTATCATTGCCGACCCCAAATGGGAACAAGAAGATGTGGACAGCATTATGGAAAAGCTGTCCCTGCCGACCGAAATCGTCACTTCACCTGTGTTGGAGGACGAGAATTTTATCCATTGCTTTATCATAATCAATATGCTTGGATTCCAGGGTCATGGAAAGCACCACATAATCAGGTTTTGCGGACACCCTACCGATGCCCTTAACAGTAATTGTTCTGGCCATTATCAATAACACCTCATTTCAGTCTGCACAATCTCATAAATTGTTTTATATGTCAATAAACATGGTCAATCCATGCTGCCGCTACCCTTGTTACCACCAAACTCACAGCCGTGTACATGATCGTGACCATAATACCACCGGCCATAGCGGTATCCGTAGTGAGGTGGACAGTTGGCACAATCGCCGTTACATCTTCCGCTGTGCCGTCTGCCGTGGTGAGAGGAGGCACCAGCACTTGCTCCTGCCAAAATAGCAGCGAGAGTACCAAAGAAGCCTAATTTCGGCGCGGGCGGTTCTGGGGTAGAATCATCGGTGAAAATATCTACTTCCTCAAGCGGTTCGTCCTCTTCTTCTCCCTCATATTCTTCCTCTTCCCGCAAATCCTCCGGTAAGGTCAGATTTGCTTTGGAGCATATTTTAATAATATCCTCGTCTTCGGCAACACCATACAAATCTTCCATATCAGCAGAGGTCAGTCTGCTTACGGAGTTATGAAGAGCAGCGGTTGCTAATGCCTTATCATTGATACACAAAAACTCTATGAGGTCAGAAGCAGAGAATGCCAATTTTGCTTCTACAGCCTTTCTCAGTAGACGGTTGGAGGCAGGAACATTGACCTGTAGTTCGATAATGATTTCACCGACCTCATCTGCTGAACCAAGGGAGGTCAACCCCGACAGATTACGCACCTGGGTGCTTTCTGCCCAATCATAGAATTTTTCGTAATATTCATCCCAAGTATATTGTCTCATGCAATTTGCCTCTCCCTTATGGAACTTCGATCCATTGCATAGTCTCTGGGGGCTGCAGTGCATCAGCCGCAGAATACAGTTCCACAGCTATAACAATAGCACTGGCAGTACCCGTTTCGGTTGGAACACAGACGGTGACACCAACCTCGATTTCCTTTGTTTCCGACAAATAATACTCATTGGCGCCATTATCCATCCGGTGATCACGACTTTGAATTTGCCGTCGCTATACTCGTTTGCCGCGTATACAGCGTCGAACACTTTGCCGTCCCTTTCGCAGCCTAACGGCTCATGCGGGTCGGCTACATTGGCGTCGGGTGACGGAGTTGACGTACCTTGCGTCGGCGTTGCATCGACATTGGGCTGCTCTGTGACTCCGCAGGCGGCAACCATTGCCAGTACGAGCAACAAGCTTGCAAGAATGATAAATCGCTTAACTTTCATTATACTACCTCCTGTATTTATTTTGTGTCTCTATTGTTGAGAATTTCGTCGTTGTATCCCGTACACATAGAACCAACTATAAGCATTACATATGTGGGGCTGTTGAGGGAACACGGTAATGGGTAATAGCAAGTGCTTAGACTGCAAGAGCTATTGAGCTTTGTATGACCTATAAAGACTATTAACCTACTAAGTACATTTTTTATGCACCTAATATATTTTACGTTTTTTTTTTTGCGATTGTCAATACAGAAAATCAGTCTTTTTCAGAATCACAATTGGGACTGTACGATGCACAGCCCCAATGATTAGCATTAAACAAACGATTGTTATTCTACTTCAAATATCATAACGCAGTTGTCGATGTATGTCATTACATATACAGTTCCATCCGCCATTATCTGATACCGTTCGGCTGAACTGAACGTCAGCTTATTAACGTCGCTGATCACTTCGACATCATACAGCAAATTGCCCTGCATATCGTATTTGCGAAGCCAGTTGCCGCCTTCTGCTGTAACGGGGTCGACCTTGGAGTGTATCATATATACGCATCCGTCAGTATCCGCTCCGACAAAACTCTGAACTGTGTCCTCGGGGAATGGGAGCGTGAATCTCTCGTCGCCGTAGTAAAGTCGGAGATCCAGGGTAGAATCGCGCTCGTTATTCATCCAGTATCCGTACATCACGGGTATATCAACGTCAGATTCGGTCATTTCTCCGTCCTTAAACAGATAAATCGGAGGCTGTTCAGATGGCATTTGTCCCGCCTGAGTTATATATGGTTGAGCTGTCATGTAGTATACGCCGCCGCCCTCGGGAATAACGCTGGTCAACGGGTGGCAGGGGAAGGAATCACTCGTATAAACATTGTACTCGGGCGTGTCTCCGCTGTTGAGCTCATATTTGATAGTTGCTATGCACTCGCGGCTGCTCAGGTAGAAAACTCCGTTTGAATAGATGAGCTCGCCTGCACCTACGTCTATGTCTCTGTCTATGTCGTTTGTCGGGAAAAGTATATCAGAAAAACTCTACCGCTAGCACAAGAACCCCCGCCGTTCGTCCGGGTGTTCTTTGTATCATTCGCTATTCAACTAATCTGCACAATCGCTTGTAATGCGTGTTTTGCAGGCACTCTGCTTTATCCCCTATATTTGGTCGTATACTTCTTTTCCGGTCACGCCGTTTCTCATTGCCAGCTCATCGTTATTTGCCTACCGCCTCTACTAAGGCAGAGTAATCATACGCCTCCTCCGCAATGTAGGTGCAGAGACACTCGAATTGTATCGATTGAGTTGCACTCAGGATTATGATCTTGCTTTCTCTGATGCAGTATGCCGACCCATCCTCGGCAATGTAGAACGATGCCTCTTGAACGCCCTCTTTTACCGCATTGCCCGATTCATCGCGAGACAGCATTGTGAATGTTTCGGTTATGTAGAAGCCCCCGTTCGCAAAGCCCTCAGGCATAGTGTTATGATACAGGTAGAACTTGGGTGAATAGTCCTCGTTTTGCGTGTCGTGGAGTATGCGGGAGATTTCATCCAAGCCGAAGTGCTTGTGTGTTCCATCCTGCCCGATTACGCAGAGCTGATAATCCTCGCACTCGGGATCGACATATGACCGACCGGGTACTGTCAAAACAGGACTTTCCACGCTGCTCCCGGCATAGGCCTTTACCAAGGGTTCGAGAGTAAATTCAGAACCTGTGGTCTTGTACATGACTATGTTTCCATTGTCATTGACTACCGAGAATACAGAACAGTCGGGCGTGACAAAGTATGTTTTTTCTTCATCTCCTTCACACTCACTTATGTAGAAGCCGGCGTTAGTATCGATTTCCGAGACTTCTACCTTCTCGTTGGTGACAACGAGCTTCTGCAAGCCGTTCTGTATGTATTCGGCATCAGCTTTGTTTCTGATGTACCGCGATACGAGATCGTACACCAACAGAGTGTCCTGTGTGTAGATTTTATAGAGCTTTGAGTTTACGAGAGCCGCATTCTCATCCGATGAATACGCATCATCCGGAGTATGGATACCCGTAAAAGTGAACTCGATAGGCTCTTCACTCCATCCGGTGATCACGACTTTGAATTTGCCGTCGCTATACTCGTTTGCCGCGTA
>JAEDCW010000015.1 GCA_016293975.1 Clostridia bacterium
GCCGGAAGCTTGTATAGAATAGCAGACCCGTTTCCTAAAGTCAACACTTTTTTTTAAAAAAATACAAATTATTTTTTAGGCCCTCTTTTGGATAAACTAAAGGCGCCCATAAGGCACCTTCAGAATGCTCTCGAATCAATATTACAAATCAAATTAATAGGAGAAAAAACAAACAAGAGAGCGACGTTTGACTTAATAATACATGAAAGAAGCCGCGGGGTCAACCCTTCATTGGAAATAGTTATCAAAATTCGGAGTAAAAGCGCAATCTGCGGAAGTAAGCCCCTGCAAATACACGTTTTCCAGTCTAAGACTCTCAGCATGCTCAATTGCTTGGTTACGCTCGCGACTTGTCAACTTTCTGTTAATGTACTTCATTTCAAGTGCCCTTCCACACGGATAATACTGGCTCATCAACGAGAAGTAAGCCTTGTTTGTATAGCGCGACACCACGTAGTTCATAACACGCCTTGCTTCATCCACGCAGCACGGCAATATAAGATGTCTTATAAGAACACCTCTATTTGCAATCCCGTCAGCATCAAGGCAAATGTTTCCGCATTGACGATACATTTCATCTATCGCACTCGAAGCATACTCAAAATAGTCGGAAGCACCGGAGAACATCGACGAAAGCTTTGGTGACACGTATTTGAGGTCGGGAAGATATATGTCAACCAGTCCGTCAAACATTTTAAGGCTCTCTGCTTTCTCGTATGCGTTGGTGTTGTACACTATAGGTATACTGAGCCCTTTATCCTTTGCGAGAACTATAGCACTAGCAATCACGTTATAATGGGGAACGGGCGTAACGAGATTTATGTTATGTGCGCCGAGCGACTCGAGGTGGAGCATAGTATCAGCGAGACCTTGCTCCGTTACCGCAACACCGAGATCACCGTCACGGCTTATCGCTGCGTTCTGGCAGAAAACGCACTGCAAGTTGCATCCTGAAAAGAATATCGTGCCCGACCCTCTTGTGCCGCTTATACAAGGCTCTTCCCACATGTGAAGAGCCGCACGTGTAATGCGACTCTCTGCCTTAACTCCGCAGGATCCCTTTATGTGTTCTCTGTCTATTCCGCATTCACGCGGACAGGCCGTACATATCATCTCGAATCCTCTCCGAGCACTTCAAACGGGGCATCCATCTTTGAGCTGTTCCTCCGCTTATCATTTTTCCTACTTGCGCCCTTACCCTTTTTATCGGGAGTCTCTTCCAATTCCGAGATCCCTTTGTTCTCACCCTTTACGTCGAGCTCAGGTTCGGTCACAGGTCCAAGTGCTATAGCATCCGAGACGTATCTTTTCAGCGTAAACTCGAATCTGGTTCCCTTTCCGACCTGGCTCTCCACGGTAATCTTCTCGTCCAGTTTGTCTATGATGGCTTCAGCAATAGACAGTCCGAGCCCCGTGCCGCCCTCTTTTCTCGACTTATCTACCTTGTAATAGCGCTCGAAAACATGGGGCAAGTCCTCTTCGGGTATTCCGCAGCCGTTGTCCTCTACCGATACTATCAGCCTATCTTTTTTCTTTACCGATATGGCAATGCACCCTCCGTCGGGCGTATATCTTATTGCATTGCTTATCAATATAACCAAGAGCTGTTCTACTCTGTCGGCATTTGTCAGCGCTATTGCATCATCGTCCACATCAAGAGGCATAATTATACCTCTTTCAGAAACGGCGGCGTGGAAACTATCCGCAACATCGGTTACCACTTCATTCATGTCGACTGCAGACAGCTCAAACACCTCGTTCTTCGACTGGAGCTTACTTAGTGCTAGCATATCCGTGATAAGTCTCGACAGTCTCATCACCTCATGAAGCATAGTCTTATAATAGCGCTCACGTGTCGCTTCGTCTGTCACAAGACCGTCCGCAAGAGGCTCAAGCAGTCCTCTTACGGCAGTCAACGGCGTTCTGAGCTCATGTGAGACATTTGCGACATACTCCCTGCGCATCTCTTCGAGGCGCTCAACCTCCGTCATGTCTTTAAACAGGCCAACGACCCCTGTGCGTTCACCTGCGTCAGTAATAACTGCGGATATTGTTATCCAAATTGTCTTATCGCCCGGGAGATGGTATGTAGTCGTTTCCGTATTTCCTGTAAGGTAGACTCTATCAAAAGTGTCCCATATCCTCGCATCCGAGACGAGGTCCTCCCTGCAATGTACGTTGACCGCGCCAAACATGCGCTTAAGTGCGGGGTTATAGTGGGTCAGCATACCGACACCGTCCGTTGCTGCAACGCCGTCTGACAGGCTTGAGAGTATCAAATTCAACTGACTCTTTTCAGACCTAAGCTGGAATATCGTCTTGGAAAGCTTGTCTGTCAGTTCATTTAATGACCTCGCGAGCAATCCCACCTCACCCGGCGCATCCTCGCCCGCTACTCGCACATCGAGATCGCCGTTAGCCATGTCCATAGCCATATCTGCCATATTTCTCAACGGCTCGGCAATAACACTCACCCTCCATGTGGCGAGCAGTACCAATAGGACTACAGCGATGAGCGAAAGCCATATGAGCGTCATATTCATACGATATATGATAGTGTTCACCGAGCTGAGTGATTTTACGAGCAACACGCCGCCTACGACACCACCGGTATTGTTCAGTACGGGCATCGACACCAGAAGCAGGTCGCCACACTTCTCCGTATGGACGCTGCGTTCGTGTAATGATTGCCCTTCCATCGTCTGTTTTATCGCCGACGATAAGTCCCTTTCTATATCTTCGGAGGTCAATCCTGTATCATAGTCGTACATGTAGCTGATTTCACCATCGCGCGAGAGCAACACGGTAGTTGCACATGTCGTCTCAACGATTGTCTTAGACAGCCGCTCAAATGCTTCCCGCGTTATGTTTCCGGCCATATACTCCGAAAGCATGTTCTTTACAGCCGTCGCTTTGGGTATCAGCTCACTCATTTCATTGTCTACGTGGACATCCTTGCTTACTATAATATTGCCCGCCAAAATAAGCGACGCTCCCACAAGCATCACGATTATCATGATTATAAGGAATCGCCGCAGCAGTGTACTGCGCATTATTTGACCTCGAATTTATAGCCAACGCTGTAAATTGTCTTTATTTCCCAGTTCTTTCCGGTGCAATCAAGCTTTGCCCTAATCCGCTTTATATGCGTATCGACTGTCCGCGTCTCGCCTGCAAAATCGTAACCCCATACCTTACTCAAAAGCTGTTCACGCGTAAACACGTGTCCGGGATGGGTCGCAAGCAAGTACAGTATTTCTATCTCCTTAGGTGTACAAACTATGGGCTTGCCGTCAAGCGTGACCGTATAGCTCTCAATGTCGACTACGAGGCCGTCTCTTTCGACCACATGTGATTTCTCAGACTGCTGTTCGGATGTTCTCCTAAGCACAGCTCTTATCCTCGCAGAAACCTCTTTAGGGCTAAACGGTTTAACTATGTAGTCGTCTGCGCCAAGTTCAAGACCGAGTATTCTGTCTATCTCTTCACCGCGTGCGGTAAGCATTATAATCGGTACTCGTGAGGTTTTTCTTATCTCCCTGCATACATCGATTCCCGACATCTTAGGCATCATAATGTCCAACACGCACAGCGATATTCCGCCTGCGCTAAGCGTATCCAACGCCGCCTTGCCGTCGTATACATCTACGGTTTCAAAACCTTCTTTATCGAAATACAAGCGCAATGATTCGTGTACAACGGGGTCATCATCCGCAACCAGTATCTTTATGTTGCTCATATTCTCCTCCCAATCATTCTATTACTTTGATTATATCATGTTCCTATACAAACAAAGGGGAATTTGTGTGACTTTTTATTCAACGGCGTCACAAAAACGGTATTTGCACCTCTGCCCCTGCGCCCAACAGGCACACGTATTGCTCTGCGACGGGTATCTGCGTCATATCCGCAAGCGCCGCCGAGTATAGATTCAGCTGTTTCTCATGCTTCATTGCCGCCTCCGTGACATCCTCCCCGGGCATAATATAGTCCGTCTTGTAGTCTAGCAGTATCCACCTGCCGTTTTCTTTAAAGAAGCAGTCTATCATGCCCTGCAGTATGAAGAATTCGTCCGTATCCATATTGAGGAAGCGCCTTGCTGATGCCCTGTAGTTAAACATAGTTTCCCTGTGTACCTCGCTTGACGCTATAAGTCTTTGCCCAACAGACGAGTTAAAGAAACGCACCATTCCATCGACATCTATTGCCTTTGCCTGTCTCGGGCTCAGTCTGCCTGTATTTACAAGCGACTCTATCTCTTCCGCAACGCTCCGTGCGTCATGCGGCTTGAGCGCGATATTCTTCAAGAGCAAATGCGTTATCGTGCCCTTTTCCGAAGCGGACACCGGTCCTCTGTCCCGCATGAAACCTGGTAGCTCGTGTATCTGGTTCTTTGCGCCCGAAAGCATGGATACGGTAAGCTTTGACGGCGTTTTCGTTGCGATATTGTCGCAGTACTCTAGCTTCATCTCGTCAAAGGCTTGCGGAAAGCTGACTCCCGACGCATTTTGCACAGTCTGATCAAATTCCTGCACAGTAATCGCTCCTGTGCGCAAATCATCAAACGAATTGCGTACTATCTCAATTGAATAGCTCGCTTCACCGCCGTCAATAGGTGCCATACCTATGGCCCTTCTTAGATTGTTGCTCGCTGTGGAGTTCATAGATGCGCCTACTATCCAGTCCATAAAGCAGACTGCATCGTTTACCATACTCTTCCCGGTGTACTTTAGAACATTATCCGCTATTCTGCCTGCATCATAACTGCCGATTATAAAGAGCTTGTCTACCGCGCGCGTCATGGCCACATACAGCAGCCTCATAAGCTCCGCTCTCTCCTTGTGATCGTCGTATAGCCTTATAAGCTTATAGGGGAGTGACTTGCGCTTAGCATACTTTGTGTTGCATTTTAGCCCAACACCTATATTCGCCTCACACTTTACCGGTCCTTGTGAGCCCCTTGAAACGAAGCTGAACCTGCCCGATGCGTTTGCGAGTATCACCACCGGGAATTCCAAGCCCTTGCTTTTGTGTATCGTCATAAGCCTTACTGCGTCATAGCTGTCGCTGTCGGCTGTCTCGCTCTTTTTCTCTCCCTGCTTGCCGTCTTCCTTAAGCCTGTCGAGAAAATCTATAAATCCATGCAGTCCCTTGCGTTTTCCCTGCTCATACTCTTTTGCGTAATCAATGACCAACTCTAAATTTGAAAGCCTCTGCTCTCCTCCCGGAAGCAAGCCCACATACTCATAGTATCCGGTCTCATCCATTATCCTGCTTACCGATTCTTCAACCGTGTACATATTGAGAAATTGGCCCCATTGGTGGAGTCTCTCAATAAATCGCCTTACTTTGCTTCCAAGTTCGGTTTCCGCCTTAGCCGCCTCATAGAAAGCCGTATGGAAATATCCTGACCTGTACTGTGTCCTTATTTGAGTAAGCTCCTCCAAGGAAAAACCGCCTATATCGGAGAGCAAAACGCTGACGAGTGGTATGTCCTGCCTGCTGTTATCGACAACTCTGAGCACATTGATGAACATCTGAACCTCGATGGTTTCAAAATACTTGCTGTTGCTCTCGGAGTACGCAGGTATGCCCTCCGCCGCCAGTATCCTAAGCCAGTTGCTCAGATTGTCCTTTGCCCTCGACACTATGCAGAAATCGCTGTATTCATACGGTCGCTCAATTCCGGTTTTAGGATCAATAAACCTCTCATCGCGAATTATTCGCCTTATCTGCTGTGCGCCTACGAGTGCCTCTCTTTCATCGCGCATCATCGTCTGAAACTCGTCCGTCTCGTCCTCATGTGTACTGTTTTCGTTTTCTTCCTCTTCGTCTGCCCCCTCACTCAGGTCTTTGGAGCTGCCGGTAGGCAGAATAAGCACCTTCACCTCGCCGTCTGCATTCTCCCTGCCTAAGCGAAGCCTTGCGCCTGAATCATATTCTATCTCTGCAACTCTCTCATGCATTATGACGTTGAAAATGTCATTTACCGTGTCTACAACGGCGCTTGAGCTCCTAAAGTTTCTACTCAAGTCTATCCTGTTTCCGATTATGCCGTCATAGCCCTTATAGCGGCTTATAAAAAGCTCCGGCTCGGCAAGTCTGAACCTGTATATAGATTGCTTCACATCGCCTACCATGAACAGGTTATCCTGTCGCTTTATGCGCTCAATAATGCTCTCCTGCACTACATTTGAGTCCTGGTATTCGTCGATGAATATGTATTCAAATTGTGCTCTGAATTCCTCCGCTATCTCATCGTATTCGAGTACCTTAAGCGTCTTATGCTCCATGTCGGCAAAATCGATTACATCGTCTGCGGCTTTCTTGGCTTCATAGAGCGATGTGTATGCCCTTATAAAATCATAGAGCAATGCGGCTGAGGGTTTAAGGTCGTTAAGCTTGTCAATCTCGTATTGGATAATTTCGTCAGCTTCGCTTATACCTGCAACGCTCACCATTTTCTTGAGATCTGTTATGCGTTTTCCTACCAAATCCCTAATGTATTTGAACTCGGCCGTCATCAGCGGAGTAAAGCCGCACTTCTCCTCGAGCTTTGCAGGCTTGCGCTTTCGCAAAATTGAAAACAGCGCCGTTAAGAAGCTCTTATAGTTTTCTGTGTCAATCAACGATTGGAGTTTATCCATATCGTCTTTAAGGCAAGCGTAGGCCGGTTCTATTGACTCAAATGCCAAAGATGCGTCCCTTACCGTTTCGAGCGTCAAACCGACATTTTGCTTAAGCTGAACTAACATGGATTCAAAATAACTTGAAAAATCCGACTTCTCCGCAAGGTATTCGGAAAATGCACCGTCCAACCACACCTCCGAGTCCGGTCGAGATTCCATGAAGTTGCATATTGTAGTTACTGCCTCAGGGAAAAACTTCGCGCCTCCGAGTGCACGTTGAAGCTTGTACATATCCTCAGGACGGTTGGCAATATACTGCTCTGTAAGCTCGTCCAGAGCGGTCAGCTTCATCATCGTGCAGTTTGAGCCCGTTATCACTCCGAAATCCGGAGAAAGTCCCGCTTCACAAAAATGCTTTTTAAGCAATTTACTGCAAAACGAATGCATCGTGGAAATATTCGCAGAAGCAACCTTTGCCGCTTCCGAGTACAGTCTCTCGCGCTCAATGGGCTCTTCCGTCTGAGAGGCAATCACGAGAAGTCTCTTTTCTATTCGTCTTCTCATCTCCTCTGCGGCGGCGCTCGTAAAAGTCACCACCAGCATGTTTTCAATGCTCGTGCCTCGGCTTACAAGCGTTACTATTCTCTCTGTGAGTACTGCGGTTTTGCCTGAGCCTGCAGCGGCTGATACGAGCAGATTGCCCTTAAGTTCGATAGCTTTTTGTTGCTCTGTCGTCCAATTCATACTTCACCATAATCAAATCGAAAACAGCCCGTCTGGGACGGGCTTATCTATCATTATTTGTTGTTCATCATATAATCTGCAAACAAAAGTATAAGGTCTTCGTTTCGTTCGTACACCCTGTATATGGCCGTGTTAGCTACATTAGGCGATAAACCACGTTCACTTATCCTTATAGCGCCCTGATACGGGTTCACCATAAACAGCTCGTTTTGCTTTTCATCCGAACTCTTAAGCGTGAAGAATACATACCTTTCCCCGGAGATAAGGTAGGTCACGTCCGTAACTATAGAATCGATCTGTTTCATAGTCGCGTGATTCACCAGTGCAGGTTCCTTGTCGTACAGATATAACAGCTCCACTGCAGTGCCCGGCAAGACGCTTCCCTTTACGACATCGTCTATATACAGCTCCACTTGTGCGGCCGTGGGGTTGGATTCTATAGAGAGTCCCCTGCGCTCCAATCGAATGGTCTTATTGTTGAGCTTGCCTGTGCTTGTTACTGTCGCATAGAATATGTCATCTACATAATCCATCAAGTCATATATGTCATCAAAGAAATAATTGACCGAAGGGGCAACGACTATATTGGCGAGCTCATCGAACTCATCCTGTAGCTCATTCAGCGCTATAAGCGTACCATTCGTCCATATGACTCTGCCGTCAACCACCTGAAGCGGTTTCTCTGTAAGTAGTCTAAAATTGCCATCCACATTCTCAAGGAAGAACAGGTATTCGTTGTACTGCTTTATATCAATATCTGGTACATGAATAATGCCTCCCAGAGTCTCATTTCCGGCAAGAACTCGCGAAATGATTATGTCTGTGCAGTTACTCTCTTTTCCATCTTGATCGGTAACAGTATGCTTTCGCACGCTTTTACCGGCCACTATGAGGTTGGAGCTTCTATAGAAGAGCTTTACTTCGCTTATTTCTTTGTCGCCCGTATCGACCTTTGCAGGCAAAGTAGGGAGATTCGGCACGGTGCAGGACACGAGGAAAAGACCGACCAATATCAATGCCAGCATGCAGATAATCAACCGTCTGTTCATCGTACCTCCATCCTCCGCCCAATGCGGTCTAAATCTCTCTCCTGCCTTCTATCGCCTTAAATAATGTCATCTCGTCAATATACTCAAGATTACCGCCTATCGGTATTCCGTGAGCAATACGGGTCACTCTGACCCCGTTCTGCTTAATAATACGTGCTATATACGAAGAAGTTGCCTCACCCTCCACATCGGGGTTTGTGGCAATTATAACTTCGCTGACTCCTTGCTCCTTTATGCGTTTTAACAGCTCGTCAATCCTGAGTTCGCTCGGACCTATTCCGTTCATAGGTGAAAGCACACCGCCGAGTACATGGTATTGCCCGTGGTACTCGCGCATTTTCTCCATCGCAAGGACGTCCTTCGCTTCTGCAACAACACATATAATGTCCTTGCGGCGCGATTTGTCCGAGCATATGGCGCACGGGTCTACGTCCGTGTATGCCCCGCAAATCTTGCAGGCTTGTACTTTGCTTCGAGCATTGATAATGGCATCCGCCAATTCCTTCGCTCCGTCTTCACTCATGTCGAGAATATGATAAGCTAGCCTTAATGCGCTCTTATTGCCTATCCCGGGCAATCTTGCCAAGCGCGAGGCAAGCGTTTGTATAGGTTCAATACCCACTTTAACCTCTACTCTAAAATCCTATGGGCAGACCGCCGGTTACCTTAGCCATTTCCTCTTGCATCGTATTATCTGCAATTCTCATGGCCTCATTGACCGCGGACAGTATCAGATCCTGAAGCATTTCGATATCGTCCGGGTCGACACATTCGGGACTCAGCACGATGCTCTTGACTTCCTTCTTTCCGTTGACAACGACAGTCACAGCTCCTCCGCCTGTAGATGCCGAAAACTCAGTCTCGCCTATCTCCTCTTGAATTTTCTCTATCTTTTGCTGCATCTGCTGCATCTGACGGACCATCTGCTGCATATTGCCACCGCCCATTCCGGGGAAGCCACCTCTCGCCATAGATCTACCTCCATGCTAAAAATATTCATTGAATTATACCATTTCCGTGACACTTTTGCAATCAGTATTATCTGAAGCATACAGACGTGATTGAGAAGATTGCTATGCATTTAATGCATCTCTGCTTACTTTATTGTATAATTGCTAAGTCTAAAGAGTGAGGTTAAGTATGAAATTTTTAATTGCTTCAGATATACACGGCTCAGCATTGTTTTGCGAGCAACTGCTTGCGATCTGCAAGCGCGAGAATGCCGACAGGCTTTTGCTTTTGGGTGATTTGCTTTACCACGGCCCGAGGAACGACCTTCCCGGCGGATACACCCCAAAATGCGTCATAGCCATGCTAAATTCGATCAAGAACGATTTATTGTGCGTAAGGGGAAACTGCGACGCGGAAGTCGATCAAATGGTGCTCGATTTCCCCATAATGGCGGATTATTGTGTAATCCCATCAGAGCGCGGAATAATATTTGCCACCCATGGGCATATATACAACCCCCACAAGCTACCCACGTTGAAATCGGGCGACATATTGCTTTACGGCCATACCCACGTCCCCGAGTGCTCACGTGAGAACGGAATAATGTGCTTAAACCCCGGCTCGGTGTCCATACCAAAGGGAGGCAGCTATCACGGTTACATGACATTTGACGGAACGGTGTTCTCGTGGAAGGACCTCGATGGTGTGCTGCATAACTCTCTCAACATCAATGAAATATAAAGAGATATAAAGAAAAGACGCCTTGTAATGCAGGCGTCCTTTCAAGTTATATTATGAGTCCATGAACAGCGAGTACGACAGCTCCACGGTGTTTCCATCCAGCGTCTGCTTTATGACCCTCGGTGTGCCGTCATCGATGCGCTTTTTGGCACTTACTTCAACCGTAGTCACCACATAACCCTCGCCTTTTAGTATGGCTATAGCCTCATCCAAATGATATCCCAACACAGACGTCAAACCGACATTATCTCCTTTTCCTTATCGGCAATGATCTTGTCTATATCCTTGATATGCTGATCGGTGATCTTCTGGGCCTTATCTTCGAGCTGCTTCTGATCGTCCTCGGTGATCTCGCCGTCCTTACGGGCTTTCTTTATCGACTCGTTTGCATCACGTCTTATGGCACGAATGGCGACTCTGGCCTCTTCGCCCTTCTTGCGGATAATCTTAACAAGTTCCTTTCTGCGCTCCTCGGTAAGCTCTGGGAAAACAAGCCTTATAATCTTTCCGTCATCAGTAGGATTGATGCCCAAATCGGACTTCTGTATGGCCTTCTCAACTTCCTTCATCATCGATGGATCCCAAAGAGAAATCGTCAGCATCCTGGGTTCGGGTGAGCTGATATTGCCTACCTGCGTAATAGGTGTCTGAGTTCCGTAATAGTCGACCATTATCCTCTCAAGCACCTGAGCGTTCGCGCGTCCGGCACGAAGAGTGCCCAAATCGCGTGTCAGTACCGAAATAGTCTTACCCATTCTTTCCGTTGCGTTCTCAATTATACTCATATTGCATCCTCCGTGTTCGCATTACGTTAGTATTCTATCGAAATCAGTTCGGTAAATCAACACCAATTATGAAATAACGGTGCCTACGTTTTCACCTTCGAGGGCTCTTAGGAATCGCGTCTCATCCTCCATGGAGAAGAGAACTATGGGCATTTTGTAATCACGGCAAAGCGTGATAGTGGTTATGTCGGTCGCCTTGAGATTATCGGCTATGACCTTGTCATATGTGAGCTCACTGTAGCGCACGGCATTGAGGTCTACGTTGGGGTCTGCGGAATAAACCGCATCCACGCTCTTTGCCAGTATAAGCGCATCGGCATGGACTTCAAGCGCTCTAAGTGCGGCTCCCGTGTCAGTTGAAAAGAACGGCGAACCTGTGCCGCAGGCAAATATAACTACTTTTCCCGCATCGAGCGCCGCATTCGCCTCGCGGGACGAGAATGTGTCGCAGAAGCGCTGCATCTCGACAGCCGAAAAAACCACTGCATTTACGCCTATGTTCTCAAGTGCGTCCTGTATCGCAAGCGCATTGATGGCAGTCGCAAGCATTCCCATATGGTCTGCCCTATTTCTCTCCATACCTTCACTGCTCCTGCCGCGGAGAATATTGCCTCCGCCCACCACTACAGCAACTTGTACGCCCGCCTCCGCAAGCTTCTGTATCTGCCTTGCGGTGCTTGCTATGGATTCGCGTGAAAGGGCTTTGTTATCGTCACCGAGCATTTCGCCCGAAATCTTCAGAACTATCCGTTTGTATTTAAGAGGCATAATAATCTCCCTTCTCAAGTTCGGCACTATAATACCATTTCTTTCCTTATGAGTCCATATAAAAGGAGCATCGTCCTGCGATGCCCCAACTATTAATAATAGCTTATTTGCCCATCTGACTCATAACTTCTTCGCAGAAGTTATCTTCACGCTTCTGGAGGCCTTCGCCCATCTCATAGCGTACAAAGCTCAGAACTCTGAACCTGCCGTTGATCATCTGCTCAACAGTCTTGTCGGGATCCTTTACGAAGCTCTGCTCGAGGAGGCATATCTCCTTGTAGTACTTGTCGATACGACCCTGTACCATCTTCTCGATGATTGCATCGGGCTTGGGCTTGGGTTCATTCTTGGCCTGTGCACGGAGAATCTCTCTCTCCTTCTCAATTTCGCCCTGATCGACTTCGTCCCTGCTTACGCAAGTGGGCTTTGCTGCTGCAATCTGCATTGCAACGTCATGCTCTGCTTCCTTGTCTACACTGCCGTCGACTCTGATGATAACGCCAATCTTGCCGCCGAGGTGAATGTATGTGTCAACATTGCCCTCGTATCTTGTAAACCTGCGGACTGTGATCTTCTCGCCGATCTTTGCAACCGCTGCATTGATCATTGCGGCGATTGTCTCTGACTCGTTACCGAAGAATGTCTGTTCCATGAGTTCCTCAACGGTAGCGGGATTCTTGACAGCAATCTGCTGTGCGATTGTATTTACGAGTTCCTTGAATGCATCCGTCTTTGCAACGAAGTCTGTTTCGCAGTTGACTTCTACGAGTACGCCTACGCTACCGTCGACATATGAGCCTACGATACCTTCTGCGGCGATTCTTGCAGCCTTCTTTGCGGAAGCCGCAAGGCTCTTCTCACGAAGATAATCCATCGCCTTGTCCATGTCGCCGTCGCTCTCTACGAGAGCCTTTTTGCAATCCATCATGCCTGCACCGCTCATTTCGCGGAGCGTCATTACGTCCTTAGCTGTAAACTGTGCCATATAATCCTCCTATGACGGTCAATTAAAACTCGTTAACTTCGGAAGCTGTTTCCTGCTCGGCTGTCTCTGTGGGAACTTCAACTTCGTTCTGCTCGCCCTGTCTGCCTTCGATAACGGCGTCTGCGATCTTTCCTGCGATCAGCTTGACCGCACGGATAGCGTCGTCGTTTCCGGGAATTACGTAATCGACCTCATCGGGGTCGCAGTTTGTATCAACGATACCGACGATCGGGATATGCAGAGCCATAGCTTCCAAAACAGCGATGTGCTCCTTGCGGGGGTCAACTACGAACATAACATCGGGGAGCTTCTTCATGTCCTTGATGCCGCCAAGGTTCTTCTCGAGCTTTTCCTGAATGGCCTTCAAGCCGATAACTTCCTTCTTGGGGAGAAGCTCGAAATCGCCGTCCTGCTCCATGCGCTCGATCTGACGGAGACGAGCAATACGGGTCTGAATGGTCTTGAAGTTTGTGAGCATACCGCCCAGCCAGCGCTGGTTAACGTAGTACATGCCGCAACGCTTTGCTTCCTGCTCGATGGACTCCTGAGCCTGCTTCTTTGTGCCTACAAAGAGTACATTACCGCCGTTTGCAGCAACCTGCTGTACGAATGCATAAGCTTCGTCGATTTTCTTAACTGTCTTCTGGAGGTCGATGATGTAGATACCGTTGCGCTCTGTGAAGATGTATTCCTTCATCTTCGGATTCCAGCGACGTGTCTGATGACCAAAGTGTACGCCTGCTTCGAGAAGCTGCTTCATTGAAATTACTGACATTGTTAAAATCCTCCTAAGTTTTTTACCACCCCGCACGTCTTTTCTCACGAAAAACCCCCGTAATACGGAGGCAACCGTCCGTGAAATCGGCGCAGGTGTGTTTTAACGTTGAATTATAGCACGTCTCTATTTACAATGCAAGTGTTTTTGCAGATTTTAAGGGCTTATTCGGACTCCACTTCTATCTCATCCATGAGGTCTAAGAACTCCTCAAACACTTCATTCTGTAAAATGTCGTTTTCTATGGGTGAATAGACGTCTCCGTCGGGCGTCTTGTCGATTCTGAGCAGAACAATCTCCGCCTCATCATCGTCGCTCTCTTCTACCGGCGTAAGCGCCGCATACTTCTGTCCTTCATAGTTAAATGTAAGAACGTGAGCAAAATTCGCCTTCTGTCCGTCCTCATCCACCAGTGTCACTACTTCAAATTCGTTTTCCATATCGTTATCTCCTGTCCCCTATTCCGCCGCCGTCAAGATAGCCCTGAAGTATTACCACAGCGGCAAGCTTGTCTACAACTTTTCTTCTCTTTTTCCAGTCCATCTTTTCTTCATAGAGCACTCTCTCCGCCATTACGGTGGAAAGCCGCTCGTCAAAATAGTCTATCTCGCCCGTGAAGCGTTCTTCCATGAGCTTTGCGAAGGCATACACCTTTTCGGAGGCAAATCCGTATGTGCCGTCCATATTTCTGGGCATTCCGAAGAGCAGTTTGCAGGGGGCGTATTTTGCTGCAAGTGCCGCGATATAATCCGCATCCTTGCCCGCGTCGTCCGCCGCTCTCACATACGTCTCAAGGCCCTGCGCCGTTATGCCCAATGGGTCGCTGACAGCAAGTCCTATTCTTCTGTCTCCAAGGTCAATTGCCAAAACTCTCTGCATCAAATTCTCCTAAATAACCTTAATAGTAAATTGCGGACAGACCGTTGCGCAGTAGCCGCACAGCGCGCACTTTTCATGATCTACCTCGGCACGTCCTTTCTCGAGCCTGAGCGCACGATTTGCGCACCTGTCGACACACGCCCCACAACCCTCGCACCAATCCTGTATAAGCAGATGGCGGGGCGCCTTTTTTGTCGCTATTGCATCTTCTTCGGCGGGTGTTTTCCCTGCGAGCAGCGCGCAGTTGTAGTCGACCTCCGCAATCGACTGCATGCCTATTGCAATGGCGTCTAACGAATCTATACCCAGGATATAGTTCATCGCTTCTTCCCTGTCGTTTATAAGATGTCCTCCGCCCAATGGTTTCATTGCAAAAACGCCTTTACCGAGCTTGTGCGCCGTCTCTATCTGTTCCAGCATCTGCTCCGGTGTGCCGTCTGCGATACCTACACCTTTTTTATTGATAAGCGGGAAAAGCACATCAAGTTCGGGATGAGTACATGCGGCTCTCATACATTCAACATAGTGCGTAGACAGCCCGACCGCTCTTATGTAGCCCTTGCGCTTCATATCCAAAAAGTAGTCTAAGGCTTCCTTGTGGCCGCGTATCGTAAGTCCGCTTTCCTGCTCATGGAGCATAAATATATCTATATGGTCACGCCCTATACCCTCAACGGCTTTTCTGAAGCTCTCCTCTGCCATCTCTTTTGTGTAGGCATAGCTCTTTGTGCAGACTATTGCGTCGGGTTTGATCTTAAGCGCCTGCTTTACATATGGATATGTCTCGTAAATCTCCGCTGTATCAAGGAAGTTTACCCCGTGAGAAAACGCCCTTTCCATCAGTGAGGTACCTTCGCTTATAGAGAGGTTTCTCTGGAATGGACCCATTGTGAGTGTACCGAAACAAAGCCTCGACACAAAAAGACCTGTCCGGCCCAATTCACGCTTTTCCAATCCGTTAGCCCTTCTTCTGAGAATTATTCTTTATGTACGAGCGAACAAGCTCCTCAAGAAGCTCGTCTCTCTCAAGAAGGCGAATGTTGTAGCGGGCGTTGTTGTAGCTTGTGATGTATGTCGGGTCTCCGCAGATAAGATAGCCTACCATCTGATTGACAGCGTCGTAGCCCTTTTCCTCCATCGCATCATAGACACCGAGTATTATATCTTTAGCACTCTGCCTTTCCCTCTGGACGGTAAACTCCATCGTTGCATTCTTCTCTTTTTCGGACATTATCGTCTCCTCCTATGTATACTGCTCGGTTCTTATTCTCTCCAATAACAAAACTCTATAAGAACAATAAACATACTACTTCAATTATACAGTCCATTGTGTTTTCAAGCAATAACCGTTTGCATTGATACGACTTATTTAAACCATATTTTCACATTTTATCCTTTTTTACGCCTTAATATGTTATAATACGGATAACAAATCGAGAGGAGCTAACAGAATGCAAGAGAAGCTGAAAGAGTATGCGCGACTCATAGTTGAGGTCGGTCTTAATATTCAAAAGGGTCAGGATTTGGTTATCGCCTGCCCCGTTGATTGCGCTTATTTCGCAAGACTTTGTGCTACTGCTGCGTATGAGTTGGGTTGCAGGGAAGTTATAATGAACTGGAACGACGACTATATCACGCGTGAAAAGTACCTCAAGGCAAGCCCCGAGGTTTTTGACCATATCTCACCGTGGGTAAAAGCACTTTTGAATGAGAATGCCAAGGCAGGTTCTGCCTTTTTACACATTCGCGCAACCGACCCAGAAAACTTCAAGGGCGTTGATCCTGACAGACTGCTCAGAAACTCCAAGGCGAGCGTAGAAATCGCCGAATACAGAGAGAGGGCGATGTCAAACTTCTTCCCGTGGTGCATAGTATCAATACCGATTCCCTCATGGGCAAAGAAAGTCTTCCCCGAAATGTCCGAGGGAGAAGCCATGGAAGCACTGTGGCAGAAGATATTCGACGCCGTAAGAGTTGCCGATGGTGGCGATGCAGTCAGCGCATGGCAGGAGCATCTTTCGAAAATCAAGAATCGCTCCGCTCGTCTCAACGAATTGCACTTCAAGGCGCTGCATTACACCAATTCCATAGGTACAGACCTCACAGTTGAGCTTCCCGAAAACCATATCTGGATGGGCGGCAGTGAGTTTGACCACAAGGGTGTAGAGTTTGTAGCCAATATGCCCACGGAGGAGGTGTTCACAGCACCTTTGAAAACAGGCGTGAACGGCACAATAGTTGCCTCAATGCCCTTAGTCAACAACGGCAACGTCATAGAGGGCTTCTCGATGGAGCTCAAAGACGGAAAAATCGTCTCCGTAAAAGCCGAGAAGGGCGAAGAGTATCTCCGCAAGGCAATCGAAGTAGACGAAGGCGCCGCATATCTCGGTGAGGTCGCACTCGTCCCCTACGACTCTCCTATCAGACTTGCAAACGTGCTGTTCTACAACACTTTATTCGACGAAAATGCATCATGCCACTTTGCATTCGGCAATGCGTATCCGTGTATAGAGGGTGGACAGGACATGAGCAAAGAACAGCTCATAGAAGCGGGCTTGAACCAGTCGCTCACCCATGTTGACTTCATGGTCGGCACGAGTGATTTGTCCATAGTAGGCATTAAATACGACGGCACAAAGGTCTCCGTTTTTGAGAGCGGAATGTTCGTGCTGTAAACAAGCCGATTAATAAAAAGCATCTCTCTCATGAACTCACGTTTGAGATGCTTCTTTTTTAGCCTATTGCTTAGCGGAAATCTGCAATCGTTACAGGCGCACCATCGTGTTTTCTGGAATACTCTGCCGCTAAAGCGAGCATATGGCTCTCTATCGATCTGCCGAGCGTTGTAAGCCTCTCAGACATAACGCCAGTGTCGAGCAAATCAAAGAATTCCTTCACCATTCTTCTGTCGCCTCCTCCATGCCCGGAGAAATCTGTGGCGAGTTTTTTCACATCTATCACCTCTGACGGCTTGCCATGGGGTGTAATGGTTATCGTGTTTCGTCCCATATCGGCAACTATCTCACCCTTAGTTCCCATTAGCTTCATCTGTCTGGAAATGTTTTTTGTGAAACCCGACATCGTGTATGTAATCGTAGACCCGTCGTCCATTTCCATCGCGAGCACCTGGTTATCTACTACATCGTTGTCACAGCGATAAACGCATCTGCCGTAAGGACCCGTCTTTATAGCTTCGTATATGCTCTCCACTGTCGGATGCATCGTAAGTATATTCACGGGCCATCCCTCTTTGCCGCAAGCTACGCCTGTACCCTCGTTTGTGACATAAATCTTTTCTGCATCATACGGGCAATCCGCCTTTGCGGCACATCCGTCCATGCATCTGTCCGTTGCGCCCTCAGGTGCATTCTCGGGTCTGAAATGGAACAGTGAGCCGTATGAGGAGACCCTCTTGCAATGCTTGCCCGTCAACCACAAAAGCATATCCATATCGTGACAACACTTTGCGAGTATCATGGGGCTCGTCTCATCCTCTTGTCTCCAATTTCCCCTTACAAAGCTATGTGCCATATGATAATAGCCCACATTCTCGATGCCCTGTATTGTAACGATATCCCCTATGCTGTTTTCGCGGAGCAATTCATAGAGCTTTCCGAAGAAAGGAGTATAGCGAAGCACGTGACAGACGATTAAATTTCCATTGCACTCATTTGCTACAGCTAACAACTCGCGGCACTGCTCCGTCGAAGGCGAAATGGGCTTTTCGAGCACAACATCATAACCCTGCTTAAGCGCCTCTATCGCCTGCGGTACATGCTGTTTATCCTGCGTACATACAAACATTACGTCTGCGAGCTTTCCGGCCGCAAGTAAAGCTTCCGCGCTGTCGAAGCAGTTTTCCTCCGCCACAGAGTACAGTTCCCTGACCTCCTGCACCTTTTTCTCGTCGATATCCGCAATCGCCACGATCTTAGCTCTGCCATTCATTCCCGCAACAATAGGTGCATATGTATCTTTTCCACGGCTTCCCAATCCAACTATAGCAACTGTATGTAATCCGTCCATATTGACCTCCATATATATCTATACGATTATACCACCGTACAAAACACGGTCAACCTATGCTAAAATAAAGTTAAGAAGGGAGTCTTGCTTATGAGTAACTTCTACACGATGAAATACGATGACGGCGTACTTACAGTACTTGACCAGACGTTGTTGCCAACCAACGAGGTCTATATAGAGCTGAAAACCGTACAGGATGTGTACGACGCGATAAAGAGGCTAAGCGTCAGAGGAGCTCCCGCTATAGGAGTTTGCGCGGCCTATGGACTGGCTATATCCGCACGAAGCAGAATAAATGGCGACATCGGTATAATGCTTTCGGGGATAAAGCAAGATGCGGCATATCTTTCATCATCGCGCCCCACCGCAGTTAATCTCAAATATGCGCTCGATAGGGTACTCGACGTGCTTTGTTCAATGTCCGGCTCATACACGCCTTCCGACATAATAGCCGCTATCGAGGTTGAAGCCGATAGAATGCGGTGTGAGGATGCCAATACAAACCGAAATATAGGCGAAAATCTGCTTTCGCTCCTGCACGACGGCGATACTGTGCTCACGCATTGCAATGCGGGCATACTCGCCACGACCGCCTACGGCACGGCGCTTTCTCCATTCTACTTAGCCAAAGAAAAGGGTATTGACTTGCACGTTTATGCCGATGAGACGAGACCTCTGCTCCAGGGTGCGAGGCTTACCGCATGGGAGCTTTGCGAAGCAGGCGTCGACGTAACCCTCATTTGCGACAACATGGCCGCATCAGTAATGTCCACGGGTAATATAAACGCTGTAATTGTTGGCTGTGACAGAGTCGCCGCCAACGGTGATACCGCAAACAAAATCGGTACATACGGCGTTGCCGTGCTCGCAAAGCATTTCGGCATACCCGTTTATATCGCCACACCCACGACGACGATAGATATGAATTGCCCCACGGGGATCGATATACCCATTGAACAGCGAGACGGCTCAGAGGTGAGGACGCTGTACGGAGTAAATACAGCTCCGTCATGTGTCAAGGTGCTTAATCCCGCGTTTGATGTAACGCCAAATGAGCTTATCGCGGCTATCGTAACAGAGCACGGAATACTCCGTCCACCGTATAGTCAAAGTCTCGCAAATCTGTTCAACAATCCTACACATGAATAACAAAAGGAGGGTCTTACTCCCTCCTTTTCTATGTACATCGTTCAATGCTTGACTATCACTTCTTATGGTACAGTTTCTTTGTCTGATACCTCGGCTCACAGGTCAGGTTTACGCCCAACTTTCTGAACACATTCTGGTCGACGCCCGAAAGTATAACGGACGAATGCGCCTCGCACCCTCTAAGCTTATGGAGCTGTTCGAGTGCAAGCTGTGCCGTCGGGTTGGTTGCGGCGCAAATTGAAAGCGCAATAAGTATCTCGTCAGTATGCAGGCGCGGATTATTGTTACCCAGTATACCTATCTTCAGTTTTCTAATCGGCTCGATGATAACGGGCGACAGCAGGTGTATATCGTTGTTTATTCCCGCAAGAACCTTAAGCGCATTTATGAGCATTGCGGATGAAGCTCCGAGCAATTGGCTGGTCTTGCCTGTGACAATCGTTCCGTCGGGCAGTCTGAGCGCAGTAGCAGGTGCATCCGTCTCTTCAGCCTTTTCCATAGCGCATTTAATGACCGGTCTGTCGTTTATGCTAACCGATGCCCTGTTCATTATGAGTTTAATCTTGTCAGATATACCCTTGGCGGAAAGTCCCTGTCGCTCACTGCACATGGCGTCATAGTACCGTCTTAATATCTCCATACGCGAGGCTTCGCAGCATACTTCATCGTCGCATATGCATTCGCCGGCGAGATTTACGCCCATGTCGGTCGGGGATTTATAGGCGCATTCTCCGTAAATGCGAGAGAATATTTCCTTTAATACGGGGAATATCTCGACGTCTCTGTTGTAATTAACGGTAGTCACTCCGTACGCTTCGAGATGGAACGGGTCTATCATGTTGACGTCTTCCAGGTCGGCAGTAGCCGCCTCGTAAGCGATATTCACGGGATGATTGAGGGGCAGATTCCAAATCGGGAATGTCTCGAATTTCGCATAGCCTGCACGGATGCCGCGCTTATGCTCGTGGTAGAGCTGTGACAGACATGTTGCCATTTTGCCGCTTCCGGGTCCGGGTGCGGTCACGACTACGAGCGACCTTGTGGTTTCGATATACTCGTTTCTGCCGAATCCTTCGTCGCTGACTATTCTCTCTATGTCGGATGGATAGCCCTCTATCCTGTAATGCCTGTATACCTTTACTCCCAAGTTGCGAAGTCTGTTTTCGAAGGCTTGAACTGTGGTTTGTCCACTGAATTGGGTGAGTACGACGCTGCCTACATAAAGACCTATGCTTGTAAATGCGTCGATCAGCCTCAGAACGTCCTGGTCGTATGTTATTCCCAGGTCGCCTCTTACCTTGTTCTTCTCGATGTCCGAAGCGTTTATCGCAATTACGATTTCCGCATTGTCCTTCATCTCAAGGAGCATCTTCACCTTGCTGTCAGGCTCAAAGCCGGGCAGGACGCGCGATGCATGATAATCGTCGAACAGCTTGCCGCCGAATTCCAGATACAGCTTACCGCCAAACTGCTCGATTCTCTCAAGTATGCGCTTTGATTGCAATGTCACGTATTTCTTGTTGTCAAACCCTATCTTTCCCATGCTCTCCTCCATTCGTAATTTACAAAGTCACAGTTCTTCTATAAGCCAAATACTTTTTGACAAGCACACATCAATCTCCAACAGTTTAGCAACCTATTATCATGCGAAATCAGCAAAACTACGGCGTAGTTTTCGCTTGCTCGCAAATAATAAAAGTATGGCTGTAGATATTCCGCCATGCTTAAAAAACAAAAAGCGCCCAATGCGTTCACTGAGCGAATTGGCAGGGGCAGAAGGACTCGAACCCTCAAGAACGGTTTTGGAGACCGCTATGTTACCATTACATCATGCCCCTATTTGGTTACTAGCAGATTATAGCATCATGCATGCATGTTGTCAATTATTCCGCTCAATTTTTTATGCCTTGAATTATCCGCAAAACTAGGCGTAAAACTTGACATCGATGGCACTACATGCTAATATTTTTGAGAAATTTCGGTACACGGAGGGATAAAAAATGCTTAAGCTTAGTGAGCTCCATGTACAGCCCGAAAAATTTGCCGGCAGGGTGAATGTATCAGGTTGGGTCAAGACGGAGCGGCAAAGCAAGGCCGTTGGTTTTATAGAGATAACAGACGGTTCCTGTTTTAAGACGGTTCAGATTGTATACGACTGCGACAAATTCACGCAGGATTTGCTGAAGAATATAAATACCGGATGTGCCGTAAATATCGAGGGCGAGCTCATACTCACGCCCGAGGCAAAGCAGCCATTTGAGATACACGCCGATAAGATCGAAGTAATCGGTGCGTGCGCACCCGACTATCCTCTCCAAAAGAAAAAGCATTCGCTTGAGTTTTTGAGGACGATTCAGCATCTGCGCCCGAGGACTAATACATTCCAGGCAGTTTTCAGAGTAAGGAGCATCGTTGCGCAGGCAATACACAGGTTCTTTGACGACAGGGGCTTTGTATATGTCCATACTCCCATTATTACCGCAAGCGATTGCGAGGGTGCAGGTGAAATGTTCAGGGTCACTACGATGGACATGAACAGCGTTCCAAAGACAGAGGACGGGTCTGTAGACTATTCAAAGGACTTCTTTGAGACCTCCGCGAACCTCACCGTCAGCGGCCAATTGTACGGCGAAGCGTATGCGCTCGCATTCCGAGACATATACACGTTCGGACCCACATTCCGCGCGGAAAAGTCCAACACTCCGAGGCACGCCGCCGAGTTCTGGATGATTGAGCCCGAGATGTCTTTCTGTGACATAAACGGTAACATGGACACCGCAGAAGCGATGGTCAAGTACATAATCAAGACAGTACTTGAGCGCTGCCCCGACGAGATCAACTTCTTCAACAGTTTTATAGACAAGGAGCTAAAGGCTCGCCTTGAGCATGTGTTGAATTCTGATTTTGCGCGTGTCACATATACAGAGGCCATCGAGGAGCTTTCAAAAGCAGCCGCAGATTTCCAGTATCCCGTATTCTGGGGCTGTGATTTGCAGACGGAGCACGAGCGTTACCTCACCGAGCAGGTCTATAAGCGCCCTGTATTCGTAATCAACTATCCCAAGGAGATAAAGTCGTTCTACATGAAGCAGAATGACGACGGAAAGACCGTTGCCGCAATGGATTTGCTCGTGCCTGGAATCGGAGAGCTCATAGGCGGTAGCCAGCGTGAGGAGAGTTACGAAAAGCTTCTCGCCGTTATAGATAAACTCGGACTTAACAGAGATGATTACGATTGGTATCTTGAGCTGAGAAAATACGGCGGAGTCGTCCACTCGGGTTACGGTCTGGGATTTGAACGCATGATAATGTACGTTACCGGTATGTCAAACATACGCGACGTACTGCCCTTCCCCAGAACCACGGGCAACCTGCAGATGTAACACAGATTCTATTCAGGGATACGGCAATTTCGCTGTGTCCCTTTCATTTACCTCGGAAACGGAGAATTCGGCGCACCGTAAGAATTGAACGCCATCGTAATTAAACTGCTCGGGCCTAAGCCTGTTTCGGTTTTATTACAACAATCACGCGTCTCCCGTGACCGTCAATGAAGCATCGCTTAAAAATGCTTATACACCGTTATTCCATGCATAGTCCGTTTTACCGCACGCCTATTCGCAAGACATAATTCCCTTTCTTATTACATATTTATAGGTATGATTAACCAAAGCTAAAGGCTTTGGTATTTTGTTTGTTGCATGTATAAAGCCCTGTTAAGTGGTAATAATTACATCATACTCAAAAAGGGGGGTTCTCTTATGAACAGCGAAATGCAATATTCAGGAATAATCAGTCACAACGGATGGCGTGACGAAGAAGATACACTGTTGTTTAATGAGATTCGCAAGGTGCGCTCGGAAGGAAAACCGTTAAGGGCGGCATTTGATTCCGTTGCAATGTTAACAGGAAGGAAACCCAACAGTGTACGCAATTATTACTACGCAAGGATAAAGGACCAGGAGGCCGCACAACAGTATGGAGTCGGCTGCTCAGCATTCGTGCCTTTCTCCGATGATGAACTGCGCCAGCTCATCCGTACCGTATTGCTCGCTCAGGCAAACGGCATGTCCGTAAGGGCGTGTACGCTTCAGATGGGCAACGGAGATACAAAATCGATGCTTAGATATCAAAACAAGTACAGAGCTGTCCTCCGAACGCGTCCCGATATAATAAGTAAGGTAAACTCAGAGCTCGCCCAGGATGGGCTTCCCACTTTTGACCCATATGAGAATGCAAGCACGAGCAAGGCAGGACGCAGAAAACTGAGCGAAAACATCTACAATGCGCGGAGCATTGCGGGGTTCGATCTCAACGGCTTCATGGAAGGACTTGCGTCTCTTATCGAATACGCCATAAAAGGCTCGGAGGCGATACAGAAGCTAAAGGAGCTCAATCTCACCGAGGATAACATACGCGCTTAATCGAAATGCTGAATTATGTGCCGGTACTCACCCGGCACTTTTCGTTTTCAAGGAATCTACCGCCATACATTATCTGAATCCACCATGTTGCTCATCAATATTTTCATCGGATACGTTTTCACAAAACCGATTTTTACCATGCAATACATCTCTTACGATATGCGTAAACTAGAATTTCTCCGCTCACATCCGCCACTATCTGAACTCGAGTGCTTATGCATTAACCCGACAGCGCATAATACAGCTCTCTCCAACTAAGACTATACTCAGTCCCTTTTGGTGACGCATAAGCTTTTTGGCTAACTAAAATGAAGAACAATCGAAAGGATAATAAGGCTATGAAAAAGATTCTTTCAGCTCTTTTAGCAGTCGTTATGATTTGCACATTCGCATTCGTAATAGTGTCCTGCAAGAAGTCGAATACCGGCTCTGTTTACTACCTTAACTTTAAACCAGAGCAGGATAAGGACTGGCAGACGCTTGCACAGAAGTACACACAGGAAACGGGTGTGGAGGTGGTCGTCGTTACAGCCGCTTCAAATACCTACGAAACCACGCTTAAGTCCGAGATGGCTAAGTCGGACGCACCTACGCTGTTTCAAGTAAACGGCCCTGTAGGTCTCGCATCGTGGAAGAATTATTGCTACGACCTCAAGGATTCCGCGATTTATAAGAATCTCTCGAGTGATGACTTTGCGCTTATTGATAATGGTAGCGTGTACGGCGTAGCATATGTCATCGAAACCTACGGCATAATCTACAACAAGTTGATTCTTAATAAATACTTTACACTCGAAGGCGCTGTTGCAAGCAGTATCGAAGAAGTCAATACATTTGATAAGTTCAAGGCTCTCGTCGAGGATATTCAGGCAAAGAAGACTGTGCTTGGAATAGAAGGTGCATTCACATCCTCGGGTATGGATAGCTCCTCAGACTGGAGATTCAAGACCCATCTTGCAAATATGCCAATCTACTACGAGTTTGAGGAGACCAATCCGACGAGTTTTGCGACGATTGAAGGCAGATATCTCGACAACTACAAGAATATTTGGGATCTCTACATCAATAACAGCACCGCCGCCCCTTCAGAGCTCGCGGGCAAGACCGGAGATGATGCAGCGGCAGAGTTTAGGAACGGCAAGGCTGTTTTTTACCAAAACGGAACATGGGCCTACAACGACATTAAATCTGTCGGGGACGAAAATCTCGGTATGCTCCCCATATACATCGGAGGTCCCGGTGAAGAGAATCAGGGACTCTGCACAGGTTCTGAGAACTATTGGTGCGTCAACAAAAACGTGAGCGATGCTGATATTAGTGCAACTCTCGACTTCCTCGAGTGGGTTATAACGTCCGACGAAGGCAGAACATCGATGTCCTCCGACATGAACTTCGTAACTCCGTTTAAGACTTTCACAAACGAGTATCAGGCGGACAATCCCCTTATCAAAGCGGCAAACGCCTATATAACCGCAGGCAAGACATCTGTAAAGTGGCTGTTCCCCACAATGCCCTCTGAGCAGTGGAAGAACGACGTCGGCTCGGCACTCACGGCTTATGCCGCAGGCACCGGTACGTGGGACAACGTCAAAAGTGCGTTCGTCAACGGTTGGGCCGCCGAGTACTCCAAAGTCAACGGCTAATACCTTTTGTCTCATTAACTCTGCTGATAATCTGACATGGAGGGTGTACGGCCCGTCTGTCCACTCTCCAAACAACGTGAGGTAAAACATGGAAAAGGCAATTAAAAGATACTTCCCTATATTCGCGTTGCCTACTGCACTCGCTTTTACAATCGGGTTCGTAATACCCTTCATATTGGGGCTGTATCTTTCGGCCTGCAGATTCACCACGATAAACGATGCCCAATTCATAGGTCTCGAGAACTTCATCAAAGTCTTTTCGGATGAGGGTTTCCTTCATTCTATCTGGTATACGGCGCTTTTTGCTCTGGTAAGCGTAATCGTAATAAACGTAATCGCATTTGCCATAGCATTGGCGCTCACAAGTGCAATGAAGGGGACTACGTTCTTCAGAACGATATTCTTCATGCCAAACCTTATAGGCGGCTTGGTGCTGGGATACATATGGCAGTTGATACTCAATACGATTTTCTATGACACTTTCGGGCTTGTAATGAAGCTAAACGAATGGCTGGGGTTTGCCGGTCTTGTGATCGTCGTTTCCTGGCAACAAATTGGTTATATGATGATTATCTACATAGCGGGGCTTCAAAATGTCCCTGGCGACCTTATAGAAGCGGCAAGGATAGACGGTGCGACCCCGTGGCAAACGCTGTGGCGCGTAAAGATACCAATAATAATGCCCTCAATAACGATTTGCTCGTTCTTGACGCTGACAAACTCATTCAAGTTGTTCGACCAAAACTTTGCACTTACCGCAGGTGAGCCTGCCAACAGGTCGGCGCTCCTTGCACTCGATATCTATCAGACGTTCTACGGAAGAGTCGGCTGGGAAGGCGTCGGGCAGGCAAAGGCAGTTATTTTCTGTGCGATTGTGGTGTTCGTCGCATTATTCCAGCTCAGACTCACGCGAAGCAAGGAGGTACAGCAGTAGTGAACAAGCAAAAAAACAAACGCTGGCGTACATTGGGAACCGTAGTATTCTCAATCATATCGCTGATATATGTACTGCCAATACTTCTCGTGCTTATGAACTCGTTTAAAGAGAAGTCGGCAATTTCCACAACAGATGCATTTGCGTTTCCAAATGCAGAAACGTTTGTAGGGCTCGAAAACTACATCTATGGCATACAGAAGGTAGAGTTCTTTAAGTACTTCGGCTATACGCTTCTCATTACTGTGGGTTCGGTGGTTGCAATACTTATCTGCACGTCCATGTGCGCATGGTTTATCACGAGGGTGTGTAACAGGTTTACAAAGCTGTTGTTCTACGCTTTCGTATTCTCAATGGTCGTACCGTTCCAGATGGTTATGTTCACGCTCAGCAAGACCGCCGATACACTCGGACTTACGACCCCTTGGGGGATAATTATAATCTATCTCGGGTTCGGAGCGGGGCTTGCAACATTTATGTTCACAGGCTTCTGCAAGAGCATTCCGCTCGAAATCGAAGAGGCCGCCATGATCGACGGATGTACGCCCCTGCAGACATTCTTCAGAATAGTGCTTCCCATAATGAAACCAACGTATATCTCGGTCGGAATACTCGAAGCGATGTGGGTGTGGAACGACTTCTTGCTCCCCTATTTAGTATTGGATTTGAAGAGATACAAGACCGTCTCAATCGTTATGCAGAATCTTTCGGGAAGCTACGGGCGCGTCGAGATGGGTGCGCTCATGGCCTGCATAATACTATCCATAATCCCAATTGTCGTATTCTATATCTCATGCCAGAAGTACATAATAAAAGGTGTAGTGGACGGTGCCGTAAAGTTCTAAAGCTCGGCATACAAAAAATGCTACGAGTATTCGCAGCATTTTCAATTTATAGCAAATTTTGGTTATTCATCGTCATCCTCGGGAAGGACTGCATTGTGGAATACTTCCTGTACGTCGTCATTATCTTCGAGGCGTTCAAGAAGCTTCATCATCTTCTGGGCCGTTTCTTCGTCAAGATTCTCGACCATTGTCTGGGGTATTCTGCTGAGCTCCGCAGTTATGAAGCTGTAGCCTGCGCTTTCAAGAGATTCTCTGACGGACGAGAAGTCCGCTACTTCCGTCCTGATTTCAAATGCATCGTCCTCGGTGATGAAGTCCTCTGCACCTGCCTCAAGTGCCGCTTCCATGAGTTTGTCCTCATCAATCTCGGTGGTACGTTCTATGACTATTACGCCCTTCCTGTCGAACATATAGGAAACACAGCCATTTGCGCCAAGTGAACCGCCGCTCTTATCAAAGCAGTGACGCACATCGGCAGCCGCCCTGTTTCTGTTATCCGTAACTACCTCAACCATAACCGCGACGCCGCCGGGGCCGTAGCCTTCATAAACGATTTCTTCGTATGATACGCTGCCAATCTCGCCCGAAGCCTTCTTAATAGAACGGCTTATATTTTCGTTGGGCATATTGCTCGCCTTTGCCTTTGCGATAACGTCACGTAGCTTTGAGTTGTTAGCCGGGTCTCCTCCGCCCTCTCTAACTGCAATAGCAATCTCACGACCTATTTTTGTGAAAATCTTGCCTCTTTGGGAGTCAGTCTTTTCTTTCTTATTCTTGATATTAGCCCATTTGGAATGACCCGACATGGCTTACCTCCTGTTATTCATGGTTACCCAATAATTCATCACTCTATTATAGATTACACCCAATGCTAATTCAAGTGTTTTGTTGCTTCGCGATTGAATCGTATCGCCGTTTTATGCTTTTCAAGTCCTCCCAGGCGTCACGCTTCTTGCTTTCGTCACGCAACAAAGCCGCAGGATGATACGTCGCCATAAACCAAACGCTGTTTTTCTCGATCCAACGTCCCCTGTCCCTTGTTATGTAAATGTCCTTGTCGATTATATTCCTCGCGGCTGTCGCTCCAAGGCACACCACTATTTCGGGCCTCACCAGTGCATACTGCGCTCGCAGATACGGGAGGCACATAGATGCTTCCTCGTATGTTGGGACGCGATTATTGGGAGGTCTGCACTTTACAACATTTGCTATATACACGTCCTGTCTTTCAATATCTATGGCACGAAGCATTTTGTCGAGCAACTGGCCCGCCGCACCTACAAAGGGTATACCCTGCAAGTCCTCATCTCTGCCTGGACCTTCGCCGATAAACATGAGCTTTGCGTGAGGATTTCCGTCCCCTATAACGATATTGTGCCTCGCTTCACAAAGTCCGCATTTCCTGCAGTCGCTCAGCTCGCTATACAGTCTCTTCCAATCATACCTCATATTTTGACGCTATAAAGTCCACAAATTCCAGCACGTCGGAGTATACTGTCGTATTGTCGTCCTCATTTAGTATTTCATGGCGCATACCGTCGTACAGCTTCAGCCGTACATTGTGATTCGTCTTTAGCAACTCGTCATAGACCTGCTTCACGCCCTTGCCGTAATCTCCGACAGGGTCGTCTGCACCGGCTATCATCAATATGGGCCTGTATGCCACATCCTGCGCCCAGGTTTTGCTCGATATCTCCGCTATGCCGTTGAACAAATCCTCGAAAGCCTTGTTGGTAAACAAGAATCCGCACCATGGGTCCTCCTCATAGTGCTTCACATTCTCTTTTTTTGCGGACAGCCAACAGAATTCGCTTTTCTCATCGGGCCATTTTTTGCAGTAGCTCCCGAATGCAAGCTTATTGAGCAACGTACCCTTAGCCTTCGGTCCGTGCTTCTTGATCTGCTGTTTTGCAATAAGCTTTGCAACGCCTATAACGGGGTTCTTTCCGCATGTTCCGCAGACTATAAACCCGTCCATATCCTCTCCCCGTCTCGACATATACGTTCTCACGAGCATAGACCCCATGCTGTGCCCAAACAGAATGTACGGCCTGTCTGGATATCTGTCGCTTGCGTCGAGGTAAACCGAATGGATGTCGCGCACAAGACAGCTCCAACCGTCTGAATCAGCAAAATAACCCTCATTGAGTTTGCCAAACATACTGTTACCATGTCCGGCATGGTCATGCCCTACAACGAGATACCCATGTCCTGCAAGGAAGCAGGCAAAGTCGTCATACCTTGCGATGTGCTCCGCCATACCGTGAACAAGCTGAACGATTCCCTTCGGCTCACCTTCGGGTACCCAATAGCACACATGAATGTGACCAAGGCCGGTGGCAGATTCAAGAAGCGTCTGAAGCTTTTCCATACGTTATCCCTCCCATTAAAATATATAATGATTTTATCATATGAGCGAAATTTGGCAACGATATACGCCATTTTTTCCAAATATCTAAAATAAAATTATTCTGTCACATATATTTTTTGTTTTTTCTTGTGATATCTCTTTACAAAGAGGATTTGCAGGAATAAACTGTACATAGAAATATATGGAGGAGTTAGTATGATCGATTTAACCATTCATCAAGAGAGCCTCGACCGTGCGATCGAGAGAGCTCGTGAAAACGGCATTATAATACCTACATTCGCTCAGATGCGCAATCCTAATCTTGTGCCACCTCAGATAGTCGAAAGGCTCAAGAAAATCGGACTGTGGGATGTAGACCCGGCCAACCTTTTCAGGATCACATGGCATAATGAGCACAAGATGCAGGGCGGCACCTACGGCGACGTATCCTTCATCGAGCTTCCTTCCTCTCTTACCGGCGTAAAGGCTCGTATAATCGCCCTTGTAGGTAAGTGGTTCCCCACAGGCTGTCACAAGGTCGGTGCCTCTTTCGGCTGTCTCGTACCCAGACTCGTGACCGGTCAGTTTGACCCCACCTATCATAAGGCGGTTTGGCCCTCTACAGGCAACTACTGCAGGGGTGGCGCATATAACTCCAAGCTGCTTTCATGCGCAAGCATCGCAATACTTCCCGCTGAAATGAGCAAAGAACGTTTTGAGTGGCTCAGCCAGATTGCAGGCGAGGTCATTGCAACGCCCGGTTGCGAGAGCAACGTCAAGGAAATATTCGACAAGACATGGGAACTTAAGACGACCCGTAAAGATGTCATGATATTCAATCAGTTTGAGGAAATGGGCAATCATCTGTGGCATTACTATGTTACGGGCAAAGCGATCGAAGAAGCCTTCCGTTCGATAGCACGCAAGGGTGACCGTTTTGCAGGTGCATGCTTCACATCAGGTTCCGCCGGAACAATGGGTAGCGGCGACTACTTGAAGGAAGTATTCCCCAACAGCAAGC
This sequence comes from Clostridia bacterium, assembly GCA_016293975.1. GTDB lineage: Bacteria > Bacillota > Clostridia > Christensenellales > CAG-138 > RGIG1693. The sequence continues at coordinate 30,699 of JAEDCW010000015.1, forward strand.
TCGCAGTAGGCGAAGCTCTCCAGTGCCCCACACTGCTCAATAACGGTTTTGGCGGACACAGAATCGAGGGTATAGGCGACAAGCATGTACCATGGGTACACAATGTAAAGAACACCGACATGGTAATCGCAATCGACGACGACGACAGCCAGAATCTGCTCAGACTGTTCAACTCCGAGGAAGGCAAGCGCTACCTCGTCGAAGAGGCCGGCGTAGCATCCGAAGTGGTCGAACAGCTCTCACTCATGGGAATCTCTGGCATCGCAAACCTGCTTTGCTGCATAAAGTTCGCCAAGTATTACGAGCTTACAGAGAACGACGTCGTAGCGACCGTATTCACAGACTCCGCTATCATGTACGAGTCAAGAATCAAGGAGCTTGACGAACAACAGGGCGTTTATTCGCCTATGACCGCCGCACGCGACTTCGGTATGCATCTGCGCGGAATAAGAACCGACAATATGCTCGAGCTGACATACGAAGCGAGAAAGAGAGTCCACAACCTCAAGTACTACACATGGGTCGAGCAGCAGGGCAGGAGCGTCGAAGAGCTAAATGCTCAGTGGTATGATCCGAACTATTGGAAGAACATCCATGAGCAGGTCACAGAGATCGACGCATTGATAGACGAGTTTAACCGCAGAGTAGGACTCATCGACAAGCTGTAAAGTTGACATAAGGGGCGCGCAAGCGTCCCTTTTTTAGCTTGTCCGTTACTCTACTCCTTCCCCTCGTGTACCGACTCTTAATTGCAAATTACACACTGGTTATTCAAAAGATTTTTGCCGTATTCGTGTCGACACATAAAAAGCGCTTGCAAGTACGCACTCATGCTGTTATAATATCAAGGCTTGAGTCATGCGTGCTGCACTCAGCGTATGCCGTTGGCTCACGGAACGTAGCCCTTAATTCTACTGAGTTTTCCGGGTATACTTAACTGGATATCATTGTTCTCACCATCAGTCCTCCCCGCTTATCGACGTGCCGATGTTGAGATGAATCCTGGAGAGATGTCAGAGTGGTCGATCGTGCAGCACTCGAAATCGGAATCGCTTCGTGGAACGCTCCACCCGAAAAAGTCTTGATTTATGCAGGTTTTCGAGGGTTCGAAAACGAAAAAATCTTTGAGTTCTCCCCATCAGTTCTCCCCATTTTCCAAAGAGGATTGGGTGAAGATACAACTTGGAGGGTTGTCCGAGTGGTCGAAGGTGCGACTCTCGAAAAGTCGTGTGCCGCAAGGCACCTAGGGTTCGAATCCCTAACCCTCCGCCAACCTGAGAAGCCGGTTTTGCCGGCTTCTCTTTTTTATTCCCGGTTTCCTATTCCTAAGCCAGCAAGCATTGCATCTGCGGAGATAACTTTTGAACTGTACTCAAGGTGTGCGTAAATGTTTGCCGTAGTTGAGAAGTCGCTGTGCCCGAGCCATTCTTGAATCTGCTTCATCGGAACGCCGTTGGCGAGAAGCAGCGAGGCGCAGCTATGTCTCAAATCGTGATAGCGCACTCTGCGCAATCCGTGTTCCTCCAGAAGCTTCGGGAATCCGCAGGAAACATAATTAGGCTTGATGATATCTCCGATTTCATTGATACACACATAGCCCGTGTAATCTTTCACATAGGATCGCCCGCATAAACGCCGGTTTTCCTCCTGTTCTGCTTTAAGCTCCAGAAGCCGTTCCTTTACGAAAGGAACCAGTGGCAGCGTTCTCATGCTGGACTTGTTTTTCGTCCGATCTTCTGCGACCGTAATACGCTTTCCATCAAGGGCAACGGTTGTAAGCGTATGCCGGATGGTGATTGTGTCGCGCTCAAAGTCGATGGCATCCCATTTCATACCGAGGGTCTCGCTGCGCCGCATCCCATAGAAAGCACCAAAGAGAATGGGAATTTCAAGTTTGGTGCCTTTGGAGATTTCAAAAAGCCTGTTCACTTCATCGGCATCGTAAAAGTTTGCCATAAAACGCTCCTTCTTTGGTCTTTCGATCTTATCGGCAGGATTACTGGAGATTAGGTCGAGCTTGACAGCATACTTCAACGCCTTGTGGATGTTTGCGTGATAATGAATAACCGAGGACGCGCTTACACGTTCCAGTTCCTTCAGGTAAAAATCCTGGATGTGTTTTGCCGACAGCTCCTGCAATGCAATCTGCCGTTCTCTGAAATATGGCACGATTACTTTTTTGACCATATTGGAGTATGAGGCGAAAGTTGTCACCGCCACGGAACTCTTTATTACCGTAAGCCATTGTTCCATGAAGTCTGCAAAAAGAACGTCTCCTGTAATCGGCACATCTTCCTGGAAACTGCGCCGCTGCTCCTGTAAGAACGCCTCGGCGCGTTTCTTGTTGCCTTTGACCGCAAGCCCTGTTGCGATCCACTTTGTTTTGCGGTTTCCGTGTGCGTCTGTGTAGTTTAGTACGGCATAAAAATAGCCCTTTTTCTCACGAAGGTGTCCTGCCACCATAATAAGATATCCTCCTCTCTTGTTGTGGGCAACACCTGCCGTTGACCTGAGAACAGTATAAATCATTCGAACTGATGCGGAAAGGATGCCGCCAATCGGATTTATTTCTCCATGCAGTCAACAGCCGATGCATAAGTAGGTAAAAAGATGTGCTTTGGGGATACGGTAGGCGCGACCTACTTTTATGCAGCAGATTTTGCCTTCTCGTATCAGTCGATACCCCGTTTTCGTGCTGACATCAAGTATCTGGCACATCTGAGCGATATCCATGACATCCGGATACTCTTTCAGCATTAGCTTGTAAGCATCACGCTGGGATAGCGTGGTAGTGGTTTCAGAGTTCATGTTTCGCACCTCCATTCCTATGCGTTGTTTTTGTATGTAAATGACCGCACGATTTCTCTTGCGGTCCGCCTTCCCTTAGAACTTCATGGGAAGGGTCGAATGCCTGCGCCTGCCGTTGTAGATGCGGTAGAACAGGTTGACGTAGCGCTTTACGCCCCGCAGCTCCTTTTCCGCCTTGCCCGCCGCGTAGATAAACTTGGGCTCGTAGGCGCGGAGGCTGTAAATGAGCCGCTCCCGGTCGTACTCGCCGTTGTACAGCTCCACGAAGTGGACGATACCCTGAATGATTTCCGCTCTCAGGGAATCGGGATCGCCGCCCCAGGCTTCCAGCAGGAGGGTCAGCGCTTCCTTATAAATCTCTGCGCCGACACGCTTGAACTCCGCAAAGGCGGTATTGATGCAGATGATGCGCCCGACGCCTCCGCCGCGCTCAAAGCCCACATGAAATCCTACGTCCTCGGTCGCTTCGTAAAACTCGCCCGACGCCTTATCCTCGCCGCGAAGATTGGCGCGGAGCCTGGCGCTGGGGGTCAGGGCTGCGGAGTAGCCGGTCTGCATGGCAAACAGCAGAGCTTCCTCAGCCTCTGTCATACCGTAGTACACTTTGCAGAGGATCGGCAGGTCGTTGTTGCCGTTCATGTGCTTGCGCGCCACAATAGTATGTTGCCCGTCAAACACATAATAGTGACCGTCACGAAAGCTAACCTTCGGTTCGTTGGCGATACGCTCATTGAACCCGGCCACGATCTTTGCCACACGCTCGGTGTTCAGCTTGCGCTGGTACGCATCGGGAATCTCCAAATCCCGGCTGCTGACCTCCATCAGCTTGTAGAGTGTCTTAATGCTGTTCATTGTCTGTTTCTCCTTCCAATTTGAGAATGTATTGTTT
>JAEDCW010000016.1 GCA_016293975.1 Clostridia bacterium
ACCCCCCACCATTTAATTATCAGTTTTCGCTGTCTTTGCCGTAGATGACTTCATACAGTGCCCTTGCTCCGTCAAGAAGTCTCGGCCCGGGGCGGCTGAGCTCGTCGTTCTGAAGGTTCAATACCGCATTGTTCATAACGGCTGTTATATCCTCCCAGCCCTTTCTGGAGAGTATCTCCTCTACGGGAGTGGGACCTTCACCAAAGTACATCGATATGGTCACGATATAGTCGGGATTCCTCTCTATCACCTGCTCTTCCGATATCTGTGCCCAACCATCGACATCGTCGAAGCAGTTCTTTACACCAAGCATCTGTGCGAGCTCGTCCATGAACGTATTCTTGCCTGCCGTCCAAAGTCCGTACTGGAGGGGCGATACCTCAAAGTAAACGGTGGCGTCCTTGCCTTCGGCATCGGCAGCGAGCTGGGCAAATCCGTCCTTCATGCGCTTTACCAGTGCATCTGCTTCATGGGTCTTACCCATTACTGCGCCTATCAGATTTATGCAGGTGTACACGCCCTTGATATCGTCTGCATTGCTCACTACGACATTGATACCGGCGTCTTCGAGTTGATTTACCTGATCCTTCGACTGATCCATCGAGCTCATAATGACTACATCGGGATTAAGCGCTATTATCTGCTCCACATTCGTCTCGTAGCCCGATTGAACTGCTACGACGTCTAGCACCTCCTGCGGGTAGTTGCAGTATTCGCCCCTGCCTACAAGCGCGTCACCTGCGCCGAGCGCATAGATTATCTCGCAATCCGCGGCGGTAAGCGCGACGACCTTTGATGCGGGCGCATCGAGCTTTATCTCCCTGCCCATCATGTCGGTCACGTTTATGCTCGTATCAACCGGCTCGTCTGTGGGTGCAAGCGTGGGTATGTTGGGAGTAGGCGTAGTGTCGGGCACGTTAGGCGTACAACCGAGCAGTATCGCCATTATAAGCAGGCACACCGACAATGTTGAAAGAATTCTGCGTTTCATTTTTGTTTTGCTCCTTTTTTGTATTTGTTAACCGAATCAAATAACCTGACAAGGAGCAAAAAAGCTGCTCCCTTTGAAATTGAGAAGCAGCTTGCAGATATAATCAAAACGGTGCTTGCCGTAGCACTCAATCCCAGAAGTTATCTGCGAATACAGGTCTCCCGGCTCAGCATCAACCTACTCGGGCACCTTCCCGCTTTTTGCAGTGGTAATCGCCCTTTCGTCCGCATCACGGTTACTGGGATAGCTCGGGATTTACACCCGATTCCCTCGTCACATGACGGTGCTCACGCACATAAACGCAGTCTATTCAGTTACAATTCAATTCTACATATGCACGCACTCTATGTCAACACAAGTGCTAAATATATCAATTCTTTGGGTAAGATTTTATGGCGTCTATGCCTACCTCCTTAAGTGCCCTGTAGAGTTTGGGTAAGGGAAGCCCTATTACCGTGAAGTAACATCCGTCTACGTTATCTACCAGCACACTTCCAGGCCCTTGAATGCCGTATGCGCCCGCCTTATCCATGGGTTCACCCGTATTTACGTAATCTCTTATCTCTTCTTCTGTGAGCTTGTGAAACGTGACTTCGGTACAGTCGTAAAACACGTTCTCAATCTCATCAGTCAGAACGCATACCCCCGTGTATACCGTATGAGTCCTTCCCGAAAGCTTTGATATCACTTCCAATGCGTTTTCCTTCGATGTGGGCTTGCCTATTATCTCGCTGTCGAGCACTACTATAGTGTCACAGCCTACCACACAGCAGTCGCTATGGTTTGCCTTTACCGATTCTGCCTTGAGCTTGGCAAGCGCCATAACGTATTCTCCAGGCTCACACTCTGGTATGTTCTCGTCCGCCTTGCTTGGGATTACCATATAGTCGAGCTTCAACAGATCAAACAGTTCTCTTCTTCTGGGCGATGCCGATGCAAGTATTAGCTTCATTATCTTTTTGCTCCTGTCTTTAGTGCTTTACCGCGCGTAATTACGGAAGCTCGGGCATGGGCCCGGGTTATTCCGTCGGTGTGGGTTCGGGTGTAGGCGTAGGCTCCGGCGGCATCGTGGGTTCGGGGGTCGGCGTAGGCGTAGGTGTCGGAGTTGGTGTCGGAGTTAGTGTCGGAATAGGCGACGGTGTCGTCTGCGGCGGCGTTGCAGTAGGCGTGGTTGCCGGTGTAGGCGTCGCAGGTGTTGGCGTGACCGTAGGCTTAGGCGTCTGTTCTGTAATTGGTGTAGGCGTCATCTCAGGCGTAGAGGTGAGTGATGGCGTCATCGACGGAGCAGGCGGCAGCATACTGCTGTTGTCGGGAGTAGGCGTAACTTTAACCGCGGGCGTGATCGACGGAGTATTGTCTATCCACGGCGCAGGCGGTATCCCCTCCGATACCGACGCAAACCTGCATCTTATGAGCCTTACATGTTCATCGGACTCGTATGTGACTATGCACAACCCCGTGTCTTTCTTTATCTCTTCAAGCGTCATTTTGAGTTTGTCCATAAGCACAACATTGTTGTACTCCGCCACATATGTATAGAGCTTGCCCGCCGCGTCCTTCAGGACGACATGAGCATAATGCGATAGACCGTCTACTCCGTTCAACATTACGCCTGCGGCTTTCGTGCGGTGACCGACTACCACTATCATGGAATCTGTATCGCCTATAGGCGCATAATCTGTATGGAGACCCAGGCCGTAACGGAGTTGAGTATCTCCCGCGCCTTCAAATATGTATTCATAAATGTCGAGCGTTCTTATCTCTATGGTGCCTATTGCATTCAGTATGCCGTCTTCCGGAGCTTCCTGGATATATAACCCGCTCTCATGCTCTATCGTGATTCGTGGATCGATTGCGGGCTGAGTGACAGACGTGTCCAATGTAAACGCAATCTCCGTCACAACTTCGTCTTTCAGTATCGCAAGCACAAGCAGTACCACAACGGCAACAAAACATAATACAACAGAAATAAGTGCGGTCGCTTTTTTTAAGTACTGAGGGTCCTTCAAACGGAGATTCAAAAAAAATCTCCTGATGTCTCCTGAAATTATTATCAATAGCTGTCTAAACCGCAACAGACACATCCTCCGAACAAATTCAGTACATTATATCAGTATTTGTGTTTCCGCACAAAGAAAAAGTAGTTTGCTCTGCTTTTTTTGTCGCATAGACCAAAACCTCCTGCCTTTACTTCCCATTATTCACAAAATGGTTTATAATGTATTGATTTGGATGAAACAAAAGAGGAGGTCGCTATGAATACGAATTACATTTTGGCTGAGCTTCCGGAATCTTCCGTAGCTTTTAAAATCGAAGCCCTCGGCATATCCGTACAATGGTACGCTGTGCTTATGGCTTTAGGGATTATAATCGCAGTCGTACTCGGCTGCGTTGAGGTAAAACGAAAGGGTATGCATTCGGACACCATGTTCGACCTGGTTTTCTGGGTAGTGCCGCTCGGACTCATAGGTGCGCGGGTTTACTACATATTATTCAATCTCGATTACTATCTTTCCGATCCAATTACAATGCTATACATTTGGAAAGGCGGACTTGCGATTTACGGCGCGGTTATAGGCGGCTTGCTCGGTGCGTTTATCTACTCCCGCAGGAAGAAGATTCGCTTCCTCAAAATCACCGACCTTATCGCCCCCGGTCTCGTACTTGCTCAGGCTATAGGCCGCTGGGGTAACTACTTTAACCAAGAGGCTTTCGGTCCTGCCGTTGAGAATCTCGATCACGCTTGGTTTCCCCTTGCGGTCAAAATCGATGTAACCCATTACATTACGCTTGCTGACGGCTCTGAAGTGCTGTGTACTAACCCATTCCATTATGCCACGTTCTTCTATGAGTCGATATGGTGTCTGATAGTATTCCTCGTGCTCTGGTTTGTATTGAGAAAACGCGCAAAGCATGACGGCGACATGTTCCTGTCATACGTAATGCTCTATTCGTTTGAAAGGATGTTCATTGAGGGGCTCAGAAGCGATAGCCTGTACTTCATGGGAATCAGAATCTCCCAGCTCCTCAGTGCGGTGCTGTTCTTCGGAATTCTTTCGTTCTTCATCGTTAGATCAATAAAGGAGAAAAAGCTCGGTAGACTCATATGTCCTGCCCCTCTGCCCGAAGATGCACATGCAACAGAAACCGCCTGCTCCTGTTGCTGTTGCGGCCACGCCCACGGCGATAAGGTTGTGGATGCAAACGATGGCGCTCCCTGCGTGGAATGCGAGTCGCAATCCGACACAATCGAAGCAGTCGAATCAAACGATTCTTTTGAAGCCAAGGAGTCTGAAGACAAATGAGAAATTTGACAATGATGACCGACCTGTATCAGCTTACTATGATGTACGGCTACTACAAGCACGGGATGAAAGACAATATCGCAGTTTTCGACCTGTTTTACAGGCAGAATCGCGACAACTGCGCATACAGCGTAATGGCCGGCACGGAAAGTGCGATAGAGTATATCAACAACCTGCGCTTCACCGATGATGACATAGAGTATCTGTGTTCACTCAATCTGTTTGGCGAGGACTTCCTCGAAATGCTCAGAGGCTTTAGGTTTACAGGCAGTATCTACGGCATGAAGGAAGGTACTATAGTATTCCCGAGAGAGCCTTTGCTTCGCGTGGAAGCTCCCATTATTGAAGCACAGCTCGTCGAGACAGCTCTGCTCACTCTAGTTAACCATCAGACGCTCATAGCCACAAAAGCCAACCGCGTGTGCTATGCGGCAAACGGAGGACAAGTGCTTGAATTCGGTCTGCGCAGAGCTCAGGGCGCCGATGCAGGCATATACGGTGCGCGCGCCGCAATGGTAGGCGGCTGTGTTGCCACAAGCAATGTAATCGCAGGCAAATGGTTCGATATACCGGTAAAGGGAACGCACGCACATAGCTGGGTAATGAGCTTCCCAACGGAGCTTGACGCCTTCCGCGCATATGCAGACGTATTTCCGGATTCATGTATGTTCCTTGTTGATACCTACGACACGATAAGAAGCGGCATTCCCAACGCCATAAAGGTGTTCGACGAATTGCGTGCAAAGGGCTATGAACCCGTAGGCATAAGACTTGACTCCGGCGACCTTGCGTACCTGTCCAAAAAGGCGAGGGAAATGCTCGACGACGCTGGCTACGAGAATGCCAAGATATTCGTCTCCGGCGACTTAGACGAGAGGGTCATATACGACCTAAGAACGCAGGGTGCTTGCATAGACGTTTACGGCGTCGGTACAAAACTTATTACCTCATCAGACCAGCCCGCACTCGGTGGAGTTTATAAGATGTCATGTGAGATTGTCGACGGTGTCGAGATTCCCAAGATGAAGCTCTCCGACAATCCCGCAAAGACCACACTCCCCGGTAAGAAAAAGGTACTTAGGCTATACAATAAATCCCATAAGGCAATTGCCGACCTTATTGCGCTGGATTCCGAGAAGATCGAATCGGGTAAAGAATTAAAGCTCTTCCATCCCGAGCAAACATACAAGAGCATGACTGTTCGCGACTTCACCGTAAGGGATTTGCTCGTACCTCTGTTTATAGACGGCAAGCAAGTATACGAGTTGCCCACACTGACTGAGATACAGGAATACGCGCGCAGTGAGATGGACACGCTTTGGCCAGAAAGCAAGCGCCTGCTGAACCCCCACGAATACAAGGTGGATATTTCCGACAGGCTGTATGACCTGAGAAAGAGACTTACATGGGAGCTCGCAAACCAAAATCGCACCTGATTACAATAACGATTTGTCTGATACTCGTTCTATCCCTTACGGGATGTCTTGTGGCGTCGCCCGAAATTGTCCCCGAATACACAGTTCCTCCGATTTCTACAGGCCCTGTATCGACAGTCGAAGCCAGCCCAACCCTTGAGCCGACCCCGACCGGAGCAATTGTTGTCTATGACGAGTTCGGCAATTTGGTAACAAGTGGCGACCATTTCATACGCTACCTTACGATTTCAGACGTTTCGGTATATGAACAGGCCGGGGATACTTTTCTCGATGCAACGGTGACAAACTCGTATCCACAGGATATAATGTGTTCTGTTGTTGTCAGATTCTATGATTTTGGCTCCCAGGAGGTTGCAAGTGCCAACCTTCAATCGGGATCAGGCGCATACGTGCTGGTGCTCCATAGAGGCAAAAACCGCATATATGCTCAAATAGACTCAGATATGTCATTGCTTGATTTAAACTTCGTGCTCGAGTATGATATGACTGTCGGAGTACAACCCATTAACTGAAGCTAAGGAGATTATCATGAAAAAAACGATTGCTATAGTTGCAGCTCTGCTCGTTGTGACCTTATTAACAGGCTGTTTCTGCGCTCAGCCGAGCGTTCCCAAGGTGGCAGTATTGCTCCCGTCTGTGCAGGCATCCGAACTCATTACCGAAGAGCAGATTAAGGACGCCGAACTTGCAATGGAAGGTATGAGCGGCAATTGCGGTGTGCACTATATTTTCCGTACATTTGACGATGCCGAAGAGCAAGCAAAAGTCATTAACTCGGCAATAGGCTGGGGCGCAAGTGCCATAGTGCTTTGGTGCGTAGACACAGAGGCTATGTACGATGACGCAAAGAGCATACTCGATGCAGGCGTAAAACTCATACTCTGCGGACCTTCCATATCAGGTCTCAATGCAACCGCTTACTTCACGCTTGATTCGGTAGAATCCGATGTAACAGCGAGAATAAACGAGATACTCACAGGCGAAAACGCATCCTCTGTACTCTGCATCGGTGAACCTCCTTACACAGGCAAGCACACCATTGCGCTTACAGACAAGACTCGCGAGGGTGCAAAGGCCGCAGTAGCCGCATGGCTCGCTTCAAACGAAAAGGATGTTAACTCCGCCATCTCGGCAGTTGTTGCTGAATCCGATGCAGTCGCACTCGGCGCGATGGACGCATTTGACGCGTATAAAGGCAAGCTCAAATTCAAGTACCTCGTAAGCGAGGGCGGCGATGCATACAAGCTTGCAAACGGCGAATATGACGTCGATAACATGATATCCATAGCTTACGGAGCGGACGAGCTTCCCGCAGCCGTACAGCTCGCTTGTTCTATTGCACTCGGCGACGAGACATTCGGCGGAATTGCAATAGGCAGCAATATGACATTTATGGGCGTTCCCGTTTACGTACGCTGAGGATAATGATATGCAGCTTAACAAGTATATAGATCACACACTGCTCAAGGCAGACGCTACACCCGACCAGGTAAAAAAGATTTGTGCGGAAGCGCGCGAGTACGGCTTCAAGAGCGTTTGCGTAAACTCATGCTATGCAAAGCTCGTTTCAACTGAGCTTGCGGACAGCAATGTGCTCACATGCTGTGTAGTCGGCTTCCCTCTGGGTGCTATGATGACGGAGGCAAAGGCAAATGAAGCACTATGTGCGGCGAATGTCGGCGCACAGGAAATAGACATGGTTATAAACATCGGCATGGCGAAAGCCGGCGCATGGGATTTCGTGGAATCAGATATCCGCGCCGTAGTCGAAGCCGTACGCGGAAGGGCAATCGTAAAGGTCATAATCGAGACTTGCCTGCTTACAGACGATGAGAAGCGCAGGGCTTGCGAATGCGCGGTTGCGGCGGGTGCTCACTTTGTTAAGACCTCTACCGGATTCTCCACGGGTGGAGCAACCGCAGAAGATATTGCACTCATGCGAGCTACGGTAGGTCCCGACATTGGCGTGAAGGCCTCCGGCGGAATACGGACGCGCAACGACGCCGTCCGCATGATAGAAGCAGGTGCTAATCGAATCGGCGCAAGTGCGTCTATAGCTATCGTCACTGTCAAATAATCATTTCCACAAGATTACCGGGCGTATGCCCGGTTTCTTTATTGCAATCTGTGCAGAACGCCATTAAATAGATTGAATTTTATCTATATACCCATAATTTGTTTTGTCAGTACAATGAGCCCAATATAAGCGCTATTCTCCATGGTACTGTCATATTATACATATTTGCAATATATCTACACCATATTATTACATATTGTTATAAATATGTGTCCGTAATATATCCCCGCTCTCATTTATAGATGTTCCCATATCGATATCATTATATCTATATTCCCGAATTGTATTTCCGGATTTCGAATCATCTGTGTATACTACTATTGAAAATGATAATAAGGATTAGGAGGAAAACAATATGAAGGGTTATGCAATGTTAGGATTGGGACGCACAGGTTGGATCGAAAAGGGGATGCCCAAATGCGGTCCTCTTGACGCAATAGTAAAACCAATAGCGGTATCCCCCTGTACATCCGATGTCCACACGGTTTGGGAAGGCGCAATAGGAGACCGTCACGACATGATACTTGGCCACGAGGCTGTCGGTGAAGTCGTAGAGGTAGGAAGCCTCGTTACGTCGTTTAAGCCCGGCGACAGAGTCATCGTTCCGGCAATCACTCCGGACTGGGGTTCCCTCGAAGCTCAGAACGGCTTCTCCGTTCACTCCGGTGGAATGCTCGCAGGTTGGAAGTTCTCTAACTTCAAAGACGGCGTATTCGGTGAATACTTCCATGTAAACGAAGCAGATGCAAACCTCGCTCTTCTTCCTGATTCTGTAGACCCCGCCGCAGCGGTCATGCTGAGCGACATGGTCCCCACGGGATTCCACGGTGTCGAGCTCGCAAAAGTCGAGTTTGGTGAGTCCGTAGCTGTAATTGGCATTGGTCCGGTAGGCCTCATGGCAGTAGCGGGCGCCGCATTGCACGGTGCATCGCACCTCTATGCTGTAGGTTCACGTCACAACTGCATAGAAGCGGCAAAGCAGTACGGCGCGACCGACATAATCAATTACCGCGAGGGAGATATTGTCGAGCAGATAATGGAAAAAACCCACGGCCAGGGCGTCGACAAGGTAATCGTCGCAGGCGGAACGGTCGATACTATTATGCAGGCCGTTGAAGTGGTCAAGCCGGGCGGAATCATCGGCAATGTAAACTATTTCGGCGAAGGCGACTATATCCGCATTCCGCGTATAGCTTGGGGCTGTGGCATGGGGCACAAGACCATAGCAGGCGGTCTGATGCCTGGTGGCAGACTCCGCATGGAGAAACTCGTTTCTCTCATGGAAACCGGACGTCTCGACACATCAAAGCTTCTTACCCACCGCTTCAAGGGATTTGAGCACATAGAGGAGGCGTTGATGCTCATGAAGGACAAGCCCAGAGACCTCATTAAGCCGGTAGTAGTTATATAAATGAGATTTGAATAAGGCAAACCTACAACATACACAGTGCAAGAACGAAAAAACAGATGCAGACCTACGGGTCTGCATCTGTTATGAATCGATTTTACTCGACAGTTTGATCGGGCTTTGTCATGTCATCATTCTTTTGAACTTCTGTCGGCTTTCTGATGCAGGCGTATATTATGAGCCCTATCCCTGTAGGAAGCAGGAATAAGCTTATAAACTGTGATGTGCTTAAAGCACCCACGTTTCCCCTGTCGTCTGAACGGAAGAATTCGATTATAAACCTCCAAACGGAGTACATGATCAAGTATGTGCCTGCGACTATACCCTGTTTTCTGATTTTCATTATCATTATGTAGAGTATTATCGTGGCGATTACCAAAAATACCGCTTCAAAGAGCTGAGTGGGAAGCAGTTTTGCGCCTGCAGGCGCGTCTCCCCCTATCGGAAAAACAACGCCCAAGCAGCTGTCGGTCCTGCATCCGTAACAACAACCTGCAAGGAAACAGCCTACGCGCCCCATAGCCTGTCCTATCGCAATCGGTGCGGCGGCAAGGTCTGCAAACCCAAGCGTATCGATTTTATTCTTGTGTACAGCGATCAATCCCGTTACGATACCGCCTATCAGCCCTCCGTAAAACACGAATCCGCTGAGTATGGCATGTTTAAGCAGTTCGGGATTCGCTATAAATGTATCCAGCTCTACAATGAGATATAACAGCTTTGCGCCTACAAAACCGCCTATGACGCAGAGCATACCCGTAAAAATCGCGGTATCACTCTTGATATCCCTGTATTTGCACGTGCGCAACAGTATCAGAATGGCAAGGCCCAAGCCTATCGCACAGCATATGCCGTAAGTGGGAATCTTTAATTCCCCCAACTCTATAAATGGATACATATTTACCCCCTTATTACAATAAAGCTATCAAGTCTGCGGCCAATCCCGAAACAACGGCTATGCCAACCAAAAGCCCCAGCACAATGAGACTGTCTTTGATGCTCTTGTTTGAACGGAACAACATGAGCAGTCCAACGCCTGCCGCAGAAATCAGACCTGACAAGAGCGAGCCGAGGCTTATCATTCCGTCGGCGTACACCTCTGCTATTATAACAGATGCCGCACAGTTTGGTATAAGCCCTATAAGTGCCGCGACTACCGGCTGGAATAGAGAGCCCTTGAGCATCAGTGATGCGAGCGTGTCCTCTCCCACAAGAGTTACTATAAGCGACAGTATCAGTGTAGCGACGAATATGTAGATCAACACCTTGAGCGAATGCAGTACGACGTTTTTAAACATCATCCCACCCGAGTTGCACGAGCATCCGCAGTGGTCATGACAATGCTCGTCATGCTCATGCTGTATTCCACTGATACCGTCCGCTTTGCTTCTCAACACCGCATCGATAAGGTATCCATAGCCTATCGCTATAACGACTTTTACTCCCATAAGCAGTAACGTCTGTGAGATAAGCTCCGGGCGATACAACAGTATAAGAATAGCCTCGTCAGATGTGGATATGAATACCGCAAGAAGCGTGCCTATTGTAATGAGCCGTTTTGCGTACAGTCCCGACGCAAGCACGGAAAAGCCGCACTGTGGAAGTACGCCGAGCACTGAGCCCATCACAGGGCCTAAGCGCGATGATTTGGTCAATAAACCTATTGTCCTTTTACCCGCCCTGTGCTCCAAATACTCTATGAGGAAGAACATCAAGAGCAGAAATGGCAGCATCTTTATCGAATCAATAAATGATTCCAACAATATCTCTAAAAAATCGTTCAAGTTAAACTCCTCAAATGAATTCTATAAAATAATAACACGAGAAGTTCAATTTGCAAGCTCTGAGTAAGATTCAACAGTTTTTCACATAAAATGACGAGGGATATAAATCCCTCGTCCGTAGAATACCTTAGAAATCCTGTCTGTTCTGATTGTTCTGGTTATTGTTCTGCTTCTGCTGGTTATTCTGCCTGTTGCGCTGATCGTTCTGGCGGTTGTTCTGCTGGTTGTTCCTGTTGTTGTTCTTATTATCCATAACGCACACTCTCCTTTCTTGGATTTGAAAGTAGTATGTGTTGCAAAAAGAACCTCAATACACCTCAAACTGAGAATAATACAACTCCCTATATAAGCCATTTTTTTCCATCAATTGATCGTGACTGCCCTGCTCGACAACACTACCGTTCTGCATTACGAGTATTTTATCGGCGTTTATGACGGTAGAAAGCCTGTGAGCTATAACAAAGCAGGTTCTGTCCTTCATGAGCTTTCGCATCGCCTTCTGAATCTCCTGTTCCGTCTGCGTATCGACATTCGACGTAGCTTCATCGAGTATGAGCATGGGTGAATCCATGAGCATTGCCCGGGCAATTGTCAAAAGCTGCTTCTGACCCTTTGAAATATTCGTGCCATTATCGCTTATCACCGTGTCATAGCCCTGCGGAAGCCTCATTATGAAACTGTGTATCCTCGCAACCTTAGCCGCCGCAACGACCTCTTCCATCGTAGCGTCTTCCTTGCCGTATGCGATGTTTTCAAATATGGTACCGCTAAAGAGCCAAGTATCCTGCAGTACCATGGTGTACGCTTTTCTTAGGCTGTCCCTCGTCACTTTGTAGATATCGTTGCCGTCTATCGCTATAGCGCCCTCATCGACGTCATAGAAGCGCATCAAGAGATTTATTATCGTGGTCTTGCCTGCGCCCGTCGGTCCGACGATGGCAATAAGGCTTCCCGGCACTGCTCTGAGGCTAAAGTCCTTTATTATCGTCCTCCCAGGGTTGTAGCCGAATGTTATGTCGGAGAGCTCTACGTCACCATTTACACTTTCCAGTAAACACGCCTCGGCGGCGTCCGGCTTTTCGGGCAGCTCGTCTATAAGCTTAAACACGCGCTCGGCAGCGGAGAAAGCCGATTGCAATTCACCGAAAATGTTTGCCGTCTCGTTTATGGGACCCGAAAACTTGCGCGAATACAGTACAAACGCCGATATGTCGCCTATTCCTATCATGCCATTTAGATACAGTATAGCCCCGAATACGCTTACAAGCGCAAGCGACACGTTGTTTATACAGTTGACCGACGGACCCATAATTGAGCCGTAATACTCGGATTTGGTGTACGCCTCGACCGCCTCGTCATTTTTTACATCGAAATCCTTAAGTACCTCTTCTTCTTTGCTGTATGCCCTTGTTGTCTTCTGACCCGATATCATCTCTTCTGCAAAACCGTTCATCTCGCCGAGCTTTTGCGAACGCGCTCTGAAAAGCGGTCTTACTTTCTTCGTTATGTATCTTGTAAACAGTATCGACGTCGGCACCGTAAACACGAACACCGTAACGAGCACGGGCGCTATCCTAAGCATCATAACGAGCGAGCCGACGACCGTTATCACACTCTTGCATATCTGCAACAGATCGTTTGAAAGGGATGCGTTTACCGTATCGATGTCGTAAGAAATGACGCTTATTATGTCGCCCGTCTGCCTCGCGTCAAAGAAGCTGACAGGGAGCCTCGACAGCTTGTCGAATACGTCCTTTCGCATACTGAAAACGATTTTTTTCGTGAGCTCTATCATCAATACTGAAAGCAGGTAGCTCATAACAAACGACAGCCCGTAGAACACAAGCATCAACACTACGTATTTACCTATGGCTACAAAGTCAGCCGAATGCGGCAACTCACCTATCGCATCTATCGCCTTGCCGGACAATCTCGGTCCCCAAAGCTGAAGCAGATTGCTTCCTATCACCAATATAATTGCAAGTGTGATGATGAGCTTATGCTTTTTTAGGTATCCCCAGAGGCGGGCAAGTATGTATTTTTTGTTGGGCTTCTTCGCATTGAGCTTGCGCTTATCCCCGTTTGCCTCAAAACCCTGAGCAAGCTTACTGTTCTGTAATCCGTCACGACTACGCATTAAGCCCACCACCCATCTGTGCATCGCTTATACTCTTATAAAGCCCACAGTTATTGAGCAGTTCGGAATGAGTTCCCTTGCCGATTATCTCGCCATCGTCAAGCATCAGAATGCAGTCTGCGTTCATAATCGAGCTTATTCTCTGCGCGACAATTATCGTCGTCATATTCGGGAAGTGCTTGCTTAGCGTCTTTCTCAAATCTGCATCGGTCTTATAATCCAGTGCGCTCGATGAGTCATCAAGTATCAGTACATCGGGCTGTGCGGCTACCGCCCTTGCGATGAGAAGCCTCTGTTTCTGCCCTCCGCTTAGGTTTCCGCCCCTCGCCGTCAGCATATAATCGAGTCCCTCAGGTCTTCGCGATATAAATCCGGTCGCCTGTGCTATCTCTGCCGCCTTGAGTATCGCATCGTCATCGAGTCCCCTCTTGAAGTCGATGTTTTCGCGTATGCTACCCGCCATTATAAAGTCGTTTTGCATGGCGATACCTATGCGATTTCTGAGTTCATCGAGCGGGATCGTTCTTATGTCCCTGCCGTCGACTAAAACTCTGCCTTTGTCTGGGTCATAGAATCTCAACACAAGATTGACGATTGTCGTCTTTCCACTTCCCGTTGCACCTATTATGCCCAACGTGTCCCCGGGTTTCAGAGCAAAGTCTATGTCCGTGAGGTTGTTTTCGACCTTGTTGTATGAAAAGCTTACATCTTCAAACGCGAGCCTGTACTCGGGATTTGAGCGCTCACAAGCATCCTCGGGCAATATCGGGTAACCATCGGGGGTATTTAGTACCTCGCTTATTCTGTTAGCCGATGCCACGCCCTTTGAGCAGACTATGAATATCCTCGTTATACCGAGCATCGCACCGATTATTATCGTAAAATACGACAGGAAAGCGATTATTGTACCTGTCTCGGTAAGACCGGAATCCGCTCTGTGCGCACCTATCAGAACAATTAGCGTAAGGCCCACGTTTAAAACCAGCGTCGTCGTCGGGTTTGTTATTGCCATGAGTATACCGACGCGCCTCTCCTCCTCAGACAGCGATGCATTCGCCTCCGAGAATCGCTTGCGCTCATGCTCCGACTTTGACAGCGCCTTGATTATCCTGACACCCGTAGCATTCTCCTGCACTACCCTTACGAGCCTGTCTAAAAACGCCTGGCACTTTGTATAAAGCGGAATGCTCAGTTTAGTCACTGTATAGACAACGACCGCAATCAGCGGCAGCATGCCGATAAGCACGAGTGTGAGTGGTGCGTCAAGCGATAACGTAAATATTATGCCGCCTATGAGCAATATGGAGCCTCTTACACCTAACCTCTGCACCCTTGTCAGCATCTGGTTTACGTTATAGGTGTCGCTTGTTATTCTTGAAATAAGAGTTGACTCTGTGAAGCTGTCCGTCTGTGCACTTGAAAGATACGATATGCGTCTGAATAGGTCGTGGCGGAGCTTTTTTGTCACCTTGCCCGCGCTCTTTGTCGCCATTCTGTTTGCTGTGATATTGGTCGTGACAGAAGCTGCCGCGCACAAAAGCATTATCACACCCCATGTGACAATCAGCTTTATGTCGTTTTGCGGGACTATATCATCGAGTATAACTTCAAGCACATACGGTATCATCAAATCCATCATTGTCGCAAAAAACTTGATGATGAGTCCGAGTGTCATCTCTCCGGCATGAAGCCGGACATACGAAAAAAGAGTCTTCAATTAGGATTACCGCTTTCACATTACTCGCAGTAATATGCACGCCGCCTCGGTATGCAGATGCGTACTAAACTCTGTCTTGATTAAACCGTCTTTCTTTATATGTACGCGCTTTACCACCATATGATTGTAACACATTTTGCCGTTTTGTTCCATAATAAAAACTTCACAAGTGGGGATCAGTCTATTCGCCATTCTCACAGAGTCATTGGATAAAAGCCTACTTGTGCTTTTCACTTTTGGTTTGTGGTATCATTGAATTGTGCAAAAAACATCGAGTTTTCAGACGTCGCTTACGTTAAAATCCCAATGTGGAAGGAAGTGAACACATGAGCGAGCATACCAAAGCCGTACAGCGGATGCAAAAGTACATAGAGGCGAGCATAGATTCCCCAATCACGCTTTCCGGGCTTGCAGAGGTATCACACTTTTCCCCGTGGTACTCAGCGAGACTCTTTAAGCAGTATACGGGTCTCTCCCCTGCGGATTACGTTAGAAGACTGCGCTTGTCGCACGCCGCACTTATGCTCAGAGATTCCGATAAGAGGATAACCGATGCCGCATTTGAACTCGGTTTCGGCAGCGTAGACGGATTCCAACGAGCGTTTTACAGGGAGTTTGGCTGTAACCCCAAGGAGTACGCAATGCATCCCGTGCCGCTATACCTGTTCACTCCCTATGGCGTAGACTATAAAAAGGATTTTAAGGAGAATACATTTGTGGAAAACGTAAGAAACGTATTTATTCAGGTAATTGATAAACCACAGCGCGCAGTTATAATCAAAAGGGGCAAGGATGCGCAGGATTACTTCGCTTATTGCGAGGAGGTCGGCTGTGATATTTGGGGTCTGCTCACAAGCATGTGTGCGAACAATTCGGAGCCCGTCTGCATGTGGCTTCCCGAAAAATATCGCACACCGGGTACATCTCGCTATGTTCAGGGTGTGGAAGTGACGGACGACAACATAAGCGAGATTCCCGAGGGCTTCGATAAAATCGTTCTGCCCCAAAGCAAGTACCTTATGTTCCAAGGAGAGCCGTTTGAAGAGGAGGACTACTGCGAAGCTATATGCGCACTTCAAGCGGCGGTAAAGAAGTACAACCCCGAGGCAATAGGTTATGCCTATGACACAGAGAATCCGAGAATTCAGCTCGAACCGATAGGTGCGCGCGGATATATAGAGCTTCTGCCCGTACGTCCTCTCTGATTCAGGCTAGGCAGATGAGTACATAGTGTGAATGCAGTAAAACCACCCTAACGCCAAACTCCGAATGGGTGGTTTATTTATGCTTAATCCAGCTATCCACTTCCCATTAAAAAAGCATGGATTGCAACCGCAACCCATACCTTAAAACAAGCAAATCGTCTGTCGCAGATAAAGTGATACCTTTACCTTGCGTGTCTGTAAACCTCATTCTGGAGCCCTTTCCCCTTTAGCTCGAACAACTTACTTACAGAAACGATGCTATAGCCCCTGTTGATGAGTTCGGGTACCAAATACTCCACGGCATCCGCAGTCGACGAGTAGATATCATGCATGAGCACGATATCTCCGTCACGCACCGAACTCAATACGTTTTCGATAATCGCATCCCTATCCTTCAGCTTCCAGTCTTTTGTGTCAACCGACCACATTATGCATGGCTTTCCAACCGTGTCCACGACGAATGTGTTCTTGTCTACTTTCCCTCCCGGGGGACGGAATATCGGCGACTTTATGCCAATTATGTCCAAGAGCATCTCATCTACCCTGTCAATCTGATCGTGTATCTCAGCGGCGGAAAGCTGATTTAAGTACTTGTGTCCGTATGTATGATTGCCTATCTCACAACCCAATTGGTAGGCGCGCCTTACCGTGTTCGGATAGTACTCAAGGTTCTGCCCGATAACGAAGAACGTAGCCGTTGCACCGTTCGCCTCCAGCACATCAAGTATCCTATTTGTGGACACCTTGCTGGGTCCATCGTCGAATGTGAACGCTATTATCTTATCTGCCGTGGGTTCGTTCAAGTCAGGCGTCGTAGTCGGATCTGTCGGAACCAGAGTCGTGCCCGGAATAATATAGGGCGACGCGGATACTTGTGGAGTCGCAACAGAATCAGACGGGTGTTGTGTCGTAGGACCCGGCGTATGCTGATGGATTATCCTGGGTGTCGACAATGCATGATCCGTAGCATTGGGAGTAACCTCAAGTTTGCTTGTTGGCAGAATTATAACAGGCCTTGGGTCTGCAATAATAGGTACACTAACACACCCGCCTATGATTACAGCTGTCAACACCAGTAACACAATAGCGATAAACCAGCTAAACTTCTGTTTCATTTTGATGCTCCCAAGAACCGCAGTTCTTAATATATGTATATATGTTGATTATAAGTGGGAGTACCATTAAAGTCAATAATTTGACATGATTTTACATTTTATTCATAAATTTCGGTCTATCTGTCGAATCCTCCCAAAGACCTCCGTTTTCAAGGCTTTTCGCGTTCATTATGCTCTGTCACCATGTGTTTTCTTTTGTTCTTGCCCTTATGAGCTAAACAAGGGAAAACCGCTGTTGTTCATCGCCAAAATCGGTTAAATAAGTCCTCCGCATCTCCGGTCTTATTGTCTGCGCCGAACATTGAAGCTTAAACAACTACCACACCTACTGCTTTTTCATCTGCCGCAAGAATAACAGTATTGCTCCTACCACTACGATAGCAGTATATCCGAGAACCCACCAAATATGTGGGAACATGTCTGCATAGTTGCCGTTAAAAACGGCTCGTTCAAGCTCTACGGCGTGAATAAAGGGCAAGGAATTCGCAATCGTCTTAAAAGTACCGCCTACAAGCTCCACATCAAACCAAATGCCGGAAAGCCAAGCGGAAAGGTTGGTGAGCAATGCTCCGCAGATTCCTCCTACCTGTTTGGATGTAAGCACGCTTCCGCATATCAGGCCCAGAGAGATATAAAACAATGCTATGGGGATGATAAACAGCACCGCGTACAAAACCGTGATATTAAGCTTTAATCCGAGCAGCGCCGCCACAATGTAGCAAATCACGCTCTGCGCTAACGCCATGAACAAAAGCGGCAGCGTGTACCCGAAAATAAAGTCGGCCGCCGTAAGGGGTGTCGTGTAAAGTCTCTGCAATAATGCGCTTTCCCTATCCTTTGAAATCAAGAGAGCGGAAAAAAGTGTGATAAACGATAGTCCGAACACGGTAACGCCGGGTGTCAGGTGGTCAAGCTCAAACATCGGCACGGGTATATTGGCTTGAATCGCCGTCAACAGTCCGAGAAGTATGAGAGGAAATCCCAAGCCAAAGAATATATTTAGGGGGTCGCGTAATATTTCTTTTGTTGTCCTGCCGGAGAAAGTAAGTAATCTCATTATTTTGCCGCCCCCTTTACGATTGCTACAAAGGCATCTTCAAACTTGTCTTTTCCTGTTGTGGCTTTGATTTCATCTGCCGTGCCAAGTGCCAACAGCTTCCCGTATTTCATAATACCGATATGGTCCGAAAGGGCTTCGGCTTCCTCCATGTAGTGTGTAGTCAGGATAATCGTTATTCTCCCTTTCAAGGCACGAATCGTATCCCATAAATCACTTCTTGCAAGCACATCCAATCCAAGTGTAGGCTCATCCATAAACAGAATTTGAGGCTCGCTGATAAGCGCCATCACGATACTTAATCTGCGTTGCCAACCTCCCGAAAGCTTACATGCTCTTTTGTTTAAAACAGGCGTCAAGTCGAACTGCTGGGAGAGTTCATTGATTTTGGATTCTCTTTTATGTCTGTCAAAGCCGTAGACGCCGCACATCAGCTCAAGGTTTTCCTTTACGCTCAAATTCGGTGCAACTGCGGTCTCTTGCGGAGATACGCCAATTATTCTTTTGACTGAACTTGAATCCGTAATTATGCTATGCCCGTTGACTAAGGCATCTCCGCCGTCGGGCCTTGTAAGACATGTGAGCATTTTAATCGTAGTCGTTTTTCCTGCACCATTCACTCCCAGTAACGCAAACAGCTCCCCATGCTCAATGTTCAAATTCAGATCATCTACGGCTATCAAATCTTTATATTTTTTTGTCAGCCGTTCCGTCTTTATTGCAAACATCTTTATTTCCCTCCAGTATACCGGTGTTTCAAGCCCTCATAAACATCCGTCAGTGACTTGATGATAAAATTTATATCCCAATCGAGATATGCGGTTGCAAGCATCGTTGCTATGCCGTGAACATAGATCCATGATTCCAAATGGAAAAGCGTCGCCTCGTCCTCGCTCAGACCGAGGTTTTGCATTAGGACTTCGAGTATCGGCCGAACAGCTTCACGGTCTTCTTCAATCTTTTCCCCCGTCCTGTCACGCATAAACAGCAGCTTGAACAGCTCCTTTTCCTCTTTAGCAAATTGGATATAGGCGATACCGCTCGCTTTATACGGCGGATACTTGTTTTCGCTCATACTCCTTTGCAAATAGGACTGATAGAGCGCGTTTGCCGAGTTTATAACCTCGCGCTGTACCTCGTCCATATTTTGGAACAATCCGAATATGGGTTTAGCAGAGGAACCGAGCTCTGCCGCCAACCCTCTTGCGGTCAAACCCGACAAGCCGTTTTTCCGCACAACATTTACCGCGCTGTCGATTATCCACTCCCTTGTGAATTTAAATTTTGGCGGCATTGCATCCCCTCCTTTTTAAAGATCTGTCGTTGTGCAACTTATGTTTCTTATTATATCGCTTTATATACCTTTTTGCAAGAGAATATGAAAAGGCAGGAAGTTGTTAATTCCCTGCCGGTGTTTTGTATTATGATTAGTGCGAATTAGCCCTGTTTCTCGATTCGCTCGCTAAAATGTATGACCCATTCGGCCGACTATTCGAGCTCACAGCTCATGAGCATTCGAAATATAGGTTCGTATTTCTCCATACTGCCGCTCGTGTTGAAGCAAACGCTTCCCACGCCCGTTGACTCGCGCATACCGTGCTCGCGCAGTACCCTGTCGAGCTGTCTCGCAGTGCCTTCGTTGCCGTCATACAGCTTGGCTTCGCCCTCAAAATGCGCCTTTGCATAGCGCGTTATTGCGCTCTTTATAAATACGTAATGTGTACACCCCAACACTATCGCATCTATCTTTTCTCCGCTATACGCCCCAAGGAAGCCGTCGAGCAAATCGTCGAAGGCATCGTCTGCAAAGATGCCATTCTCTATCCTGTCTACAAGCCCTGAGCATGGCACGTCGATTACTCTCGATGAGTCTATCATTCTTTGCTTAAGCGCCTGATACCTGCTGAGCTTTGTGGTTGCGCTCGTTGCGAGCATGAGTATTTTGCCGTCCCCGGGTCTCTCGCACGCGGGCTTTATGGCAGGCTCAACGCTAACGACAGGTATCGAAAGATGCTCTCTGATATCCGATATCGCAGTGCCTGTTGCAGTATTGCACGCGACCACAATCGCCTTTACACCCATGTCCATGAGCTTGTACGCACAGTCGAGCGAAAGCGCGTTTATCTCCGCCTCGCTTTTATCGCCATACGGGGCGTTTTTATTGTCGCCAAAGTATATGTAGCTCTCCTCGGGAAGCAGCCTGACCGCCTCTTTTAAGAAGCTTATTCCGCCGAGACCCGAATCAAAAACACCTATTGCCTTCATGCACAGTCACCTCCGCCGCCGTGGATATCACACAGCCCGGTGTTCGCCATTATTATGGCGTCCTCCCTTGTGTCGGGGTAGTAGTTTTTGCGAATCCCTATCTCGACAAAACCGAGAGATCGGTACAGTTCCTTTGCAGGCTCGTTGTGAACCCTTACCTCAAGAGACATCCTGCTTGAGCCTCTCTCCCTCGCCCTTTGCATCATGTGCAGTAACAGTCTCTTTCCTATTCCCATTCTGCGCATTGACGTATCGGTAGCTATCTTTGTAAGCTCGGATTCCTCGTATATCGACCACATACCTGCAAATGCGACTATCCTGCCATCGTACAGACAAACACAATAATCGCTCAGTCTATTCTCGGTTATCTCCCGTTTATAGGCAAGTTTAGGCCACGGGCAGTTCTTGAAAGAAGCCGTTTCTATCTCGTACACCCTGTCGAGGTCCTCGACCCTCATAGGTCTGAATTCGAGCTCAAGCATTGTCTCTCATCCTTTCGGCTTGCGCCTTTCTCAAATACATGGGCATCGCACCGTGTTCGCCGCAAACCGCACCTTTTCCTGCTTCGGCACATTTAATAAACAGTTCCGCATTGACCTCGCAGTTTGGGTGTATGCGAGCATTTGGCAGTTTTTCGGAAATCTGTATGCGGTGGATATGTGCGCCGTCGCCTATTATGACCACGTCGTCTGGCAGCTTATCTATAAGCTCCGATACTACAACGGCACTCGGCGGAATGATTACCTCTCCGTTCTTGTACAGTGCGGCATACCCATTTCCGTTTCTACAGTCTATGAGCGTACATATCGCTCCCTCGTCGGGGTTTTGAGCTATAAACCTCAGCGCCTCGAGCGAGCTTATCGCAACCGTTTGCTTGTCGCAGGCAAAAGCCATCGCATTTATGAGACAAACGCCTATCCTCACGCCCGTAAACGAGCCCGGACCGACATCTGCAATAAATCTGTCTATTTCCGCAACGCTCGTACCTGCTGTGCTGAGCAGCTCATCCACGAGGGGCATTGTGACCTCGCTGTGCCCGCCTCGCTTTGCTTCGGCACGAACGCTTGAAATCGCTCCATCGCACAATAGCGCCGCCGATGCGACCGTTGACGAGGTCGATATTGCCAAAAGCTTCATATGTTCAGCTCCATAAGAATATTCTCACTGCACGTCCCCCGTGCAGTTGCAATCAGTCGTCTTTCATCTGCACCGCTTCCGAAAAGATGCAGTTCAAGTCTCTCTGCCGGCAGCGCATCCTCCACGTTTTCCGCCCACTCCATCATTATGACGCCGTTTCTGTCGAGATAGTCCTCATATCCCATGGCATACAGCTCGTCGGAGTCAGATAGCCTATACGCGTCGAAATGAAAAAGTTCATGCTCGCCCTTATGCTCACGGACTACGGTGAATGTGGGGCTTGCGGTGTCGCGTATACCCATTGCGTTTGCGGCGGCGGCGACGAGCGTGGTCTTACCTGCGCCTAAATCTCCGTAAAGAGCTACAAACGTGCCGTCTGTGAGTAATTCTCCAAGCCTTGCCCCGAGCCTAACTGTATCCTCCTCGGACAAGAGCCTGTATTCGCGCTGCATCAATCGAATGCACCGCCTTCCTTAAGCTCGTTGTAGAAATCAAGCAATCTGTCTTCCGCAATAGCCTTCCTCACGTCTTCCATGAGCTTCAGCGAGAACCTCAAATTGTGCATAGTGAGGAGCTGTGCGGCGAGTATCTCCCCTGCCTTTATGAGATGTCTTATGTAACCCCTCGTAAAACCAGTACAGGCATAGCAATCGCAGTCATTCTCTATAGGCGTAAAGTCACGCTCAAAGCGAGCGTTTCGGATGGTCTTTTTACCCTCTCTGGTAAACGCAAGTCCGTTTCTGGCGACTCTCGTTTGGAGTACACAGTCGAACATATCCACGCCTCGCACGACTCCCTCCAGCAAGCAGTCGGGACTTCCGACGCCCATGAGATAGCGCGGCTTATTCTGCGGCATGTATGGCATCATCTCTTCGAGCATCTCGTACATGAGCGTTTTAGGCTCTCCTACAGAGAGTCCGCCTATTCCGTAACCTATAAAATCCATGTCGGCAAGCGTCTTTGCGCTCTGTATGCGCAGGTCGCGGAACATACCGCCCTGAACAATTCCGAAAAGCGCCTGGTCCTCCCTGGTATGTACCTCCTGACAGCGCTTTGCCCATCTGTGGGTGCGTTCCATAGCCTCGAGCGTGTATTTTCGATCACTCGGATACGGCGCACATTCGTCGAATACCATAGCAATATCCGCGCCCAACGCCTGTTCTATCTCCATGACACTCTCCGGAGTAAAGTACAGCTTTCTTCCATCGACATGAGATCTAAACTCGACGCCGTCCTCCTTGATTTTATTTATGCCGGCAAGGCTGAATACCTGGAATCCGCCTGAATCTGTAAGTATAGGTCTGTCCCAGCCCATGAAGCTGTGGAGTCCTCCGGCATCGCGAACAAGCTCGTGACCGGGGCGGACATACAAGTGGTATGTATTGGCAAGTATTATGCTCGCGTTGACTTCCTTGAGGTCGCGCGGCGTCATCGCCTTAACCGTCGCCTGTGTGCCTACGGGCATAAAGCAGGGCGTGTCTATAACTCCGTGAGGCGTATGGAGTCTTCCGAGCCTTGCGCCTGTCTGTTTACATGTCTTTATAAGTTCGTATCTAAAATACTCCATTTATCCTCCGTCAAATTATAAACATGGCATCGCCAAACGAAAAGAATCTGTACCTCTCCTCTACGGCGATTCCATACACTCTCAGCATTTCCTCTCTGCCTGCGAGCGCGCTTATGAGCATCAACAGCGTAGACTCCGGCAGATGGAAGTTCGTTATAAGTGCGTCTACAGCCTTAAATCTATACCCCGGCGAGATGAATATCCCCGTTTCACCGCTGTCTGCGTGTACTATTCCGTCGCCATCAGTAACGCTCTCAAGCGTCCTGCACGAAGTAGTACCTACGGCAATTATCCTGCCACCATTTGCCCTCGCTTCGTTTATACTGCGTGCTGCATCCGCAGTAACCTCATAGTGCTCGGTATGCATATGATGTTCTTCGATGTTCTCCACCGACACGGGTCTGAATGTTCCCAAACCAACATGAAGAAGCACGTCCACGACATTTACGCCCTTTTTTCTAAGTGCGTCAAATAGCTCGGGCGTGAAATGCAGTCCGGCGGTAGGTGCGGCAACAGAGCCGTCTTTCTCCGCATACACTGTCTGGTATCTGTCCTTTTGTTCGAGGCGTTGCGTTATGTAGGGGGGAAGCGGCATTTCGCCCACCCTGTCGAGCACCTCCTCGAACACTCCCTCATAAACATACTCTACCAGTCTTCCCCCAGAATCGGTAGTATCGCCTATAACCGCATGAAGCTCGGGAGAAATCTCATACTTAAGTCCTTTTTTTGCCTTGCGTCCCGGCTTTACAAGCGATTCCCACACATTGTCGCTCACCCGTCTCAACAGCAGAAACTCGAGCTTTCCGTTAGTGTCCTCCCTGTGTCCGTAGAGTCTCGCGGGGATTACCTTGGAATTGTTCCTTACAAGCACATCGCCGGGATTTATGTAATCGAGTATATCCGAAAAATGCCTGTGACACACGGACTTGTTGCCCCTGTCATAAACCAGAAGTCTCGATTGCGAGCGCACCTCCATAGGTGTCTGTGCAATCAGCTCCTGCGGCAAATCATAGTAAAAGTCACTGGTTTTCAAAAAGTATGCTCCTTCGCAAGTATTTCTTTACATTTTCATTAACTTACATTTTACCATATTACAGGCGACGCTTACAAGTATAATACCCCTTTTACAAGCACTTAGCCGAGTATAAACTCAAATGACGTGAGCGTTGTGCAATGACAGAATAAAATGCCAAACTGCAAGGCTCTTTCCGACTACGACTCAGACGGAAACATAAAACTAAGCTTTAAGCAGACACCACACATATGGGAATCTCCTACCATATTTTTCATTTTTAGCGAACATTTGTACCAAAAACGGTGTTTACAATGCCGACAGGTGCAATTATAATACATTTAGAACATTTGTTCCGCGAGGTGTTTTGATGAAGCGATATAACCGAATCACACGCGTGCTTGTAGATTTCGACCCTAACGGCGGTGTAAAACCCGCTTATTTCATATGCTCTACCGGCAAGCGCGCCCGTGTACTGCGTGTGCTCCAAAAGGATGAGGCGCGTTGGGGTTTCAAGTCATATACTCGTTTCGTGCTTGAGTTTTCATCCGGTCGTGCGGAGCTCTATTGGGACAGGACGCGCGATAAGTGGCTTCTCATAAAGGAGGGTTCTGTATGAGCTATCTTCATGTTGATTTGAACTCATTTTACGCATACTGCACCGTCATAACCAGCGACGGGCGCTATACGTTTGACTCCCCTATAATAATAGGTGGGGATGAAAGCAAGAGACACGGCATCGTACTTGCAGCGACATATCCCGTGAAAAAGAAAGGCATTCATGCCGGAATGTCGTTAAGAGAAGCGATGGCGCTCTGTCCCGAAGCTGAGTTGGTACCTGCCGATTACAGGCTCTACACCCACTACTCCAACAAATTCATGGACATAATAAAGCAGTATTCGCCGCTTATAATGCGCTACGGCATAGACGAGGCTTATATAGATTACAACGGCTGTGAGTATCTTTTCGGCCCTCCCGTTGAAATCGCCTACACGATAAAGGAGAGAGTAAAGAACGAGATTGGTCTTACGGTGTCCGTCGGCGTAGGCGATAACCCCCTCATGGCTAAAATGGGCTCCGATTACAAGAAGCCCGACGCCGTCACTGTAGTGACCCGCGATTTTTGGCGTGAACACATACTTCCACTCAAGGTCTCAGACCTAATGTACATAGGCCGTTCGACTACGCTTAAATTAAACAGCATAGGCATATTTACCATAGGTCAGCTTGCTACTGCGAGTCAGTCTGTGCTCAAGGCCATGTTTGGCGTGGCCGGCAAGCAGATGTGGCTTCACGCAAACGGCATAGACGACCAAAAAGTCTTGCTCGAATCCGACGACCAAAAAAGTATAAGCTGCGCATGCACGCTCCCGGGAGATATCGAGTGCATAGACGAACTCTATACCGCGATACTGCGACAAACGGATAAGGTCTCGTTCAAGCTCCGTCAGCTCGGAATGCGTGCACTCGTCATAGGCGTGACAGTAAAATACAACGACCTGTCGCACTTGTCCAAACAATATAAAATGTTCTCCCCCAGCGACGTTACCGGAGAGCTCTACGACCATGCAAAGAGGCTCGTTGCGTCCCTGTACGGTGCAAAGCCCATTCGCCAAGTCGGCGTTAGAGTCGCATCGCTCGTACATGGTAGGGAACAGCTCACGATATTTGAGGACAAACTGCACGAAAAGCGGCATAAGCTCGATTGTGCGCTCGACGAGCTCAGAACACGGTACGGCAATGACGTAATAAGTCGCGGAAGTACACTGTGTTATGAAGCGCATGACACTGAGGACCTCGTACCATTTGACAGGCAAGGCGCAAAAAAATGAGGTGTTTTCACCCCATTTAACCATTCCTCCGTCATTCCTGCCTGTGCTTCTGTATCTCTCTGGCAAGTATCTTAAGCTGTCCCATGAGCTTGTGGTTCTCATCTCTAAGCGTCGCATTTTCTTCGTTCAGCCGTTTGACCTCCGCCTGAAGCGCCTCATGCTCGTTGGTTATCCTAGCAAGTGCCGCCTTAAGCCTCGCTAACTCCACGTCGTTTGCGTTGACGGTCTCGCGCTGTGTTATCTGGTTCTGAGAAAACTCAGCCACGATCTCATCGAGAAAAGCATCTACCTGCATTGGTGAGTATCCCATCACCATTCGAGAAAACTTCTTTTTTACTATATCTTCCCGTTTCATTTGCCCTCCTAAATCAAGCCGGACGCCAAAATGACGTCCGACAGATCCGATTGGTGTTTACTGTTCCTTTGAAGAATCTCCGCCAATCGAATAGTTGCTGGGAGCAAGGACATAAATTCCTTCCTCGATGCGGAGAAGCCTGCCGTTAAGCGCATATGCTGCGCCCTCAAGATAGTCATGTACACGCTGGGCTGTCTCAATGCTTGTGCTGATAAGCTCAACGATATTGACTATGACCGGTCTGCGGCTCTTAAGTTGGTCGATAGCCGTGTCTGCGTCTTCATAGCTCACCGGCTTGTAGATGATGAGCTTCTGCTTTGTAGCAGAGGGAAGTGCGGTAATGTTCTGCTTGCCACCCTGCCTCGAACGTCCTCTAGAGGGTTGCTCCTCTTCTTCGGCTTCGTCGTAGTAATCGTCCTCGACGTAGCCCTCGTCTTCGTAGTCTTCGACCTTTGTCGCACCGATAAAAGTTGAGATTTTGTCGAATAATCCTGCCATGTTTTTACCTCCAGAAATTATTTTGGCGCCTGGAGTAGAACTTTGAACGCTTGGTCTATCTATATAGCGTCCGCGACTGTCAATATCGACTTCCAAACAACGCAGTCCCTATACGGACCATGTTGGAGCCTTCCTCAATAGCCGCTATATAATCTCCGCTCATACCCATGGATAGATACCGCATCCGGACACCGCTTATGTCACTCGCAGCAATGCGAAGGAACAGTTCACGCATTGCTGCAAAATGCTTACGCACTCCGCTCTCGCCCAGCACGGGAGGAATACACATAAGACCCTTTACGGCAATCCCGGGAAGCTCGGAAACCGCTGTTACAAGGGACATCGCATCCGCTACACGAATACCGCCCTTCTGTACCTCATCACCTATGTTGACCTCTATAAGCACATCCTGGATTATCCCCATAGTGCTTGATCTTTTGCTTATCTCTTCCGCAAGGGGAAGCCTGTCCACAGATTGGATGAGGTCACAGTGATTCAATACATATTTTACCTTGTTAGTCTGTAATTGTCCAATAATATTTTTCTTGACATTGTGCTCACAAAAGAAAGGGAGCTTGTCTACAAATTCCTGTACCCTGTTTTCTCCGACGCTGTACGCGCCCGCTTCGATAGCTTGGTGTATGCGGTCAATATCGACAAATTTGGTAACCGCCACTATCTCAATATCCTCGGGTCTGCGTCCGCTTCTTATCGCCGCATCGGCTACATTATCGACTATTCTCAGATAATTTTCACGAATACTCATATTTTCGTCCTTCTTTAGTCATTACCAAAGAGCTTTGAAAAGAGATTCTTCTGAGACATGACGAGCGTCTGTCCCACTGCAAGCACATCAGAGTCGCCCGAAGCCCTAATCAGCACATTGTCTCCGTCAATGCCGAGTATGTCCACATAAATGATCTTGTCACTGCCCTTTACCTTTACATAAGTAAGCATGTCTTCGTCAAATAATATGGCGTCTTTATTCACGGTAAGTCCCGTAGCGTGCAGGGAAATATCCCCCTTAATCGATCGTATGGATATGTATCGCCCTATGTCACGCTCAAACTTGAGTATGTTGATAAACGAATCTCCCGACTTGAGTGGCTTTTGAGCTATGCCGACATATGTCGTCTCACTTTCGCCGCTGAAGCTTACTTCATATCTCTCGCCCTCAACGACCCTGTACATATCGCTTCCCGATGTGATAAACGCGACGTACCAAACATTCGGGTCCACGAGCCTATAGAGCAACTTCTCAGAATCCATAGTGGGGTCGGTCGCGCTCGAACCCTTAATGGCTCCCAAGACGAGCTTTGTAGATATTATTTCAAGCTTTGCGACATTGAGTGCCTGTTCATAACCGTCAAAATAGAAGCTCACCCTGCCGTCTGCCGCGGTACTTACATCCGTACGCCACTGATTGAGCTGATCGAGTCTCGTCGCACGCTCCTGATACAGCGCATTGAGAGTCTCCGTGCTCTGAACCCTTGTCGCAAGATACGCCTGCCTCTCCTCAAGTAAAGCCGTAAGTTCATTCTCTATCGTAAGCACATCTTCTGTGCCCTTATTCAATATAGCGGACTGCAGACGATCCTTGACCACCTCAATTCTGTTGTTTACATCGATAAGTCCCAAATCCTCGACACTTGCAAGCTGTGTCATCTGTTCTTCGTAGATGTCCGCCTCTATTTGAAGCAACGCCTGCATCATATCGTCGCTGTAGCCCCATTTGTACACGCACGCCACAGGTGTACCCGCAGCTACCGTGCTTCCCTCTTCGACTTTGTGCTGTATCCTGTCGTATTTATCGACGCTTATTACCTGCTCGTTTCTGATGACCGCAAAGCTCTGCTGTACTTCGGTATCCATAATTCCCTCGGCTATAACGCATTGTCCGCTTCCGGGTATAAAAAGCACAAGTGCAGCCAATATCACGAAAAACAGCGACACACATATGACGTAAAATCTGGGTTTGAAAACATATTTGGTTCTCTTACTGCCTCTATACGTTGCCATAAAAAAACCTCCTCATTTTGAGTATTATATCACATAAACTTTGAATGAGGAAGCTATAGCGGCGTGTATTGCAATTTATGCCGATAAATGAGGCTTTTAGACCTCGTCAGGAGAATAACCCTGCTTTTGCGAGCGTCCGTATTGCCTGTCGAAGTTCTCCTTGTTTTTGCTCACATAGCCGTTATATAGGTCGTCGGCTGTCATGCCCATCCGTATGCACATGCTTATGAGAAAGTGCAGTACGTCTACGAGTTCCTCGCGTGCGGCATCCTCGTTGACCGGCTTTTTGTTCTTCCACCACTTGTAGTTTACCTCGCAGAGAAGCTCCCCAAGCTCCACGAAAATCGCTATGGCGTCCTTTTGAAGCCATTCGTCACGGCTTATACCCTCAAGTCCCCTCCGCTGTTCTATGTCCCTGTCAAGGGCGTTTTGCAGAGAGAATATCACATCCAACTTATCGTCCATGGTATCCTCCGTATTACTTTTTCATAAGTTCGCTGAGTCCGCCGCATTCTCTTCCCGCAAATACCGAGCAGAGCTTTGTCTCGTCGCATACATGGGGAATAATCTGCATCACATCGTCAAGCGTGAGATAGTCTAAGTTATTTATCATCTGCTCCTCAGTGACTATGGGAAGCCCTGCCGAGGCGTATTTTGCGAGCATAGAGGCGTGTGCCGAAGTTCCTTCGTTCCAAATGGAGAAGTTACCCTTGAGCTGTTCCCTCGTAAAATCGAGTTCCTTCTTCGTTATGCCGTTCTTTTTGAGGTTTTCCATCTCCTCGAGCATGAGGTTGAGCACCGTTTCCGCCTGCTTTGCCGCTGTTGAAGCGAATAACGCGAGGTATCCGGAATTGACAAAGGCAACCGGCATAGAGCCAACCGAGTACACGAGACCTCTCTTCTCTCTGATATTCTGGAATAGCCTCGAACTCATTCCTCCACCCAGCAGACTGTTTATCGCCATGAGCGCATATCTATTCTCATCGCCAAGGCCGAAGCTCGGATACGCCAGCTCAATATGCGTCTGCTCGAGGTCGTTTCTGTCTATCACAGCCGATTCACGGACGCACTTAGGCTTGCCGTATTCGCGCTTTTTAAGCTCTCTGTTGTTTTGGGATATGAATATTTCACTTATCTCGTCTACGAGCCTCTGTTGGTCGAAATTGCCCGCACAGGTGACTACCATGTTGTTAGGCACGTACAGTCTTTCCATGTAATCTCTGAGATTCTGCTCGGTAAACGAGCGTACCGTCTCCTCAGAGCCCAACACACTGCGTGAAAGCGGATCGTCTCCGTAGTAAAGCTCCTGTATGCGCTGTGAAACGAGGTCGTCCGGGTCGTCCTGCGACATGAGTATCTCGTCACACACAACGCCCTTTTCGAGCTCCATATCCTTTGAATCAAACTTGGGATTCAACAGCATATCCGATATCACGTCGATTGCGGTCGGCAGATGCTTGTCCAACACCTTTGCATAGAAGCGCGTGTTTTCCCGGGATGTGCCGGCATTAAGGCTTGCTCCCACGGCATCCATATCCATCGCTATCTCCGCAGCTGTCCTGTTCTTTGTTCCCTTGAATACCATGTGCTCTATGTAGTGGGAAATGCCCGCTTCATCGGACTGCTCGTCCACCGTTCCCGCATTAACCGTGAAGCTCACGGATACAGTGCGGACATTATCGAGCTTTTCGGCAATTATCCTCAAGCCGTTGTCAAGTGTTTTGTCTAGTATCATTCGCTACCTCTCAATCGTATAGACCTATTAGCTCACCCGTAGTCACAACCTCGAGTTTCATTTCCTCGAACTGCAAAAGCAGCTCCTCCAAAGATTCCCCTGCCTGTGCTGTGGGCTGCATAAGTATTATGTTTCCGCCCGCGGCATTTCGTGCGCGCAAAACTATATTCTCGGCGTCATCCCTCGCGCAGAGCAAATCTATCGTGCATTTTACATGGGTAATGCCGAGATTTTTTGCGGCCCTGTCGGATACGTTTTGCTTTCTTGCGGCTGAGTAATACAGCCTCGGGGTTATGCCGCAGATTTCCTTAATGGACTGTATGGATGTTATTATATCCTGCTCTACCCACGCAATATCCCCATCGGAATTCGGATAGTCGCCGAGAGTACCTATTTCGTGTCCCATCGAGACGATTTTTCTGACCTGCTCGGGATTTCTCCTCACGTATTCGCCGCTTATAAAAAACGTCGAGCTTATATTTCTGCTTTCAAGCGTGTTCAGTATTTTATCTAACGACCCCGCCTTGTACGACAATGTCCACTGCAATGCGACAGCGTCCGTATTCGTCCCCATGTATACCGCAGAGCCTATAGTGGGCTTAGCGCCGGCAAATGGTTCCGCTGTGATGGCATATAACGCGGCAATCACCAAAAAAAGCGCTACGTTCACCACGATACCCGTAATTCCCCTCATCTTAAGCATGCCCTCACATAACCTCCGCAGTTTACTTGTTTAATGATATTCACCATAGGTAATAAATATCACAACGGAGTGCTTATGCAGTCTTTTGCAATCGGGGTGTTATTCAGGCTTTTTTGTCCTTATTATTTAACAAATGCCGCACAGCAATGCTGCACGGCATTATCATTTGTGCTATTACTTCGCGTCCTCGGGGAGCAGTCCCTTTCTCGTGAGGTCTATTTTGCCGTCGGGCTTAATGTCGATAACCCTTACGAGTATCTCGTCTCCCAGTGAAACGACGTCCTCGACCTTCTCAACGCGCCTGTTGGCAAGCTTTGAGATGTGAACGAGACCCTTCTTGCCGGGCTTGAGTTCTACCTGTGCGCCAATGGGCAGTATCGAAACTACCTTGCCCAGATATACGTTGCCGACTACTATGTCGCGGACGATATCCTCTATCATCTTCTTTGCAAGCGTCGCAGCCTCGGAGTCCGGCGAAGCGATGAACACACGTCCGTCGTCCTCGATATCTATCTTTACGCCCGTCTCTGCGATTATCTTGTTTATGGTCTTTCCGCCTGTACCTATGACCTCGCGAATCTTCTCGGGATCTATCGTGAAGCGTATGATTCTGGGTGCATACTTGGAAAGCTCTGCGCGAGATGCATCGAGAGTCTCAAGCATCTTGCCGAGTATGAACATTCTGCCGTCCCTCGCCTGTGCGAGTGCGCGAGTAAGTATCTGCTCGTCAATGCCCTTGATCTTTATGTCCATCTGAATCGCCGTGATACCGTCACGTGTACCTGCTACCTTGAAGTCCATGTCGCCAAGGAAGTCCTCAAGACCCTGAATGTCCGTCAATACAACTATATTGTCGCTCTCCTCGTCCTTGATGAGACCCATTGCAACGCCTGCTACGGGCTTGCTAATCGGAACACCTGCGTCCATTAGTGCGAGTGTGCTGGCACAGATGGAAGCCTGTGAGGTCGAACCGTTTGAGCTTATGACCTCAGATACCACACGGATGGCATAGGGGAACTCGTCTTCAGTAGGAAGCACCGGCACGAGAGCTCTTTCCGCAAGAGCGCCGTGACCGATTTCACGTCTTCCCGGACCGCGCATCATGCGTGCTTCGCCTACGCTGTATGGAGGCATGTTGTAGTGGTGGATATAACGCTTGAATTCTTCTTCTCCGATGCCGTCGAGCGTCTGTCCGTCACCCATTGCGCCCAATGTAGCGACGCTCATTACCTGAGTCTGACCTCTTGTAAATACTGCGCTTCCGTGTGTACGTGCAAACAGTCCAACCTCGCACCAAATGGGGCGGATGTCTGTGTATGACCTGCCATCCGGACGAATGCCCTTGTTGATTATCTTATCTCTTACTATTTCCTTTGTGAAACCGTAGAGTATATTATCTATGTCCTTTGCAGAGCCGGGGAATTCTTCCTCAAACCGAGCAATCGTGTCTGCCTTGACCTGTGTGGTACGGGCTTCTCTCTCTTTTCTGTCGAATGTATCGAGCGCCCAAACCATGTTCTTGAATGCGTATTCACGAACTCTTTCGGCAAGTGTCTCGTCGGGCTTATAGACCTCGACCTCGCACTTTTCCTTGCCAACCTCTGCGGCGATCTCGGAAATGAAAGCAACTATCTTCTTGATGTGTTCGTGGCCGAAGAGTATCGCCTTGAGCATCTCTTCCTCGGTTACTTCGTTTGCGCCCGCCTCAACCATCATGACTGCGTCCTTCGTGCCGGCAACTGTCAGATGGATTCTGCTCTTATCGCGCTGTTCGCTGTTGGGATTTAAAATATACTTGCCGTCTACATAACCGACGCTTACCGCGCCTACAGGTCCCATGAAGGGAGCTTCGCTTATGCTCAGAGCAATTGATGCGCCGTTCATTGCGAGTACATCGGGTTGAATGTCCTGCTCAACCGACATAACTGTGGCAATTACTTGTACGTCGTTATAGAAGCCCTTCGGGAAAAGCGGTCTCAAAGGGCGGTCGATAAGTCTCGAAGTAAGTATCGCCTTCTCAGTGGGACGTCCCTCACGCTTTATGAAGCCGCCGGGAATTTTACCCACGGAGTAAAGCTTTTCTTCAAAATCGACCGAAAGCGGAAGAAAATCGACTCCGTCCCTCGCTGTCTTTGCTACGGTAGCACATACCATTACCGCGGTATCGCCACAGCGGACGAGGCATGAACCTCCCGCCTGTTCAGCGTAAGCTCCGGTTTCGACGGTCATCGTCCGTCCCGCAAGCTCCATTGAAAAAACCTTTTTCATCTAATTCTCCTTCTAATATACATTATCTCGAGTATTATAGCATAGTATTGTACATTTGGAGCATGGTACCGGTGTATATTTTAGGCAATCTGCAAAAATACGCAGTTTCCTCAAAATTTAGCACTCCTATAGTAACACCGTGACAAGCACATAAGGGTTTGATACACCGCATCCATGCCACGAGAGATATTCTCATTACACTTTTCCCCGAAACACCCGTCGCTATAAACATCGCTTCCGCCTCAAGAAACTCGCTGTTTCCGATATCGCCGCATGTACAGTGAATTCCGCAAGTGATATTCGGTTCTCCCATGCACGTAAAACACAGCCCACCCCGAAGGGTGGGCTGCATCTTTACCTAATGAGGATTATGCTTTCTGAATTACTTCTTCTTGTAGATAATGATTGCGGC
>JAEDCW010000017.1 GCA_016293975.1 Clostridia bacterium
TGGATACGATGCGGGCTTCGGTCCCAAAAAGTATGCTGAAGACGTGGCAACATTCGCTGTGACGGAGATGGTCAAGCGAAATATGGGTAAATAAAATAGGAGGCATTATATGGATTTCGAACTCTCAAAGGAACATCAACTGCTCAGAGAGCTCTACAGAAGCTTCGCACAGAACGAGGTGAAGCCCCATGCGGAGGAAACGGATGAGCAGGAAAGATTTCCGGTGGAGACTGTAAAACTGCTCGGCAGGTATGGCTTTATGGGCATCCCCTATCCGAAGGAATACGGTGGAGCGGGCGGAGATACATTGGCCTACGTAATGGCTATCGAAGAACTTTCAAAGGTGTGCGGCACTACCGGCGTGGTAGTATCCGCTCACACCTCCTTGTGCTGCGGACCCATCTATGAGTTCGGAACAGAGGAACAGAAGAGAAAGTATCTGCCGGATTTGCTGTCGGGCAGGCACATAGGCGCATTCGGACTGACTGAGCCGGGCGCAGGTACAGACGCCGCAGGTCAGCAGACAAAGGCCGTGCTCGAGGGCGATCATTGGGTATTGAACGGCACCAAGATATTCATAACAAATGCGGGCCATGCGGACATATTCATCATATTCGCAATGACAGATAAGTCCCTGGGAACAAAGGGCATTTCCGCTTTCATAGTCGAGCGCGACTTTGAAGGTTTCCGTGTAGGTAAAGAGGAAAAGAAGATGGGCATAAGAGGTTCATCGACCTGCGAACTCATTATGGAGAACTGCATAGTACCCAAGGAGAACCTCTTGGGAAGCCTCAATAAGGGCTTTAAGATTGCCATGAAGACGCTTGACGGCGGTCGTATCGGCATTGCAGCACAGGCGCTTGGTTTAGGTGAAGGTGCTGTCGACGAAGCGATAAAGTACGTCAAGGAGCGCAAGCAGTTTGGCAGGCGCATCTCTCAGTTCCAGAATACACAATTTAAGCTTGCGGACATGGTTACAAGAATGTCTGCCGCACAGCTTCTCGTGTACAGAGCCGCTATGAAGAAGGACAGCGGCGAGGTATACAGCAAAGAAGCCGCTATGGCGAAGCTGTTTGCTTCAGAGGCGGCAAGCGAGGTTACAAGGCAGGCCGTTCAGCTGTTCGGAGGCTACGGCTACACCAGAGAGTACCCCGTTGAGCGCATGATGCGTGACGCTAAGATTACAGAGATTTACGAGGGCACAAGTGAGGTTATGCGAATGGTAATCTCATCTGCCGTCGGTGTGAACTAAGGAGGCGCGCATGAAGATTATCGTATGTATCAAGCAGGTACCCGATACCACCGAGGTAAAGCTCGATCCAGTAAAGGGTACGCTTATCAGAGACGGCGTACCGAGTATAATCAATCCTGACGACAAGGCAGGACTCGAAGCGGCACTCAGGATAAAGGATCAGAACGGTGCGCATGTCACCGTGGTCAGCATGGGACCGCCTCAGGCGGAAATTGCACTCAGAGAAGCGCTTGCAATGGGCGCAGACGAGGCCGTTTTGGTAACAGACAGGGCTTTTGGCGGCGCAGACACATGGGCGACCTCATATACCATAGCCTCGGCAATCCGCACTATGGATTACGATCTGATTATTGCCGGCAGACAGGCAATCGACGGCGATACCGCACAGGTAGGACCGCAGATTGCACAGCATTTGGATCTGCCGCAAGTAAGTTATGTCGAGGGCATAGAGAGTGTTTCTGATGACAAGCTCGTATTGAGGAGACAGTTTGAGGACAGGCAGCACATCGTCGAGGTGGATTTACCCTGCCTCATAACGGTTCTGTCCGAGCTTAATGCTCCGCGCTATATGAGCGTTGCGGGCGTATTTGACGCTTATCGCGAAAAGACTGTCAAAGTGCTGACATTTGCGGACATTGAGAGCGTCATCGACAAGTCAAACATCGGCCTTGCGGGTTCACCTACGAGGGTCAAGCAGAGCTTCACAAAACAGCCCAAGGCAAAGGGCGAGAAGTACGAGGTAGATGCGGACGAAGCGGTTCGTATCATCGTCGAAAAGCTTGCTGAGAAGCACATAATCTGACGGAGGGCATTTAAGATGAGCAAGAACATACTCGTATTTGTGGAGCAGAGAGACGGCGTAATGCAGAAGGTTGCCGCAGAGCTTATCGGGAAGGCCGTTGAGCTCGCAGCCGTTCTCGATGAGAAGGTAATTGCCCTCGTATTGGGACAAAATGCAGACGGCATAGCAAAAGAAGCTATTGAATACGGTGCGGATTCCGTTGCCGTTGTCGATTCGCCCGAGCTTGCAGAGTACGTCACAGCTACATACGCAAAGGCGGCCGTGAAAGTAATAGAGGAACTTGAGCCGAGCATTGTGCTCTATGGCGCAACATCGATAGGAAGAGACTTGGCGCCTAGAGTATCCAGCATGGTTAAGACGGGACTCACAGCAGACTGTACAAAGCTTGAGATAGACCCCGAATCGAAGCTCCTTCTTATGACTCGTCCGGCATTCGGCGGAAACATTATGGCGACAATAGTGTGCGCGGAGCATCGTCCTCAGATGGCGACCGTGCGCCCCGGAGTAATGCAGGCACTTCGCAGGGACTGCACAAGGAATGGCGAAATCACTAGATTCGATGTCGAGTTCACCGACAAGGAAAGAAGAGTGCGCATACTCGAGGTCGTTAAGGGCGACAAGAAGGAAGTAGATATCACAGAGGCTAAGGTGCTCGTTTCGGGCGGACGTGGTATAGGCGATGCAAAGAAGTTCGAGCTTCTGCAAGAGCTTGCCGACCAGTTCCCCGGCGGAGAGGTAGCTTCCTCGAGAGCCAATGTTGATGCAGGTCTTATAGGCAGGGAACGTCAAGTAGGCCAGACCGGTAAGACAGTTCGTCCCTCGCTCTATATCGCTTGCGGTATATCCGGAGCCATACAGCACATTGCAGGCATGGAGAACTCGGATTATATCGTCGCTATAAACAAGGATTCGTTTGCACCCGTTTTTGACGTGGCGGACCTTGGCATCGTAGGCGACTTGAACGCCATAATCCCCAAGCTTATCGAGGCTATAAAGAAGCACAAGGCTTCGGCAGAGTGAGATTAGTTTGATAGCAGGCATAAAAACAGCTTTCCATTATGGAAAGCTGTTTTGTTGTGCAGGTTAATTAAAACGTTTTGTTCAATTATCCGTAATTATGCCGTAGCTTTAGATGCGTGGGTTAGTATCGTGAAGCCGTTGCCTTCTGAAACGGGAATTACGGTAAACACTACCGAACCCATGGATTCGGCAGTGGTTGCCGATACCAATTCGAATGTGACTTCAATCGTGAACGAGCTTATTGCAGTCATCTCATTGGGCCTCGGGATGTATTCCTGCGAAACGTAATTGAGTTTAACATCGGGCGCTTCGGCTCCAAGCTTGATGAAACAATAGTCGCCGTCCACATATACATCCTCATCGTTTGCGAGCGTTATGTTGAAGCTGGGATTGCCGTAACCGAACAAAAGCTCACACAGCTTGACGACGTCCTTAGTGCTTATGCGCGCATAGCCGTCCTTGTATTCCGCTGCGTTGTCGTTGTAGTACATCTTAAGGAAATCCACCAAGGCGGTCGAGAACACGCTTTCGCCCGGATTGAATGCCTCATCGTCAATGAGGTAACGTCCGTACTCCGCAAGCTTGTCGAGTTGAGTCTGACTAAGCTCGTGAGGCAGGTCGACTTCGGGAATAGGCGTGCGGTTATCGGTCTCATCGGTATTTGAGGGAACAGGCGTCTTTTCGCCGACTATCGTCGCAGGCTTGGTGTTGGCACAGGCGCACACGACAAATGCCATTAGCACAGCGAGTATAAAAGCCGCTAATTTCTTCATAAGTACAATCTCCACATCCGATCAGTTATTATTAAAGTAATATTATAACACATTTCATCGCAACAAACAGAGGCAATAAAAAAGCGGAGCATTTGCTCCGCTTGAATTTATTGTCAATTCGTCTCAATGAGGCCGTAATTGCCGTCTTTTCTGAGATAAAGTACGTTGATGTCGCCTGTGTCTCCGTTGGAGAATACGAAGAACGAGTGTCCCAAAAGCTCAAGCTGTAAAATAGCTTCGTCGACGGTCATGGGCTTCATGTCGAAGTGCTTGACCTTTACAACCTTGCCAATCTCCTCGGGCTCATCAATGTACTCATCGGTTGCGGTGTGAACAAATGCGTCGGCGCGAAGTGTTTTTTCGAGCTTTGTCCTGTGCTTTCTAATTTGACGGTCGAGTTTGTCGAGAACATTATCAATAGAAGCATACATATCGCCCGTTACTTCTTCGCCTCTGATGATACCGTTAACAAAGGGAATTGTTACTTCTACGATGTGGCGGTTACGCTCCACTGACATTGTGACATGTGCGACCGTGTCCTCCGGAAAATACCTGTCAAGCTTGGCCATCTTTTTCTCCACGAGCTCGCGGAGATATTCAGAAATCTCGATGTTCTTACCTGTGATAGAAATACGCATACAGGTCGCTCCTTTCAGTTTCTTGTACATCGCTACATCACTGTGCTCTGTACTATATAATTAATTATACCACAGTTAGATACGATTTCCTGCATAGGATTGTATAAAACCTGTGAACTTGTTTGTTGCATAGAATTTGAAAATGATTATAATAGTAGGAGCATGTAAACGGAGGATCTATGTATATAATAGCGGGTTTGGGAAATCCCGGACGAGAATATCAGAACACCAGACACAATGTAGGTTTCTGGGCTATTGACGAGCTTTTTCGCATAGGTGATATGCGCCGGTTTAAGAACGCACACAAGGCGCTTGTTTCTGAGGGACGCTTGGCAAACGAGAGGGTAATGCTTGTAAAGCCGCAGACGTTTATGAACCTGTCGGGCTTTTCGATAGCAGAGATACTAAATTACTGCAAGCTGACGCCCGATAAACTGATCGTGATATACGACGATAAGGCGCTCCCCGTGGGTATGCTAAGGATAAGGGAACAAGGCAGTGCGGGCGGTCATAACGGAATGAAGAGCATAATTGAACAGCTCGGCACGGATAGATTTCTTCGTGTAAGGGTGGGGATAGGCAGCGAGGACCCTGAAAAGGGGCTCATATCGTATGTGCTGGGAGCGCCCGACGCGGACGAAAAAAAGGAGATATCGAGGGCTATAGAGTGCGCCGCAGATGCAGTTAAACTGATAATCAACGGCAGATTGCAGGAAGCGCAGGAGAAATACAACAAGAAAGCATCTAAGGTGAAGTCCGATAAATCCGAAAGCAGCTGATGCCAAACGAAATACTTCGTCTTTTGAATAAATCCGAGGCGTTCGGGAATCTCGTCTCCGCTACAGGTCACGGCGCGGTAGGTGTATATGGAGTCGGCGATGCGCATAAGACGCATGTTGCGGCATCATTGATGTCACAGCTCACGCGGCCTATGCTCTTTGTTGCGCCCGGTGAGGCGAGCGCACTCACAGCTTTTGACGAGCTTAGCGGCTATTACGAGAACACCATTCTGCTTCCCGAGAGGGACATAAACCTCTCCGTAAATACATATGCGCAGTCGAGCGATATAACGGCTAAACGCATAGAAGCACTGTATGCGCTCTACAGCGGAAGACCTTGTATAGTCGTATGCTCTGCAAATTCCCTCATACAGAGGGTAATTCCCCCGAGCGACCTATTTTCGGCAATACGCACACTTAGGGTAGGAGATATGCTCGACACGAAAGAGCTTGCGGCGAGCCTTACCTATATGGGTTATGAGCGCTCCGACATCTGTGAGGGCAAAGGCCAGTTTGCGATAAGGGGAGGCTATGTAGACATATTCCCGCTTTCGGAGAAGCACCCTGCGCGCATAGAGTTGTTTGACGACGAAATCGATACGATGCGCATATACGACCCGCTTACGCAGAGGTCTATCGAGAATATTGATGAGGCAGTGATAACGCCTGCTACGGAGATACCGTGCACAGTACAGACTCTCGTTGAAGCGGCGGCGCGCATGAGGGGTGTGAAGGCACTTGCCGCGGAGCGTGAACTCATGCGTCAAGGGGTAAAACCCACATGCGCCATAAACCTCATGCCTTACATATACGAGAATGCGTCCATTATGGACTACGCACCCGAGGGCATGATAACGGTTATAGACGAGCCGCTTAGGGTAGAGGAGACGGCACAGATTGAAAATACGCTATTTAACGAGGCGCTTGCAACGCTCATAGAGAAGGGCATCGCTCACAAGAAGCAGTCGGAGCTCGTGCATTCGTCGGCTTATGTGCTGGGGAGACTTGCGACCGACAGTACGGTACTATTGTTCTCGCTGATGCGAAGCTTTAACGCTATCCCGGCAAAGAGCATAATAAGCCTGCAGACGCGCTCTGTGCCTAGCTATCAAAACGGACTTACGCCGCTTATAGGTGACATAAAGCACTGGAAGGCAAACGGCTACTGCGTGGCTATAATGGCAGGAGGTCACGCACAGCGCATAAAGGACGAACTCGACGACTACGGACTCGGAATCCCCGTGGTAGACGAGTACGACAGAACACTTCTCCCATCGCAGGTAATAATCACCAAGCAATCCGTTCCGAGGGGCTTTGAGTACATCGACCTCAAGCAGGTAGTCATTTCGGAGCGCGAAATATACGGCACAAAGACGAGACGCACCGCAAAAAAGAGACAGAAGAGACCTTCCCTTACGTTTGAGGAACTCAAAAAAGGTGATCTGGTAGTACACGAGGCACACGGCATAGCGCGCTATACGGGTGTTGAGACGATAGTAGCCGATTCCGTGTCGAGGGACTACATTAAGCTTCAGTTCCATGGTTCCGATGTGATGTTCATACCCACAGACCAGCTCGACAGGATAGAGAAATACGTGGGTGGAGAGGGAACTACACCGAGACTTTCGAGCCTTAACTCGCATGAATGGCAGAAGGCTGTTTCGCGCGCAAGGGAGAGCGTAAAGGCACTTGCGTTTGACCTTGTAAAGCTTTACGGCGAGCGCTCGAGAAGGAGGGGTTTCTGCTTTTCACCTGACACTCCCTGGCAGACAATGATGGAACATAGCTTCCAGTTCGATGAAACTCCCGACCAGCTTACGAGCATCGAAGAAATAAAACGTGACATGGAAAGCGGCAAGGTGATGGACAGATTGCTTTGCGGTGACGTAGGCTACGGAAAGACAGAAGTTGCGCTCCGTGCGGCGTTTAAGGCTGTAATGGATTCAAAACAGGTTATT
Organism: Clostridia bacterium; assembly: GCA_016293975.1. GTDB lineage: Bacteria > Bacillota > Clostridia > Christensenellales > CAG-138 > RGIG1693. Next base: position 7,223 of record JAEDCW010000017.1, read on the forward strand.
TTCCTTGTGCCTACCACAATACTCGCACAACAGCACTATAACACCGCGATAGCCCGTTTCCACGGGTTTCCCGTCGAGATACGAATGCTTTCGAGGTTTAACACGCCTGCGAGCACCGAGAGGATACTCAAGGAGCTTGAGGACGGTACATGCGACATAATAATCGGTACGCATAAGCTGCTTTCAAAAAGGGTCAAATATAAAGATCCCGGACTGCTTATAATCGACGAAGAGCAGCGCTTCGGAGTAGGCCACAAGGAACAGATAAAGCTGCTCAAAAAGGATCTCGATGTGCTGACACTTACTGCGACGCCCATACCGCGCACATTGCACATGTCCATGACGGGCATAAGAGATATGTCTGTTATAGAGACTCCACCCGAGGAGAGATATCCCATACAGACGTACGTTATGGAGGAATCAACGGCGGTCATAAGGGAAGCCGTGCTCAAGGAAATGGGCAGAGGCGGACAGGTATTTGTGCTCTACAATAAAGTTCAGAATATGAGCTACTTTGTAGAACAGCTGAGACAGCTATTGCCCGAAGCGAGGATAGCCTATGCTCACGGACAGATGCCGGAGCGACTGCTTGAGAGCACAATGCTCAGCTTTATGGAACACGAATACGACGTACTCGTGTGTTCGACGATAATTGAGAGTGGACTTGACGTGACAAACGCAAACACCATGATAGTCATAGACGCCGATAAGCTCGGCCTTTCACAGCTCTATCAGCTCAGGGGCAGGGTAGGACGCTCGACGAGACTTGCCTACGCCTACCTGATGTTTAAGAAGGATAAGGTTTTGACTGAGGAGGCAGCAAAGCGACTTCAGGCGATAAAGGATTTCACGCAGTTCGGCTCGGGTTTTAAGGTCGCAATGCGCGACCTCGAGATAAGAGGTGCGGGAAACCTGCTCGGCGCAGAACAGCACGGATTTATGCAATCGATAGGCTACGACCTCTACTGCAAGCTAATAGACGAGGCGGTAAAGGAGGCGCGTGGAGAAGCGCCCGAAGCACCCGTGGATACAGCGATAGTCATACCTTTGAGTGCAAATATAGACAGCTCGTACATAGAGCGTGAGCAGGATAGACTGGCTATGTACAGGAGAATTACGCTTATTGAGACCATAGACGATATGCATGACGTACAGGATGAGCTTATCGATAGGTACGGCGATATTCCCGAGGAGACGCAGAATCTGCTCAATATTGCAATACTAAAGGCAAAGGCGCAAAAGGCTTATATAACAAAACTTTCCGTCGCTCCCGGTGAGATAAAGCTGATGTTTACGCCGGATGCGCCGTACGATACGGGTAAACTCTTGGACCTTGCGGGCAAAATCAAGGGTGCAAGACTGGTCAACGCCGCAGTCCCGACGCTCATGATATCGCGAAGAGGTATAAATGCCGACAATTGCTACAAAGCATTGTTGCAGATTGTTCACGCGCTGGGCGATTGTATTGAGAAAAAAGCATGATATAATAATTTGATTCATTGTATGAAATCAGAAATAAGGAGATGCAACATGAAAAAACTGATTAGCGGTCTGCTCGCACTGATTATTGTGCTGTCTTGTGTGTTTATGGTTTCAGCATGTAAGCTCACAGACGAAACCAAGGAGCCCGATGCCGACACCGTCATTGCACAGATAGGCGAATACAAGTTAACATACGGCGAGTTTAAGACTTCATTTGATATGCACGCATCTATGTGGTCGAGTTACGGCTACGATGTGATGAGCGACCAAGAGACCCGTGAGGAGTTCCAGGACAACGTATTTGACCTTCTCGTAGGAACACTCGTTACAATGTACAAGGGCGATGAACTCGGACTTTTCGATTTCACCGACGAGCAGAAGGCAGAGCTTCGGGAGAAAATAGATGCAGAACTTACTGACCTGGTCGAATACCACACAAAGACGGCCGCGGAAAGCGGACTTACGGGCGACGAGCTCGATGCGGAGATAGAGAAGCTTATCATCGAAGAAGCCGAATACTTCTTAGGCGAAGGCACGACCCGTACGGAGTATGAGGAGTACCTAAAGAAAGCCGTAACCGAGGACTATAAGATAAATATCGTCAAAGAGGCAGTGCTCAAGGATGTGACCGTTTCCGACGATGATATTCAGACGTGGTACGAGGCGACTCTTGAGTCCGACAAGCAGGCTGTAGAGGAAAACCCCGGATGCTACAAGGACGATCAGGAGCAGTTCGAGATGTACACGGATAATTCAAGTACATATCCCGTGCTGTACGTACCTTCGGGCTACTACCGCGTAATGCACATATTCACGACAAATACAGAGGATATCGATGCCGATTACAGCGATCTGAGCAAGGAGCTTGTGGAGCTAACGAACGAGTATGGCAGACTTTCTATCGAGGATGCGACGAGTGAGACACCCAAGAATACCGAACGTCTTGCCGAAATTGTAAACGAATACAAAGAAAAGAAAGCCAAAATGGACAAGATTTTCTCCGAGCATTATGCAGGCGCAAAGAAGAAGATCGAGGAAGCGTATGCAAAGCTTGAAAGCGGCGAAGATTTTGCCGATGTAATGGTCGAATACACAGAGGACGCCGACATAATCGCTTGCGAGATATTCAAAGAAAAGGGCATGCTTATAAGCAGGTATGAGAGCGAGACAGACTGGTCTGATGAAATAAAGGACAAGTTCTTTGCACTCTCCGAAGGTCAGTATTCAGAGATATTTACCGACGATAACGGTTATCACATACTCTACTACGTAGGTCCGGAGCCCATGGGCAGCAAGCCTGTAGACGAGATAAGGGAAGCCGCATTGAAGGACCTGCTCGAAACAGCAAGGACTGAGGAGTGGGACAAGCTGATATCGGAATGGCTCAATCTAGAGGAGCTTTGGACTGATGTTGAACTTATAAGGAGCTGTGGAGTACCTACGACCGGCACAGATAATACTTCCGTATCCTGAGGAGAAAATGAGACTTGATAAATACCTAAAGGTGTCACGCATAATCAAGCGGCGTACCGTTGCAAACGAGGCCTGCGATGCGGGCAGGGTGACGATTAACGGTAAGGTCGCAAAGCCGTCGAGCGATGTGAACGAGGGCGACGTTTTGGAGATTCGCATGGGCGCGAGGCTCATGCGAGTCCGTGTAGTGAGTGTGCTCGAACACGCGGCTAAGGCCGACGCTTCGGATATGTACGAACAGCTATGACGAGTGGTTGCGACATGACCGCCGTGATACTTGCCGCGGGAAGCGGTGAGCGCATGGGCGAGAATAAAATGCTTACCGAGTTTTGCGGGGAGACGGCACTATCGCTGTGTATACGCGTGTTTGATTCGATGCCCATAGTCGTTGTCACATCGGACGGACTTATGGAATACGCAGAGAAGCTCTGTGAAGGGCTGGCTTTCCCCACGAAAGTCGTTTTGGGCTCAACTACGAGGCAGCGTTCGGCATTGTGCGGTTTAAAGGCGGTGGACAAATCCACACGTTATGTGCTTATACACGATGCCGCGCGCTGTTTAATTGACAGCGAGACCGTGAGCCGCATAGCGCGCGAGGTGCGGGCAAAGGGAAGCGCCGTGGCGTGCATGAAATGCAGGGATACCGTCAGAAATATAGTTACGGGTGAAACTCTCGACAGGACAGACCTGGTGCTCGTGCAAACACCCCAGGCATTTGAGTATAGTTCGATACTTGATGCACATATGCGGTTTGAAGGCTTAGACGGTGCATTCGACGATGCGGAATTGTACATCCGCATGGGTCACGATGTAAACTATGTCGAGTGTCCCATAACAAACCAAAAGCTCACGATACAGTCCGACAAGGCATTTTTTGATGCGATTATAAGTGGGAGAGAGTGCACATGAGGATAGGCTACGGAGAGGATACGCATTTACTGCGTGAGGGGCGCGCGCTGATTATAGGCGGCGTGGAAATACCGCATCCAATGGGACTGTTGGGTCACTCGGATGCGGACGTGCTTGTTCATGCGGTGATGGATGCGATTTTGGGAGCGGCGGCGCTAGGAGACATAGGCACGCATTTTTCCGACAGCGACCCGCAGTATAAGGGCATAAGCTCTATAAAGCTGTTAACTCGCGTTTCGGAGATACTGTCTCAAAACGGCTATCGCATAGGCAATATAGATTCTACTATCATCGCACAGGAGCCTCGGCTTAGCTCGTATATACCGCAGATGAGAAAAAACATAGCCGATGCGCTCCAAATCAATACAAACGCCGTGAGCGTGAAAGCTACGACTCCAGAAGGTACGGGGCCCGAGGGAAGACTCGAGTGCATAACCGCACGCTCTGTCGTACTCATAGAAACGGGAGCATTATGGAATATTGGCGCGCTTTTTGCCGTATAATTCGGATGTACGGTGGGCGAAGCTTGCTAAAAAAGTATAAATAGGTTAGAATTAATAAGGCTGGGTGCATTTTATCATTTTGCAGTCGGCAAAATAAAACAAGGAGGAGTCAATAATGCCGGGATTAATCGATACTGAACTTGGTCAGATCATTCTGAGCGAGGATGTGATTGCCACAGTTGCGGGATATGCAGCAGGGGATAACTTCGGAATTGTAGGTATGAGCGGTAAAACAGCCAAGGATGCGCTTATACAGTTTGTAGGTGGAACAAACCACAAGCGCGGCGTAAAGGTAACCCCGATCGATAACGGTTCAGCCGTAGATATCGACATGTATGTAACCGTTGCATATGGCGTGTCGATTTCAGCAGTCGGAAAGAACACGGTCGATAATGTGCGCTATCGCGTCGAAGAGATGACGGGTCTCAAGGTAAACCACGTAACAGTACATGTTGAGGATATAAGAGTCTAACGATTTGTGGACTCAAAGCGGGCGATGGGTATGGCCCATGGTTTGGTTTGCCCGTAAGTCCTATAAGGAGGGTAATAATTTGGAACAACTGATAATCAGCGGTGAACAGCTAAGAGAAATGATAGTGACGGGTGCTGCACTGCTGGAACGCAACAAGGCATATATCGATTTACTTAACGTATTTCCGGTACCCGATGGAGATACGGGAACGAATATGCATATGACGATGCAGAGCGCGATAAAGGAACTTGCGGGATGTAAATCTCAGAATGCCGGTGATATAGCTGCCGCAGTATCAATGGGAGCACTTAAGGGCGCAAGGGGTAACTCGGGAGTTATACTTTCTCAGCTTTGGCGCGGCTTCGCGACTGCTTTAAAAGGCAGTGAAAACATGGATGCCCATATGCTTTCGGAGGCCATGAGACTCGGCACGGAATCGGCTTATAAGGCTGTTATGCGTCCGAGGGAAGGAACTATCCTTACCGTCGCAAGGATGATAAGCGAGGGCATGCGCACTCTCGATGCGCAAAAAACGAACACGACCGTAGATGCGATGGTAGCCCATATGATTGAGACGGGCGAACACGCACTTGACATAACACCTCAGCTTCTGCCTGTACTCAAAGAAGCGGGTGTTGTAGACTCGGGTGGAATGGGCCTTATCACGATAATCAAGGGCTTCAAGATGGCTCTCGACGGAGAGGAAGTTGAAACAATTGTACCCACAGAGGGTGGAACTGCAGATCAGCCTATCGAAGACAATCTTACGCTCGAAGATGTAAACGATATCAAATTTGGTTATTGTACGGAATTTTTCATTGTTAATTTAGTCGATACGTTTACAGATAAGACGCTTGAGGAATTCAGAGATAAGATGATCGAAATCGGTGATTCGGTCGTTGTTGCGAGCGATACAGGCTTTGTTAAGGTACACGTTCACTCCAACTGTCCCGGCAGAATACTGCAGATGGCGCTTAAGTTCGGTGAAATCGACAAGATAAAGATCGAGAATATGCGCGAGCAGAACCGCGAGATACAGAGAAAGCTCAAGGAAAGCGAAAAGGAAATCGGCCTGGTGGCTGTAGCCGCAGGTAGCGGAATCAGCACCGTTTTCAAGGATTTGGGCGCAGGCGCGATAATTGAGGGCGGCCAGACGATGAACCCAAGTGTCGATACGATATTGAAGGCAATTAAAAAAGTAAACGCCCGCAATGTGTTTATTCTGCCCAATAACTCGAACATAATACTGGCGGCTCAGCATGCGGCTGAAATATCCGAGAGAAACGTCATAGTCATACCGACAAAGACGATCATGCAGGGAATATCTGCTGCGATGTCATACAACCAGGATTCAGACGTAGAGAGCGTAAAGGCACATATGTGCGAGAGTTTTGAACCGATAATCTCGGGATCGGTGACATATGCCGTAAGGTCTACGACATTCAAGGGAAAGACGATAAATGACGGAGACATAATGGGAATAGTCGACAGCGACATAGAAGTCGTCGGACAGGATATAGCGGCGGTCACAAGCGAGCTGCTCGACACGATGATCGCAAGAAAGTCCGAAGACGCGATTGTTACCATATTCTACGGCAGTGACGTGACGGAGGAACAGGCGGAGGCAATTGCAGATGAAGCGCAGAAAAAGTATCCTGACGCCGAATTCATAGTTCAGAGCGGAGGACAGCCGCTGTACTACTACTACATTTCAGCAGAATAATGGACGAGACAGCACTGACAAGTATTAAAGGAATAGGCCCAAGCAAGGCGGCAAAGCTGACCAAGCTGGGCCTTATCTCTTTGTCCGATATGCTGTCTTATGCACCTGTCGGCTATATAGACCTCTCGAATGTCAGGGAAATATCGAGCCTTGCCGATGGCGAGACGGCTGTTATCTCCGTGGCATTGGACAGAGATCCTGTGACTGTGCGGCTCAGGGGTGGCATCGGCATGGTGTCTCTGTATTGCAGTGATGCCACGGAAAAAATAAGGATATCGTATTTTAACCAAACATATCGCGCCAAGCAGTTCACCAAGGGATACTCATTTATGTTTTACGGCAAAATAAACAGGAGCCGCGGAGCATCAATGACAAATCCCATGTGCATCAAAGAGGGCGAGGGTATAATACCCGTGTACAAGACCGTTGCGGGCGTTTCTCAGACGAATTTGAGAGATATTGCAAAAAAAGCCTTGGAGAGCCTCGGCAGCCAAATGCAGGAAACTCTGCCCGACAGTGTGCGGACAAGGTATACGCTCTGCACTCGGGAATACGCAACTCGAAACATACATTTCCCAATATCGGGCGAGGCGCTCATGCGAGCAAAAATGCGTTTTGAGTTTGAGCGCTTTGTGACGTATTTCTACATGGTAAAGCGTTACAGAAAAGAACGTGAGCAGCAAAAGGGCGTAAATCTCAATGCGACTACAATCCTGGAGGATTACGAAGGCTGCCTCTCGTTTGATTTGACGGACGCACAGAAGCGTGTGATAAATGAAATAGCCCGCGACATATCGGGGGACAGGCCCATGGGCCGATTGGTGCAGGGCGACGTCGGCTCGGGAAAGACGGCAGTCGCCATGTTCCTCATATATGCCGCCGTAAATGCCGGCAGACAAGCTGTATTCATGGCTCCGACTGAGATCCTCGCGGAACAGCATTACAATAATCTCAAGACGATATTCGGAGACAAGGCGTGCTTGCTTCGCGGAGGCATGTCCGTCGCGGAAAAGAGGGCAAGCCTTGAAAACATCAGAACGGGAAAATGCCTTGCAATCGCGGGAACACATGCTTTGCTTTCTCAGGACGTAGAGTTTTTTGACCTGGCGGCGGTAATCACCGACGAACAGCACCGCTTTGGCGTGTCTCAAAGAGCGGCGCTCGAGGGCAAGGGTTTTGTGCCGCACACGCTTATTATGTCCGCGACACCGATTCCGAGGACGCTTGCGCTTATCATGTACGGCGACCTCGAAGTGAGCGTTATAGACGAGCTTCCTCCGGGCAGAAAACCTATTAAGACTTTTTTGGTGCGCCCGAATAAGCGAGACGACATGTACCGCTTTATTGAAAACTTGGCAAAAGACGGCAAGCAGACTTATATTGTGTGTCCTGCCGTCGAGCAAAATGACGAAATAACGGATATGAGAAGTGCAGAGGAAGTCTACGACGAACTTAAACCCGCGCTGTGCGTACCTGTGGGAATACTTCATGGAAAGCAGAAGGCGCAGGTCAAGGCGCAGACGATAGAACGCTTCAGAGAGCGCGAGATAATGGTACTCGTGTCGACAACGGTAATTGAAGTCGGCATAGATATAAGAAACGCGACTGTCATGGTAGTCGAGAACGCAGAGAGATTCGGCCTGTCACAGCTTCATCAGTTGAGAGGTCGAGTCGGCAGGGGAAGCGAAGAATCGTATTGCTTCCTTATGTATGAAAAGATGAGCGATACCGCAACGGAGAGGTTGAAGACACTTGCTTCGACCTGTGACGGTTTTGAGATAGCGAAAAAGGACCTCGAACTCAGAGGGCCGGGTGACTTTTGGGGAACTCGTCAGCACGGTGAGGCGGATTTCTCGTGGTTTTCAGAGCTCTGCGACGTTAAACTCGTAAAACAGGCGAGCGAATGCGTAGAGCTTATATTAAGTGACGATGAACTTTATGACGATATGCGAGTGTTGCTTGATTCGGCGGTATCGAGCTATTATATGGGAAAAGACAGGATTACTCTCAACTGATTTCTTCATTTTAAGCAGTATTTTCAAATTTTACTCTCTATTTCCGCAAATAAAAACAAAAAAACGTAACAGATTAATAGTGTCGAAGCAAACCGCTCGACAAAAAGCGTTCAGCATTATTAAGGAGGTGAAATCAATGAATAGCAACTCAAAGCAGATGCTCCAGGCCCTCAAGACTGAGGCAGCTAACTCCGTAAACGTTAACCTGAAGCAGGGTTACAACGGTGATTTGACATCGAAGCAGGCGGGTTCAATCGGCGGCGAAATGGTCAAGAGAATGATCGCTTACGCAGAGCAGAACATGAAATAAGAGAAACGGAGAAGCATCGGTCAAGTTAACTAAACTGTTGATACAGTGCTCCGCATTGTGTGGAGAGTAAGTGATATCAAGCACATTTTCGGAGAGCCGGTGCGACACAAAAAACTTAGACAGTTAGAAAAGGAGAACAATATGACAAAGAATAAGGCTATGCTACAGGCACTTAAGACGGAAGCTGCAAACGCAGTCAATGTAAACCTGAAGCAGGGTTACAACGGCGATATCACAGCCCGTGAAGCCGGTTCAATCGGCGGCGAGATGGTCAAGAGAATGATCGCTTATGCAGAGCAGAACATGAACGGCGGAAACATGATGAAGTAATTCATCAAATGGCAAAACCACGCGGTTTGGACGGATGCTCATAACGGAGTGAACAAAATGCTACGATTATGGCACCTGTGAGACTGGGTTGGCAGACGAGATAACGGATATTTGGTAAAAGCCGAGTATCCGTTATTTTTGCCGGTAATTAAAGCGATAGATTTGTTTAGGGGTTTCGTGTATACTCATATTAATTCAAACTGTCCTTTTGATCCAAGTTGTATTCATAAAATCTTGATAAGCTTGGAAGTATTGGGACAGTTCAGTCTTCCCATTGACGGGAAAGATTAAAAGGAGTCCGCGAAAGAGTTGGATGCTCTGTTTCTTTATGGGACAAATTGCACAAAAGAGATTTGGGATGCGCTTATGCCGCAACTGTCGTCGTGGGATTGCGAAATGTTGTCCTACCCACACGCTATAACGCGAGAAGCGACTTGCCTATCCGATTTGACGGAGTGGGTATTTAAACAAACCGAGGGGAAACATTACGATGTGATAATCGGGCACAGTCTCGGTGGGCTGATTGCACTGGAATTGGTAGTGGAGTATTCGGCATCGGTAGGTAGAATCATTTGTCTGGATACAAATCTAAAACCTGCGGGAGCTTTTTTTCACGATCTGATGACAAAAACGCATATGGAGCAGTACGGTCAACAGGTAAATGGCGTAATGACATCGGAGCGCCCTTATTATACACAGGCGCCTATGCGGTCGTTGCAGGAAGAATTCGACTATACGCCCCTGCTGTCACAAATCGGGATATCCATTTATCTGCTGATGAGAGACCGTGGACAATCCGATCCAATGGACCACATATGCGAATTGCAGTTGCCTCTCTGTGCTTTGGATAAAATCCAAATTCGATTTGTGTCGGATTCCTGCCATATGCCTATGGTCGAAAACCCAGTACAGTTGGCGGAAATGCTATGTCAGATTTGCAACGCAGAAACCGATAAATAAGCAATTAAACAGAGTAGGGATGAACCGATGAATTACAGAGTAATAGACATGGACAAGTATTATCGAAAGGATGTGTTTCGGCACTTTTCAGAGGACTGCAAGTGCTCGATTTCCATGACAGCACGAATCGACGTGACCGAGCTTGTGAGGTATTCAAAGCAGACGGGCACGAAATTCTACATCAACTTTCTTTACATTTTATCCAAGGCACTTAACTCACGGGATGATTATAAGATGGGGTATGTTTGGCAGAAAAACGAGTTGATCTGTTATGATTCCATTAACCCGACGCAGTACATATTTCACGATGACACCGAAACCTGCACGCCGGTCTATACTACGTATTATGCGGACTACAGCGAGTTTTATAAGAATGCTTCGGACGATGTCGCCCGCGCGAAGGAGACTCGGGAATACGGCCTCGACACGGCGAATCATCCCAACTGGTTTGACGCATCCTATATCTCGTGGCTTTCCTATGATTCTTTGAACATAGAGTTGCCGGACGGCCACCTTTTCTTTGCGCCGATAGTCAACTGGGGAAAATATCGCGACGAAAGCGGCAGGCTTATGGTGCCCGTCAGTGTGCGCCTCAATCATGCGATAGCGGACGGCTTCTTGGTGGCGAATGTATTCTGCTTGCTTGAGAAAGAAATGGATGCTTTTTGCAAGGGGACTGCAGTAACAAAATGATGGCATGACCGAAGCCATGCCGTCAATGAAATGCGATATTACGTTTTTAGTCCAGTATCTTGATTTCCTTGTAGGGATATTCCCTGATTTCGGGAGTTCCGTCGCTTATAGTGACCTTTACCTTCGTACGCTCTGTCAGCACATTGTTTTCGAGCACCACGCCCGGACCGTCCACTGTTTCAACCTCCTTGCCAACGCGCGGCATGAGCCTTCTGGTACACTCATAGCACTCCTGCTCGTACTGAAGACAGCACATCAGTCTCCCGCAGACGCCCGAAATCTTTGTTGGGCTAAGCGCGAGATTCTGCTCCTTCGCCATCTTTATCGATACGGGCTGGAACTCGTTTAAGAATGACGCACAGCATATGGGCCTTCCGCAACAGCCAAGTCCTCCGAGCATACGGGCAACATCCCTGACGCCAATCTGCCTAAGCTCGATTCTCGTCCTGAACACAGACGCAAGGTCCTTGACCAAGTCCCTAAAGTCCACGCGGCCGTCCGCTGTAAAGTAGAAAGTTATCTTGCTGCCGTTGAATGAATATTCGACTACGGTCAAGTTCATGTCCAGGCCGTGTTCTTCGATTTTTTTACTGCATATGTCGAAGGCTTCTTTTTCTTTGGCTCTGTTTTCCGCATCCTGCTTGAGGTCTTCTGCTGTAGCGATTCTTATGACGGGCTTTAACGGCGGTACTATCTTGTCGTCGTCAACCTCGTGTGTTCCAATGACACATGTGGTCAGCTCATAGCCCTGTGCGGTTTCGACTATAACTTTATCGTTTTCCTGTATATCCATATTCTCGAGCGGGTCGAAGTAATAAGTCTTTCCGCCGCCTCTGAATTTAACTCCTATAACCTTTTGCATTACTCCTCCGTTCGATGCTCCTCAGATAGTCTCATGATACCAATGAGCATCCAGTTTACGGTATCCTGCGGTCTGACATTGGTTAAAAAGCGTCTGTCCGCCTCGACTAACACGTCTATAATACCGCTTATACCCCTTATTGTAAAGCGTTTCGCGTACCTCGATGCCTCTCCGTCGGGTTTCAAGTAAAGGTTTGCGTCGGTCTTTGAGATGAGCATATCGCGCGCAAATGTCAGCATGAATTCGACCACAAGCCTCGCATCTGCTCTGTCTTTACAGAGCTTTTCCGCCTCGTCGAATGACGGATAACAGTCAAGTGCGGATTTAAGCAAATCAATCGCGCGGAAATACAGCTCCATGGACGCAGGGTCGTTGAGCATCGCTTCGGCGCGGTCAAGGGCGCCCTGACACGCTCTTGCGAGCATGTCCGTATTTTGGTCATTTGCACCCATATCGCAGAGAGCATTTTTGAGAACGTCTCCGTCGAGCGGCGGTATTCTGATTTTTGTACAGCGCGATCTTATCGTGGGAAGCAGATTGGATTCCACTCCCGTAAGCAGGAGCACTGTGTTTGTGGGAGGTTCTTCGAGTGTTTTAAGCAGTGCGTTCTGGAGCGTTTCGTTTAGAAGATGGACACTTTTGATAATTATGACCCTGCAGGTACCCGTATAGGTCGAAAGACTGAGCTCCGACTTGAGCCGTATGACATCCTGCCTGCCAAGCTCCCCGGAGTCGAATTCCCAAAAATCGGAGTACTCCTCGGGTTCGCGGTCCTCATTTCCAAAGCACAATAAAGCCGCCGCACGGCGAACAAGCCTATGCGCACGGCCAAAGTCAGGACATGATACGAGATATGCGTGAGAGTATCTGCCTGAAGCTATCCCAGACAGAAAACCACTTTCTTTCTTCATTGAGTTCATCAGAACTTATAGTAGTTTACTACATCGAGTACAAATACTGTAGCACCGCCAAGCATTACGGGAACAGGTGCAGTCGTGTTGTCGGCAAAACCGGAGCCCGGATAAGCCGATGGTATGACCATGTACTCACTGCGCGTACTCGATTTCTTTTTTATTATCTCAAGGCAGGCATCAAGCTTTTCGGCCTGGGTACCTATCATGAGTGTGGCGTTGCCTCCGAAGAGGAAGCCGCCGGTGCTTGATATGCGCGTTACATAAAAGTCGTGGTTTACAAGGTCACGCATGACCTTCTTTACGTCATCGTTTTGCACAATAGCGAACACAAGCTTCATAATTTAAGCCTCCTGTTTTGCGTGGCATACCTGCGGCGCAGGCTATTGCTTTATGATATTGTTATTGGAACAACGGTGTCACGAGTAACCGCGCGTACCGTTTGGATAAGAGATACGCTCTTATCATATTATATATCAATTATGGGTTTAGTGCAATACACTTCGCCGTCATCTATTCCGAAAACACTTCCGCCGAGGTTGCGAGTTTTGCTTAAATACACGATAGCCTCGCCCGTTATGGTTTCCGACGGGAGTATTACCGCATTCCCAGGAGGATAAACGCCTATGGGCTGTGCTGCAGTCCTGCCTAACGCATTTTCAAGCGGCATGCGCTCATATTCGCCGAGCATAGCCGTCCCAAAATCGAGGGGATACGTTTGAGTGTCGGGGACATTAGGCAGGTACGCGGGAGCCTTTGTTGCAGGAAGAGTCTTTAGCGCCTGTATCAGTCTTTCGTACCATTCATCGGGGTCGCAAGGGGAGGTTATGAGCACGAGCGTGTTCAAATCCGCCATCTCGATGTAGATATCGTTTTCCTCCAAGTGACGCATTGCGCTGTAACCGTCAGTGTCAAGGAGCGATATGCAAAGCCTTAGTTCATCGGTCTCATAGACAGAATTTTGCGCAGAATAATCGGGTATGCAAACGCCCTCTATGGCATTTATGCGCTCTCTGTATGCGCGAAGCCTGTTTTTGTGTGCATTCCAGTCATATGAAGCTCCGATAGTAATTGATTCGCCTATTGATGACATAAGAATATAGGAGGGACTACTGGTTTGAACAAGCCTGAGAGAAGCTTGAATGCGCTTGCACAGATGCTTTGCGCGCTCAGAAACATTCAGCACGGCGCATTGTGTCATTGCCGGCAGTGTCTTGTGAAGGCTTGTGACGTAAATATCTGCGAGATTAGTCGGAGCTGTAAAGCTGTGTGAAAAACAGTTGTGAGCCCCGTGTGCTGAATCTATCAGTAAAAGTGCGCCGTGGCTGTGTACTATATCTGCTACCTGCTCAATATCAAAGCACATGCCGTAGTAGTTCGGATACGTTAGCACGATCGCATCATAGCTGTTTTTGGCAAACGCCTGTCGTATGTTTACGGGCGATACGACTCCGAACCTGCCGTCTGCGTATTCGGGGTATAAGGGGGTCACAGTTGCGCCGCTTAGCGCCGCGCCGGCTATTGCCGATTTGTGGCAATCTCTTCCCATGAGGATTCGCTTGCCTCGTCCCAAAGCCAACAGCATGGCGAGCATTCCAGCGGTCGAGCCGTTAACGAGCAAAAACGAGCGATAGCATCCGAAAGTGTCTGCGCAGTTCGCTTCTACCTGAACAATGACCCCATGGGGGTCGTGGAGATTGTCGGAGAATGAGAGCTCGGTTATGTCCATGCCGCTGACAGAAGCCACGGAGGAGTTTTTGGGAAGCATACCCTTGTGCCCGGGCATATGAAAACGCGCCGCCTTGCTGTTTGCGTAGGCGGCGAGAATGCTCGTAAGCTTATTCGTGTGTTTCATCAGATTTCTCCGACAGCACCTGTTGCATGCACGAAACGAGCTTTGCGTCGGGGTGGAAGAGTATGCCGCGCTTTTCGCCGTTTCGTTCGTAAACCAAAATATGCGCTGTTTTCTTTCGGCCGGATGTGTAACTATCTGTGGGTAAATCCACGTAATCCGCTTTATTTTCGGGAGCTGCGAGGGCAACGAGTTCGTCATAGAGCACCTTTTCCTTGAGCTTACCCTTGTTTGCAACTCCCAATTTGACGATAAACGTTCCGTAGGGCTCATCGTATTCGATATCTACCATTTCGTCAAAGCGGGGGTCGAAAACCTGTGCGTTTCTCTCATAGTAGAACATGTAACGGTAATTTCTGACTCTTACGAAATAGATCAGAAGCGCCAAGCCAAGGACAACTGCGAGCAATATGATTTTGGACCACATGGAGCCCAAAGCGGATGTGAGAGCAGAAACGATCTGTCCTGCAAATATTATCGCAACCAGCAAAACGATTACCATAATGAGGTCGGAAATAGCCGTGCTGCGCTTTGCACCTTGATCATGTTCGTACATAATGATACCCCTTGATTACAATATAAATGATGATACCATTTTTCGAACATATATGTCAATGTAAGTCAGGGACGGGTCGGTCTACGAATGATTACAGAGCCGTATTCAGGCAATAATCAGGTTAACACAACATTTGGGAGGCATTCATGGAACTTAGCTTTTTTGACAGGCTGTCGAGCATGATAGTCGTTGACCTTGGCACCGTTAATACGCTTATAGCGGGAGTGAACAAGGGGATAGTCCTAAGGGAACCCAGTAGGGTAGTCGTCAATACCGAGACAGGGGAGATACTGGCTTTGGGAAGTGAAAATGCAAAGAATAAATCCCAAACGCTCAATGGTGTCAGAACGGTATTTCCAATGAGGGATGGCGTTGTTGTCGACATAACGCTAATGTCGCACATGGTAGCGGGGTTTGTTAAAAAGGCGTTCGGAAACAAATTCAGGCCCTTTGGAATGACTGCCGTAATATGCGTGCCGGGATGCGTTACGTCCGTAGAACAGCAGGCGATAGAGGAAGCTTTCTATAGGGCGGGGATAAAGAAGGTGTTCGTTATGAGCGAGGCGGTCGCCGCGGCAATAGGTGCGGGACTTCCCGTTTACAAAGAGGACGGCTGCATGATAGTCGACATAGGCGGAGGCACGACAGATACAGCAATAATGAGTAAAAACGGCGTAGAGGCTATGAAATCCCACAAGCATGGCTCGGTACACATGAATGAAGCGATAATCAGGGCAATAAAAATGGAGTACGGCATCGACATAGGAGACGCTACAGCCGAGGAGCTGAAATGCTCTATAGGCCTTGTGGGCACATCGGCGCCTCTTGCCGTAAGAGGCAGGAGGATAAACACAGGGCTTCCCGATACCGTCGAGGTAGATACCGGGGTTGTCGCCTCGACATTGCAAAGAGAAACGCAGAATACTGTATCGCTCATTTTGGATACGCTTTTGGAATCGCCTCCCGAACTTGTATCAAAAGTGATAGAACGTGGAATAATGCTATCTGGGGGAGGCGCGTTGCTAAAAGGGATAGTGGATTATATTTCAAGTGCGGCGGGAGTAGATGTGCTTGTGGCAGAGGACAGCCTCGACTGTGTGCTCTTAGGCGCGATGCAAATGGCGGATGAGCTTATTTACGGTCCGGTGCTTGATGAGGAAGACAGCGGTTTTTCGGCGATTACCGTATAAAGTCTTATATTAAAGTACTTGAATACATACTCTTTTAGGTGTAGAATAAACGCCGAGTAATCATAATTGGAGGAGATTAACATGGCAATTAAGATTGGCATTAATGGATTTGGCAGAATCGGTCGTCTGGTTTTCCGTGCGGCGGTGCTCAATCCCGAAATTCAGGTAGTCGGAATCAATGATCCCTTCATCGATCCCGATTACATGGTCTACATGCTCAAGTATGATACCGTACATGGACGTTTTGATGCAGACATTTCTTTGGTAGATGGCAAGCTCCATGTCAATGACGAAGTAACAAGCATTTATGCCTGCATGGATCCCGCTACAATCCCGTGGAGCGAATGTGGTGCCGATTATGTAGTAGAATCGACAGGCGTATTCACAACAGTAGAAAAGGCCTCCGCTCATTTTAAGGGCGGCGCAAAGAAGGTCGTTATTTCCGCTCCCAGTGCTGATGCCCCCATGTTTGTTATGGGCGTAAACCAGGACACATACACGAGCGACATGAAAGTAGTTTCAAATGCTTCCTGTACGACAAACTGTCTCGCACCTCTTGCAAAGGTCATAAATGATAATTTCGGTCTGGTAGAAGGCCTTATGACTACAGTTCACTCTATCACCGCAACGCAGAAGACGGTCGACGGCCCCTCAAAGAAGGACTGGCGCGGCGGTCGTGCGGCGGCACACAACATCATACCCAGCTCGACAGGCGCCGCAAAGGCAGTCGGCAAGGTAATTCCGAGCCTCAACGGTAAGCTCACCGGCATGTCGCTCCGCGTTCCCACGCCCGACGTATCTGTGGTAGACCTCACCTGCCGCATCGAGAAGGGTGCAACCTACGAGGAAATCAAGGCCGCTATGAAGGCTGCATCCGAGAGTGAACAGTTCAAGGGTATAATCGGCTACACGGAAGACAAAGTAGTTTCCTCCGACTTCTATACCGATCCCCGCACCTGCATATTCGATGCAGATGCCGGCATAAGCCTCAATGAGCACTTCGTAAAGCTTGTCGCATGGTACGACAACGAGTGGGGTTATTCCAACAAGCTCCTCAACCTCGTCGAGCATATGGCGAAAGTTGACGGCAACAACCGGTAATGTGATAAACGGTCGACTGTGTCGACCGTTTTTACTGCTTACAAGCTTGGGTTATCGGGCGTCAATTACTGCGCAGGAGGGCAGAAGCTCGGTGTTATCGCTATTATGGTGATGGCGGCAACTGCTGTGTGCGGTGTGATTTTTATAAAAAATGACAGATAGATTCCCCTGTAAAAAGAGCACCTCTTCAGATTAAGAGGTGTTCTTTTATCGTACCAACTATATTGAAGCCTTTAATCGCGGATGACGATTACTTCAAATTCTCGGGGTTCAGGCACTCCAACTCGGGAAGCACAAAGCGACCGTCTTTTCTTACGAGCACGCCGTCGAAGTACATTTCGCCGCCGCCGTATTCGGGAGTCTGTATGCATACGAGGTCCCAGTGCAGAGCGGACTTGTTTCCGTTGTAGCAGTCGTCATAACATGCTCCGGGCGTGAAGTGGAAGCTGCCCATTATCTTCTCGTCAAACAGCGTGTTCTTCATGGGAGTGATTATATAGGGGTTGACACCTATCGCAAACTCGCCGACCGAGCGTGCGCCCTCGTCCATGTCGAATATGTGGTTGATTCGGGCGGTATCGTTTGCCGTTGCCTCTACGATGCGTCCGTTTTCGAATCTCAGACAGATATCCTCGAATGTGAAGCCATCCTGGACAGAGGGAGTGTTATAGGTTATCGTTCCGTTTATTGAGCCCATGACGGGGGCTGTGAATATTTCACCGTCGGGGATATTTACCTTGCCGGCGCACTTGATTGCAGGAAGTCCCTTAATTGAGAACGATATATCTGTGCCCTTGCCGACTATTCTTACCATGTCGGTGCGCTCCATGAGCTCCTGAAGCGGAGTCATCGCCCTGTCCATCTTTGAGTAGTCGAGGTTGCATACGTCAAAGTAGAAGTCCTCGAATGCCTCCGTGCTCATGTTTGCCATTTGAGCCATTGCGGCTGTCGGATAGCGCAGGACGACCCAACGTGTCTTGGGAACTCTGATTTTGCCGTGTACTTCTTCGTTGTAATACTTGGCGTAGAGCGACATTCTTTCGGAGGGAACATCGGAAAGCTCTGTGCTGTTGAGCACGCCGGAGAAGCCTATGAAGCAGTCCATCTTACTCATGAGCAGAGCGTCTGCCTCAGCCCTAATCTTGAGCTGTGTCTCGTTGTAGCCCATGCCCAATGCTCTCTCGATATCGCTTCTGTTCTGCCAAACGAAGGGGTTTCCGCCGGCCTTATAGACCTCGCGTATGAGCGCCAACACGAGCGGCTCATTGCCGTTTGTCGATGAGATCAGTACATTTTCGTTGGGTTTTACATCGCATGAAAACGTGACCAGCGTATGTGCAAGCTGTTCTATTCTCTTGTCTGTCATTTTATGTTGCTCCTTAGTCAATATTTATTTCTTCACCGATTATGTACAAGGGACGGCCCTTGAGCTCGTCGTACATCCTGTTCATATAAGCACCCTGTATGCCCATGAGAAGCATTGTGATTCCCTGCAGCATTACGATTCCGTCTACTGCCCACAGCCATGAGGGGACGCCTGCCGCTATAGCGCATACGATAAGTGCGATAAGTCCGAGCCCTGCTATGAAGCATATGCCTGTGCCCAATGCGGTCGATATCGAAAGGGGCTTGTCCGAAAAGCCCGTTATGCCGTCAAATGCGAGCTTGAGCATCTTTTTGAGCGTGTATTTTGTCTTGCCGGCAAAGCGCTCGTGCCTAACATACTCTACAGGTACGGCATTAAACCCCATCCACGCGCTCATGCCTCTGAGGAAGCGATTGTGCTCGCGCATCTGCAGGAACATATCCGCAACCTTTCTGTCGATAAGCCTGAAATCGCCCGTATCGAGGGGTATGGGGTAGGCGCTCATAAACGACAACAGACGATAGTAACACGCCGCCGTGAACTTCTTCATAAATGTCTCACCTTCACGCTTGGCACGCTTGCCGTATGCGATGTCAGCGCCGTTTTCCCACGCTTTGACAAGCTCAGGTATTACCTCGGGTGGATCCTGAAGGTCTGCATCGATTATGATGAGCGCATCCCCTTTGGCTATGTCCATGCCGGCGGTAACGGCGAGCTGATGTCCGAAGTTGCGCGAGAATGAGCGTACGCGCACCTTCTTGTCCTGCGCCGCAATCTCCCGGAGCTGTACGAGCGTGTCGTCACGGCTACCGTCATTTACATAAATGATCTCGTAACCGTAATCGAGCGATTCCATGGTCGCCTTCATGCGCTCATAGGAAGTCCTGAGCACCTCCTGCTCGTTAAAAACGGGAACTATGAGTGATAGCGTCTTCATTTTGTTTCCTCCGCCCTTCTTACTGGAAACAGTATAACATAGCATGCAGCTTTTTGCAGTAGAGAAAAAAGTCGTAAAGAATATGGCAGTTAAAATCCGGCGCATTGATGACGAGAACGTGGATCAGAAATATTTCTTCGTACATGGGGATGGATGATTTTAACGTTTACGCCCGAATTTCACGGTATATTGTATTATTGACGTACCAAAACTGCACCGTAGCTTTCATTTTCGGAAAAAGAGTGTATAATGGGTACTGAAGTTGGTTTCAACTACTATCTAACGGAGGTACGACATGGCTTTAGTAACGAGTAAAGAGATGTTCAGAAAGGCATATGAGGGCGGCTATGCCATAGGTGCTTTCAATGTCAACAATATGGAGATCATCCAAGGCATTACGGAAGCGGCAAAGGAAGAGCAGGCTCCGCTTATCCTTCAGGTATCGAGCGGTGCAAGAAAGTATGCAAACCATACCTATCTTATGAAGCTTATCGAGGCGGCGATTATCGAGACGGACTTGCCTATATGCGTTCATCTTGACCACGGCGACACGTTTGAGCTTTGCAAGAGTTGTATTGACGGCGGCTTCACATCGGTTATGATCGACGGTTCGCATCTGTCCTTTGAGGAGAACATCGCTCTGACAAAGAGAGTAGTCGAATACGCACACGATCACGGTGTTGTAGTCGAGGGTGAGCTGGGCAGGCTTGCAGGCGTTGAGGATGAGATAAAGGTATCGCACGAGGACTCTTCATACACAGACCCCGAGCAGGTTCAGGAATTCGTAAACAGCACAGGCGTCGACAGCCTCGCAATAGCTATAGGCACGAGTCACGGCGCGTATAAGTTTAAGCCCGGAACACAGCCCAGACTCAGGTTTGACATTCTCGAAGAGGTTGAGCGCAGACTGCCCGGTTTCCCGATAGTCCTTCACGGCGCGAGTTCGGTCGTTCCCGAGTTTGTAAAGATGATAAACGAGAACGGCGGCGCGATGCCTGATGCAATAGGTGTACCCGAGTATATGCTGAGAAGAGCGGCGTCAATGGCTGTATGTAAAATCAACATCGACAGCGACCTGAGACTGGCAATGACAGGCACTATCAGAAAGTATCTTGCCGAGAATCCGAGTCACTTCGACCCGAGACAGTATCTCAAGCCCGCAAGGCAGGCCATAAAGGAAATGGTACGCCATAAGCTTATTGACGTACTCGGCTGTAACGGCAGGGCCTAAGGAGTTATATGGAAGACGTAAATCAGGTTATCACGTTAGTAGATGACAACGGCAATGAGATAGACTTTTTTTTCCTCGACGTAATCGAGTATGACGGCAAGGAATATGCCGCACTTATCCCCGTGGATGAGAGCGAGGACGGCGACGAGGTTACCATACTCGAGGCAAAGAGAAACGCGGACGGCGAGTTTGACGACATGATAGGCATTTCGGACGAAGCTGTGCTGAATGCGGTTTTCGAGCTCTTCATCAAAAACTACAACGAGGACGAGGACTAAATAAAATCACGGTTGCGGAGCAGGGGTTACCTGCTCCGTTTTTCGTTTATGGCTTTTTATAGGGTTTGCCGCATATACATGGTGAATGAGGTGGGGTTACGACCATAATGACCGGACAGGGGGTTGCCATGAAAAGAAGAGTAAGACTCGCTATGCTGACACTCGTATATACGACGGCATTACTGATAACTGTAGCTTTTATAGGTCAAGACAGTATAAGCGTGATGAATCCCGGCGAAGTGAAAGTTCCTATTATCATGTATCACAGCATTCTCCGGGATAAGAGCCGAGTGAACAAGTACGTAGTTTCGGTCGAATCGCTTGAAAACGATATGAAATTCTTATTTGAAAACGACTACAAGACCGTGTTTATAAGTGATCTCGTTTCTTATGTCTATGAGGGTACGGCGCTTCCCGAAAAACCCGTTGTGTTGAGCTTTGACGACGGGCATTACAACAACCTCGTGTATCTGTGTCCCCTGCTTGAGAAGTACGACATGGTCGCATGCATCTCTACGGTAGGCGCATATACGGAGAAGAGCACGAGGGAGGACGACGGCAATCCCAATTACTCATACTGCACGTGGGAGGAGATAAAGAAGCTTTCACTTTCCGGGCGCGTTGAGATAGTTAATCATTCATTTGATATGCACAGTACCAACAAGGGCAGGATGGGAGCAAAGCAGAAGTCCGGCGAATCCAGGGAGACATACACGAAGATTCTGACAAATGACACTATGAGAAACCAGGAATTACTGCGAAGCAAAAGCGGAACGACCCCCATCTGCTACGCATATCCGTTCGGATACTATTCAAAGCTCAGCGAGGAGATATTGAGGTCGCTCGGCTTTAAGGCGACGCTCTCGTGTTATGAGCGCGTCAACAGGATAAGTGGGGCGGACAGCTTGTACGGCATGGGCAGGTACAACAGAGACGGCAGATATTCAACAGAGGCATTCATGAGGAGGCTTGGAATAATCGGCGCAGGAAAATAAAAAACGACGCTCGTTTTGCGCCGTATGTATCGTTGTGAGCATGGAATCTGATTTAATAAGCATTTTCCGTGCTTATTTTGGTTTATTTACAAAATGTTAACAGAATTACGGTTGCTGCTATAGTATACTATCTATGTCAGCTTTCTGTTGCGCTGTATCCGTAGCACTGGAGGTAAGTTTGATTCAATGGCCTAAAGTATTTTGGAGGTATATCTTATGAAAGTTGCGAAGAAACTAACTATCATCTCAATTGTTGTAATGCTGTTGTTTGCGCTGTGCATATCGAGTTCTATAGCTATAAATACAGAGAATACGAATACAACGCCGGAAGAAGCGATATTTGAGGAGATATGCTTTATTCCTGTGGGAACGGATAAGTATTGCGTGGGTTATGCCCCACATCCTGTTGAGCCGGGAGCGCCCGAAGGGTTTATAGCAAGGCCGGACGGCTCGATATGCATACTTGACTCCGTTAATTATCGAATAATCATAACGGAGGAAGGCAAAGAGCCGCGTTATCTGAATTACGGCGATGTCCGCAAAACATATGTAAGGAACTTTGCATATGGCGACGGTAAATTCTATTGCCTGGACATGATGTACGACACCGTATTCAGTATTGATGAGGAGTGCGGAGCTGTGGAGAATGTGCCGATGAACGCGAATATCAACCTTAGTGTGGTGTCGTGGGTAAAGTATCGGGACGGTTCTCTCGAAATGGAGTATTCCGAAATGAATACGCGCACGCTCGAAACATCCTTGAACATCCTCACGGTGAATACAGAGAACGGCACGGTGTCGTCTGCCAAGAGGGATTTCAGCGTCAATCGCGAGACGAAAGGCGTCAACGCCGTAGTTGACGGAAAGAAGTACAGCATAGAACTAAAATCGTCCGAAAGGCAGAACTTCGGAATAATCGATACATACAGTGACGGAAGCATACTGACTATCGTATGCGAGGATGCGCCCGGGGTAGATGTCATTTGGACCGAGGATACATTCAGGACGTTCGATAAAAACGGTGTCTGCACGGGATACGCCCTGATAGACAAATCGGCGCAGTTCACGTTCCCGTACAGAAATACATTTGTCGATGAGAATGATAATACTTATTACATGACGTGCGAGTCGGATGGCGTTCATATCTACAGAATTATATTCGGAAAGAGCTACACGTCGAATATGGATGAGGTCGTAGCTCAGGGAAAGCTGTTAGATGAGGCGAATGATAAGCTGCTAAAAGATTTATGTGCAGATGATACCGAATATGCTGGATACCAGTTGGCATGTCCGGATGGGTGTGGAGAGACTAGTAGTTGGACTGAGGGGATTAATTCGATTTCATTAACTCGAAGTCAAGTTCAGACACGTGCAAATCAGTACAGGAATATGACGTGGGTATTGAATGCATGGAACAAGAATTTTACTGGTTTCAGTGACGTAACGCTCCCGGTATATGTACAGAATGCGTCATCGGGAACAACATTGACTGGTATGCCATATGCATGGGGCAAGAACGATTCTATTGATGGTTTCCGAAGCAAAATAGCGGTCTCGCAGATTGGTGAGCACTGTATAGCTGGAAACACAAATAGCACGAACGCACTGAACAGCAGAATAGCTGGTACTGATTGCTCAGGGTTTGTGGGCAGAGTATATGGTATCACTGAAAAGAAGGGAACCGAGCATTTTTATCGTGAAATAGGTAACTTTTTACCAAATGGGACAAGTCCTAAATTGATGGATTTCTATGTGAAAGCTAATCACCATATAGTACTATATGTTTCTCAACTAGGTAACAATAATACAACAATAATTGATGCTACCACAGGTAGTACCAATATAGACAGGGTTACTCAAAGAAATGTTACTACGAGTTCGTATTTTTCGGGATATTCGGCAAAAACGCCATGGAATGTTGAATGTACTACACCGTCAAGCTACAGCTCGAATAGCACAGTACACTGGAAGTCGTGTACTGATTGCGGAATAACGGTTGTTCCACTCACAGCGCATACACCAGGACAGGCGATGAATGGTAGGGTTAGCTGTACTGTATGCGGCAGAGTTTTGTCTATTGTGATCGAAGAGTCATTACAAAAATAAAAACACAATTTGATTTGCAGGAGGATATGTGCAATGAAAACTGACATTTATCGGATACTTCGCATAGCGTCGATTCTCATGGCAATACTTGCCGTAATGACGACACTCGGATGCAACCGGATTGATGAGCCTGTGACTACGCAAACGCCAAGCGCCGACACACCTGCGCCTCAAATATCGCTGGGGCCGACTGTCGACCCAATGACGATGGCAGACGAGTTGACTTACTCTCAGTTCGTTGGGAACGGGGGCGAGTCTAACAACCCTTATTGTTATCTGATCGACAATCCCGATAATCTGCAGATACAGCAATATGCAGTGGGAGAGACCGTGCAAATAGGCGAAATGACGGTGCGCGCAATCATTACGAGCTCGAAGGAATACTTGCCGCAGACGACGTGGGACCTCTACATCAATGTCAACGGCGACGCCAAGCACGTTGGAACCATGGAAACACCGTTTTTCATCAAAGAAATGAAAGTTTCGCTTACCGCCATAGACTTTGAGGGCGACGGCTTTGACCCGGACGATTTGATGATAAACATGCACGGCTTACCGTATATTGAAACTTATATGTACGGAAATGCGGAGAATAACCCGTATGCCGGAAGGATATATCGCGTTACCGCGAACGGTGATGTGTCTGCTGAATACCGCTGTAGCAATCTGGCAGGCAACAGGATGATATACCCCGAGTATAGATACGACGGTGAAGCGCTCGTACTCAAGAGCAACGATATGACGGTCAGTAATCATTACTGCCCGCTTCACGACAATGAAGACTGGTATAGCTTTGAGGTAATTAAGGAATTTGAGATACAGGGCATAGATGCCTCTGGTATGCCTGCGGCGATCACCGTACCTGCGGGCTCTACGATTCAGCTTACTAATCCTCCCGACGCTAACGGCCCATACGGGGATTCCTTTGAAAGGGAGCATACGGAAGACTTATACGTATTGACGGAGTACGGCGATGGCTATGTAAATTACGAATGGCTCAAAGAGAGCGGCTGTATAAAGGGAGACATAACCATAATAGAATACCTCGTGCTTGCTATAGACTATGAGTTTGAAATACTCAAAGAGGACGGGGAGTACGCAAGCGAGATACTTGAGAAAGGCACTATGGTGCGCCTTGTAACATATAATCCCGAAATGCACGTCGTGATATTTGAGACGTATGACAGAAGGCGCGGAAGGATTCAAATGGATGGACAAGGTGACTTTAATTCCTACGTCGACGATGAAGGCAAGCATAGGAGCCTGTTTATAGGCGGCGAATACTCCGGTTGACGGATAAAGCCCAACACGATTGGCGGAGTGTCGTAAGACAGTAAAATATACAAAAGGCGTGACGAAAGTGGTCACTCCTTTTACCTTAAGAGGATAGCCACAAAGCGGCGCAAGAAATACAGTCCCTTGCTCGCAACGCAGTGACATAAAGCACCTGGACATTTTAGGGTACCCAGGACGTTTTGCCTCGCAGAGCGCACATGTGGGATTACCCCGTATAGAAGTGAGCCCGTGTATCTGTTCGACAAACTGAAATTGGCTTTGCTATTCACGTCAAATGTCAGTATTGAAAATCGTTGCTGCACCATAATGATTATCTTTATCTACGATTTGCAAATCAAACTTATGCCACAACATATTGCTTTCGGTTGTTTCAACTTGGATAAGGAATGCAGACATTTCACGATCTTCCGCAAATTCCTTGACTAAATTAGTCATAATAACGGGCATCTCTCGATTGTCTATAACGACCTTGATAGTAATATCCTCTGGTGCAATGTCTCGCGCTCCTTGTTGGAATTTCGGTAAACTCATGGGTCTAAAATATGCCATCAAGCTATTTCCAGCGCCCTTGATTAAAAACACATGTAATCCGTATATCTCTAATTTGTCAAAACTCACATCCAAAGACATATCGTTTTGAAGTGTAATATTTTGGCACCAGTATTCTAAATAGTTTACTCCATAGTCTTTTACCGCTGTCAAAAACGGATATTTGCCTGCTGGTATATCAAGCTTATAATAGCCGCTTTCGTTGCTCTCTGCACGAAAGAGTGTAATAAAGCTTTCTCCTTTCACTTCAATGAGAGCATTTGCGATAGGTGA
>JAEDCW010000056.1 GCA_016293975.1 Clostridia bacterium
TTCAGTTTAACAGATTTTTGGGGGATTTGCGACTGCACTTACAGTGTACTACTCCAGACAATTCAAATATCTTTGCAACCAAAAGTTTTCGCATTTTTCAAACATAAGTAATGCTACGATTTTCTACTTAGATGGCAGTTAATTATCAAACACTCCGGACAGATCCATACATTGGACGCTGTCCGGAGTGTTTTTGCATTTAGCTGAAACTTAAAAAGTTCAGATCCTACGAACAAAGCAGGGCGGCCTATAAATCTTCCTCCAACAGCTTTGCCGGAGAGATGTTCAGACATTCTGCGATTTTGAACAATGTTTCGAGGGAGATGCCTCGGACGGTGCCGGTTCCCTCAATCTGAGCAAGGAAATTTACACTTTTGCCAATTTCCTCGGCAAAGGCTTCCTGCGTATAACCAGCCTTCTTACGATAGTAAGCAATTTTCAGTCCCATTGTAATGTACTTGTCCGGATAATTGGTATGCATAACCTCACCTCAACAATATGCTACCAATTATTGGCGTAAAATATAATTTATCAAAAGAAAAAGAACATTTACTTTAAGTAAAATATGTGTTATGGTTTTAAGGAAGGGAGGAGTTGCGTTATGGCAGATTATCAAAAAATGTATGCGCTGCTCTGCGGCAGCATCGACGATGTAATAGATGGGCTGGAGGAGATTCCCCTTGCCTTGCCCTATGCTAACATACTGAAAAAGGCATTATTGGATGCGGAGGAACTCTACATTCAAACAGACAATTCTGGCGTTGCTTCAGAATCGTAATCACAGACTGCAAATGTTTTTTCGGCTTGATTATGCTAAACAAAAATGGTAATATGTAATATATGGCATGAGTTTATTATTTAATTTAGACATAAAACTTTCTGAAATGTGGAGGCTGACATGAAGACCTATTTACGAAAGTATTTAGCAATTATCCTTGTTTTCTGCATGATGCTTGGTATGGTGCCAATGTCTTATGCAGTTGAAGAAGGGAAAGAGAGGCTCTTTCCCGATATGCCAATATCCTCATATTGGTCTTACGATGCCCTTGAAAACGCAATTGCTCAGGGTATCTTGAAGGGTGATAGCAATGGTATGCTGAACCCCCAAAAGGCTATTTCCAGAGCAGAGATGGCAACAGTGCTCAACAGACTCTTCGGAGCTGAAGAGCAGGCGAATATTACAATGTTCTCTGACGTTTCAGAGAATGAGTGGTATTATCCGGAAATGGCGAAAGCTGTCCAGATGAAAACATTCTACGGAAGTGCAGACGGGAAGCTGAACCCGACCAATGGCATTACCCGCCAAGACGCTTTTACCGTGATTGCCCGTGCAATCAAGCTCGAGGAGTCTGATGATTCCGCACTGCTTGCCTTTGCAGATCAGGGAAATATTTCCGACTATGCCCGTCCGTACCTTGCGGCTATGGCAAAGGCGGGCTACGTCAATGGAAATGGCGGAAAAATCAATCCAAGGGCTACTATCACCCGCGAGGAAGTAGCACAGGTTCTCTACAATGTAATCGGTAGCTATTTGACCACGGAAAACGGCGTCTATAGCGGCGAGCAGAAGGGCAATGTCATCATCAATGTGCCCGGTGTCACAGTGAAAAACGCTACGATTAAGGGCGACCTTATCATCGGTGACGGCGTTGGCGATGGCGAAGTGACGATAGACAACACGACTGTGTCCGGACGCGTTGTTGTTCGTGGCGGCGGCGAGAACTCCATTAAGATTGTCAATAAGAGCAATGTGGGCAGCGTTATCGTCAGCAAGACATCCGGCGGCGGTGTTCGCGTCCTGTCAGCAGATGGAGCAAAGGTCGACATTATCTCTGTGGATGATGGTTCCGACAGCGTGAAGCTGGAGGGAACCTTCCTTACGGTTTCCGTTGATAGCAGTGCTCCTGTTGTAATGAGTAATGCTGTTGTTACAAATCTTGAAGTAAACGCGCCTCAGGCAAGCGTCAGTGTGGAATCCGGAACGGTTGCGAACACAGTCGTTAATGCAAGTGCTGCTTCGGCGGAGCTGAGTACGGGCGAGAATGCCAAGATGGGCACGATCAGCGTTCCGTCTGACGCCACGGTCAACATCGACGGTACCGTTGCGGAGATTACAGTATCCGCTGATAATTCAAGCGCACAGGCAGAGGCGAAAATCAACCTTGGCAGCACTGCAAAAGTCGATACGATTAAGGCGGAAAGCGGCGCAAATACGGTGTTGAATGCAGATGCATCCGCTAAAATCAACAATATCGAAGCAGCAAATAAAAACGACATTAGCATCAATTCGGACTCTGCTACTTTGAAGCAGCAGCTTGAAAACAGCGTCAAGGAAACTACGACAGAATCTGCAAAGCCAGAAGACACGAAACCCAGCGGCGGATCAAGCTCTGGCGGCGGTGATAGCGGTCCTGTTTCAGCGCGTGTTGCCGCGGGCGCAGAATTTGTGGCAGCAATAAAAAATAGCGCATATTCCAGTATCACAGTAACGGAAGACATAGTCGTTGATGAAGCCTTTATCGCAACAAAGCCCATTACGGTTGCAAGTGGAGCAAAACTGACGCTGAATGAGAACAGCGAGTTCAAGGCTTCTTTGACGAACAACGGTACTTTAGTAACAAGAGGTTTGTTGACCCTTGGAGCGGGATGCACGCTGACGAATAACGGCGACCTTTACCAATATGGAATTTGGTATATTTACGGAAAAGTCCAGAATAATCAAAATTACGAGTACTCATGGAATTCGGCTCAAATCAACGCTTTTAACGGCTCAACGATAGCAGGAATCGGCTATTGCAAAGTCTATACTGTGTATGATTCTGACTATTACTACGCAGATGGCACAACTAAATTGAGCAATAGAAATATCAAACTGGACGATACTGACACGATTGAGGTTGAGGTTTCTTCTGCAAATCTGAACGCGTATGCCTATAACGCATATGCCTACGGCGAAAAGGGCCTTAAAAATGCTCTCGACTCTGAGCGTGAGTACACGGGTCTTCACCTTTGTGCGGATAGCAACGCAGTTAACAATGAGATCACCTTGCCTGAAAACGCAATACTGCGCAAGGATGTTGTTATTGAGAACGGGGTTTCTCTTACTGTAGCAAATCAGTCCAAACTTACGGTGGCAAAAAATCTCTCCATCGAAGGCACGCTGAATGTTCCTGCAGGAAGCGATTTGACCTGCAACGGCTCTATAGGTATTTATAGCGGCGGTCTTCTGAACAATCAGGGAACGCTGAGCGGAAGCATGCCCATTACGATGTATCCGGGGTCTTCTGCATCTGGTCTGAGCGGCAAGAGGGTCTATACAAATAGTGGCGATGACATCTACTATGCCGACGGCACTATGGACATCCAAACGGGCGATATCAATACCGGCGGTGCAGGGGTTCGATATAGTTATTCTGGGGCTGCTTATGTTTATGGCAGTAAGGGCCTTGAAAATGCGCTGAGCAGCAGCAAGAATTACAATGCAATCATACTATGCTATGACAAGGACGATCCACAGGCGAATACGGTTGAAATCAGTAAAGACTGCGCTATTCAGAAAGGGATTACAGTTGAAAATGGCGTTTCGCTTGTCATTGCATCGAATGTTGTCACTAATAGCTCTATCGAGGTCAGAGGTAATTTGATTGTCAATCAAGGAGCTTCTTTTACCACAAATGACAGTAGTCTCGATATTTTCGCTGCTGCAAAACTCCAAAATAACGGTTCACTTCAAAAGAATGGCGGCTATCTGCAAGTATATGGACGCCTGTATAATGCAGGAACCATGAATGTGAAGTATCAGAAAAACAATACTTGGGGAAGAATATATCTCAGAGGCGAGGCAGTCAACAGTGGTACTTTTGAAACTGACATGCCGCTTCGCATCGACTCTGGCTGCACACTTGAAAACAACGGCTTACTCAAACAGGTAAATGCCAAAACCAACTGGAATGTCTATGGTACACTTCAGAATAATGGAACATATACATACGAGAATTCCCCCCAAAAGATTGTCATTTACAATGGAGCTTCCGTTAGCGGCATCGACAAGGACAGGCTTGAATTCCATAGCAGTGGCTTGGACTGGTATTATGCAGATGGACGCAATGAGCTAAGTAATGAATCTGCAACCGTTGATAATCAGGCAATTACTGTTGCTCAGCCCAGAGGTGTTTCTGCATACGCCTATAACCTCGCGGCCTACGTTTACGGCACAAACGGCTTGCACAATTCCCTGACAATGGGACGGCAGTATAACAGCATTGATCTTTGGCCCGACGAGGATGAAAATAACAACCTCATTGAGCTCTCGGTTACCAAGCAGACAATACCCTATTTCGGCGTCAATCGTGGAGTAACATTGAACCTAAATGAAGGCGAGTTAGAGATTAATGACGGCGATCTTTCCGGAAATCTCTGCGTTGCCGAAGATGCAAAATTCACAGTCAAAAATGGATTCTACACACTAAGTGGAGAAGGAAGACTGACCAATAATGGAACAGTTCGGTTAGATGGCGCTTATCTGGATATTAGTGATCGCAGTATATTCGATAACAAGGGAACGATTCAGGTTACAGAAAACTATGATATCCATGTGTCTGATTCGGCTTCTGCGCTTGAAATGCAGAATCTGAATGTAACGGTTGGCGGAAACTGGGTTGACTATGATGAAGAGGGCAATCCGAGTTCGGAGCTTTCTACACCTACCGTTACTGGAACTACTTATACACCGAAATGGTATGCAACGGTTCATAACTCTGTTGGGTTAGCGGCTGCCTTGCAATCGACTCAGAAATTCGACCAGCTTACTATTGAAAACTATGGCAAGATGGAAAATGAAGTTCTTTCTTTGCCGGTTGCTCTCTCAACGGTAACAGCAACAGATCTGCATGTCTATGAGGGAAGTACGCTTAAAATCGGCGCAAATCAGACGCTGAACGTGGAGAACCTCTATATTAACGGTGGCAGCGTTGTGATTGAAGAGAACGGAACTTTGTCTGCAAATCGGGTTGATCTTTACAATGGGGCCGTGCTTGACAATCAAGGGACTCTTGCGGTTTCTGATAAGGTCTACATGAGCCGAGGAACGACCGCCAAAGGGATGGACGGCATAAAAATCCGCAAGCAGTCCAATACGTTTACCTTCGATAGTTATACCAGTGATGCAGAAATATCCGGGTATAACATTGAGGGTGCTGCAATTATTGAAGGTAGCGCTTACAGCTATGCCAGAGTGTATGGGGCAGCGGGATTCCAAAAGTTCCTCAAGTCCAAAGAGAACTTTGACTGCATCTGGCTCTACGAGGAAGACGATTCCAACATGGTCATTCCTGCGGTAACAACAGCAAAAACTTACGAGTGGAGTGAACTGGAAATCAGTGCCGGCGTAACGCTGACCATTGGTTCGGGCAATACCTTGACCGTTGGCGATACCATGGTCTACGGGGCGCTTAACGTTAATGAAGGCGGAGGCTTCAGCATTGGAAAACGCTATTATTATGAGAGCTTTTCCGACGGAAGGAGAATTCAGCACGAAGAAAACGGTTACCTGCGGATTGAGAGCGGTGCCACCGCGACAAACTCTGGCACACTGAACGCTTCCGGCTATATGTACGTTCAGGCGGGCGCAGCATTGCTGAACAAGCAGGGCGCGGAATTGATTCAAGACGGTGACTGGTATATCTACGGCACCTTGACAAATGAGGGAACATACACGCAGAAGACGATTGATAGTGTGATCAATGTCTATGCCGGCGCTACGGTTACCGGAATCAACAATGAAAATATCGAAACCTTCGGCAGCCAATATGATTATTACAAAGCGGACGGCACCTATGTTCCTGCAAACACCAAAGCGATGATTGACGGACAGGAAATCGAAACGGGAAAGAATAAATCTCTTTCTGCCTATGTCTATGGCACGGAAGGCCTCAAGAAATGCCTGTCAATGAAACGCACGTATAATCAGGTTACGCTTTGTGCGGATGAAGTTTTGGCAAATAATAGCGTGGAGCTGTCGGCGGGGAGCTATTCCATCACAAATAGATTTTACATCAATGATGGAGTTACTTTGACGCTTGCAGACGGTGCAAACCTGACGATGCAGTACGGTTATGTATATGGTGATATCGTCGTTTCAAGCGGAGCAACAATGACGGTAAAAGACTCCTATTTCTATCTATACGATGATGCGGAATTGACGAACAATGGTACATTCATGTTGGATGTATCCAACATGAGAATCCACGACAACAGCATTTTCAGAAATAACGGAACGCTCCAGACAGCCGGAAAGTATTCAATCATGGTGTACGATTATGCCTCTGCCCTTAATATGCAGGGGAAAATCGTTTCAAAGAAATCCGGTCAGGATTATTACGACGAGTACGGCGTATTCTCTGAGGGGCTTTCTGATCATACCACGGTTACCGGGGCGGTTATCTCTGGCTCAGACGATGTCCAAGTTGTCGGCGCAAGAGGATTTGCAGCGGCGGTATCTGCGGCAGGGAAGAACTATACGAGCTATTATGTGGACAAAGCCAGCAATTCTGCAGATAACAGCATTGCGCTGCCGAACAGCATGACGCTTTCCTCCCTGAACATCGAAGACGGCGTTACGATCACTGTCCCTGAAAATGTCAGTTTGACAGTGGATAATCTCCATATTTACGGCGAGCTGGTCGTTGAAAAGGGCGCATTCTTAACAGTCAATGGTTATGCCAATGTTTATTCTGGCAAACTGACGAACAACGGCACCTTTGCCAGCGAAGGCAGATTGTATGTGAACGATCAGTCCGGTTGGAATTCAAGCAGCGGTTATTATAAGGGCGCACTGGCTGCTTTTGTGAACAATGGAACATTTACCAGCAATGGCACCATTGAGGTTCGCGGTGAGGATGCAAGCATTACAAACAGCCAAAATGCCTATTTTGCAAACTACAGCAATCTCTATCTGTATTCCGGCGCAACTTTGATCAACCGGGCAAGCGTTGTTACCACTGTGAGCGATGTTGGATTCTATAATGTGAATGGCTACATCTACTTGCAGAACGCAACTTACGATGGGGTAACGCTGGTTTCCTCCATCGATTCAACCGATCCGATTGACAGCGAAACGATTATTATTTCGAGTGGCAATTATGTGTATTCCGAGGAAGATCTCCGTGCGGCAATTCTTGCCGGCAAGACAAACATTCGAGTTAGAGAATCTATTACCCTGACAGAGAATTTGACCATACCGCAAGGTATCTATGTATGGTTCAGTACTCTTAGAGTGCCGGACGGCATTTCGCTCACGGTAAACGGAAGGGTAGAAGGTACAATCCGCATTGTTGGAGGGAATGCAACATTCCAAACTTCTGAATGGATTTATTGCAGTGCTCTGGAAGTTTACAGTGGGTCTGTTAATATTGAACAAGGAGAAATTCAAGTGCGCAATCTCCGTATCAATCAGACTGGTCAGCTAATTATTGCAGAGGGCGCTACGCTGATAATTGAGGATGATGCGGATATTACAGGCACAGTTATCAATAATGGCGGCCTGAGTTATTCTCCGACGGTTGAGTATCCCGAAGATGTTGACCTTACATGGTTTGAAAATGTGAGCGGAACTGGTACAAAATCAATGAGCCTTCGCGCCAGAACCTATTCCGAAGACGATTTCTGGGCGGCTCAGGAAGATAAAAATGTCAGCTATGTTCACTACTTGGGAGATTCGTTAACGATTTCTGACAAAAAAGAAATTGTCAAGCTTACTGAGATAACTGCGCCTGTTACCGTGACATCCGATGGAGAACTGACATTGCAGGATTGCCGATTCCACGGTGCAGTGACCATTTCTGGAAAGATTGTATGTGCAAACAACTCAGAAGTTACATTTAATGATGAGCTGACGGTTTCCTCCACAGGCACCATAGAGAACAATGGCAATACATACATAAACAATATTGCAACCATAATAGGAACTCTTTACCAGAATGGGTGCATGGCAATTGGTTCAAACTGGTATATGAACAAGGGTGTTGTTGAGGTTGAATCTTTTGGTACCCTGACTTTGGATGATGATGCAACTGTCATCATTGGAGAAGATGGATCCTTCTATATTTCCAAGGGAGCATATCTGTATCAGCTTTGTGATCTGACCTTGCCGCAGAAGCAAACCGGTTATGTGATTTCCAGCGAAGGTCACTATATCGTATCTGGCGTGCTGACCATAAACGGAAGAATTAACAACTATGCTGATGCTACCTTTGAAATTCAGGGCGCAAGTGTGATTGGAACCACAGGCTATTTCGGAAATAGCGAAGGTGCTGTACTTCAGATTCAAGGCAACGGCGGTTCTCTGGCGAATAACGGAATGATTTCCAATGGCGGCACAATTCGTATCATGCAGGGCGGCAGCCTTACCGGTACTGC
>JAEDCW010000057.1 GCA_016293975.1 Clostridia bacterium
AGACTATGAAACTCATTGATTTTATCGAGGCGTGCGCACATATCGCGCCCCCGGAATTGGCGCTCGGTTTCGACAACGTGGGGCTTCTCGTCAGCCCGAAAGCTGCGGATATAAGGCGCGTGCTTGTGGCCCTGGACTGTACGCTCGACGTCGTCGGGGAGGCGCGGGCGGAGGGCTTTGACTTAATAGTCACCCATCATCCGCTTATGTTTGAGCCGATTAAGCGCCTGCTCTCCGACGACCCTTCTTCTGCCGTGGTATATGCGCTCGCAAATGCCGGCATAGGGCTGTTCGCTATGCACACTAACCTCGATGCCGCTCTTGGAGGCGTCAACGACGCTCTCGCAGAGGTGTTAGGCGTGGAAAACGCCGCTGTCGCGGGAGAAGAGCATATCATGCGCATAGGACAGCTCAAAAACGCTATGAAGCTCTCCGAGTTTGCCGCACATTGCAGAGATAAACTCCATGCACAAGTCAGATACACCGGCCACCCGGAAAAGACGGTGCAGACCGTGGCGATGTTGGGCGGGAGCGGCGCGAGCGACATGGCTTTAGCGCGTGAATTGGGTGCGGATGCGTTTGTTACGGGCGAATGTAAACACTCGCAGGCACTTGAAGCGGCTGTTTTGGGGCAGGCTGTAGTAATCTGCGGACATTTTGAGACAGAAAACGTGGTTATCAGCCACTTGATTAGCGATTTACAGATGCATACCCATGATGTACAATATAAAGTGGCTTCATGTAACAGGGCGCCGTTTCGTTATGTTTGACGGAGGGCGTCGTATCTAATAGAAAGCGAGGTGTTTACATGAACAATCTGGCCACCCTGCAGCAATACCACGTTGCATATACAAAATTGGAAGATATAGAGTCGGGCCTAAAGCACACCGAGGCGCGCAAGCGTTTCAACAAGGTACACAGGTTTTTGACCGAACAGCAGGAAGCAGTAACCTCATTGACGGAGCAACTTGCCGCAAAGAGCGCAAAGCTCAACGATATGCAGGCAACAGTAGCAGAGCTTGAACATGACTATGCACTTGAGATATCCGATTTCGAGATAATGGAAACCGACGAGGAATGTACTTCCGAAGAGGTTATGTACTCCCGTCAATCTATGGAGAAGCTTCTCTCCCGGATAAAGACGCTCAGCAAGGAGCTTATGGATACATTGACATGGATAGACCGTGCGGCACATGAGCTTGCGGACGCGAAGCAGAAAGGCCGCGCTTCCATGGGCGAGTACACCGCACTCAGAACCGAATGCGAAGAAGAACGCAAAGCGGCAATGCCCGCGATAGAAGCGGCAAAGAAGGACCTTTTGGCAATTGAAGCGGTGCTTCCCAGAGAGCTTTCAACGCGGTATAAATCCATAAGGAGAAAGTTCGCCAACCCCATGGTGACGATAGAGAACAACCAGTGCGGCGGTTGTAAGATGCAGCTCCCATCCGTGGTGATACGAAAGGTCTGCCAGCAAAACGAGCTGGTCATCTGCGAAAACTGCGGAAGAATACTCTACGATTCGGCAGTAGCCGAATAAAACCAATGCGAAATTTTGAGTAAGCTATGCGACCGCATGGCAACATGAGGAAAGTCCGAGCTCCGCAGAGCAGAGTGCCGGATAACACCCGGTGAAGGTGACTTCAAGGAAAGTGCAACAGAAATAAACCGCCCGCAAGGGTAAGGATGGAAAGGCGAGGTAAGAGCTCACCGGCGACATGGCGACTTGTCGGCCCTGTAAACCCCACTCGGAGCAAGATTGGAATGAGAGCATTTAATGGCTGCTCGTCACGCTCTCTGTAATCGCTTGAGCGCACAGGTAACTATGCGCCTAGATAGATGGTCGCACCAGACAGAACTCGGCTTATTGCTTACTCATTATTTATATGAAAACGAGAGACTGCCAAATGCTTTCTCTCGTTTTTTATTGTTCTGTAATTCAGTTATTCGGCAATACCCCGACGGCTCCTCATCCGTACAACTCTCTAAGTATAAGGTCCGTCTGCCCAGGGTTGAGCCCAAGCTCTATGCGCTTTACTTTAGCGTGGTTTGCGTAGTACTTGCGTACCATGTCGCGCAGGCGTGTGCCATTGTTACAGCCGTGTATTATTCGTATCCTATAGGTGGACTTGGAAGCGCGCTTCAGTGTCGAGTCGATTATCGCCCTCGCCTGATACCACGTACAGCCGTGTACGTCCAGCTCTATTACTCCCTGTCCTATATTCACGCAGATACCTCCTTTGCACCATCTGTGTTAAACATGACGCATTCTTCTGCTTGTCATACAAACGCCCCCGAGCCTTTTTGCGGCGGGAGGCGCGGTGCGCTGAATGCGCTCATTTTTGATTCATTGCAGTGCTTTTGCATCAGAGCGTTTAAGACGGGTATCTTATCCGCCTCTCTTGTGAGGTTAACTCTATTACGCGGCAGGTCATGGGATCGCCGTCTTTCATGGGGGAGAATTCGCAGCGTACTATTCCCGTCCACCAATAACTTCCGTCGGACTGATGTATGTAATAGTAGCTGCCCAAATCCGCACCGCTTAGCGGCGTTATCTCTATGCGCGTGGGAGCTACTATGTCGTAACGCAGATAGAGCTTGCCGTCTGCGCTATAGACAAAGCCGTCATCCGAAAGCACGAGCTCGTCATACAATCTGGCGCCCTCTTCGCCATAGAGCATATTCGCAAGCGCTCTGCCTGTGTCATCGGAGAGCACCGCAAACGCTTCGCCATGATAAGCAAAGCCCGGGTTTTCTTCGTATGTGCGCACAAAGCTCAATAGCGAACAAGCGAGTGTGTCTATGCTGAGTTCCGGCGCTTCGCCCTCGCCTGTGAGCGCAAGTGCGGCTATCCTCGCCTTGCAGAGCGCAAGCTGAAGCTCCGATTCATCGAGTGTAATATCAAGGTCGGATATGTCAAAACAGCTCTTAATATCGAGCGACCGCTCAATAAAACCGATTTCATCCATAATGGGCCGCCCGTCCCCGAAGCAGGTGTAATCCACCTCGACCGTGCCGTGCTCTACGTAGCCGCCGTAGTCGAGCTCACTCGGCGTGTATATGTATTCGCTTACGAATTGCCCCGACTGACAGATATCACTATCAATATCTACATCAGTATCGGACATAGGCTCGCGATCGCCCTCCTGCACGGCTTCCGGCGCACACAAAAGTGCAAAAGAGACACCATACGGGCAGTAGGGGGATATGTAGAAATAACCGTCCTTCTGCGCGAGTACGGGCTTACCGACGTGGTTTTTGCTCGGCAAATCCATGCCTTCGACGTTGACCATCCACCACGATTCGGCTATTTTGTTTATATCGATATACGTTACTCCCATTGATTCGAGGAGCTTACTTGCGTTATCCGAGCTCAGTTTCAAATTGTAATAGGCGGAATCCGCCCCGAGCCCCGAATCCTCCAACAGATAGGGCATATAGTTTGAAAGCAGGAAAGTGACGTACTTTTCGTCGTCGTATGCAAACAGCCTGTCTGCGGTCATGCGTATGGGCAGCACTCTGCAGATAAATGTCTCGGCATCGGGCAATACAAACAGCTCGTCGTCAATATAAGCCGTGTCGTATATGCCCAAAGGCTCTGTGGTGTTTTCTATCGAATTAATACAGAACATATCGTCTATCGATGTAAACGATACGCACACCTCGCCAAACATCGTCGTGTCGCTGCGGCTGTCCACATAGGAGAAAGTGTATACGCCGTCGGTCTCGTTAAAGCTGCTCATGCTCGCATGTATCGGGAAAGCTTCGCAGTCGAGCTTTACAAAATAGTTGTCGCCGCTCTTCTCTGCGATATCGCCGTCGAGCACGAGTTTAGATCCGTCAAAGGCTTCGCCGAATGCCCTCATGTAGATCTCGCCTATAAGCCTTGGCGGCAGCTTTACATATGTCGTTTCCGGTGAAAGCAGTTCGTTTACTTTCCATGCGCTCCACCAAAACAGAGCATTCGTGCGGCTCGATACGTCGGTGTATCCGTTCAAATCGCAAAACACCCTCAATTCGGCCGAGCAGGCGAGCATCTCGGTATCCGATATGATGCTTGAAACGAGCGTCTTTCCAAGCTCTATATAAAGGTCGTCGGAGAGAAGTCCGCCTGCGGGCGTTTTAAGATCGTCCGTCAGAAAGTTTTTCTGCGCAGAACAGCCGACCGTCAGCAAAACTGCGGCAATCAGCACCCCCACGACCGTTATTTTGAATCTCCTGCTCATATGTCTGTAAAACTCCGTTGTTATTTGTATAAATAATAATGCTTTTTCATGGGAATTAGGTTAACAAACGGTGAATTTTGTACCGAATCCCACAGGATTTATCGTGCCCACCAAAAAAACACCCGAATCTGTCATTCATCGGGTGTCGTTTGATTGATGTCAAACACTATTTCTCCCGGGCGAACAAAACCGTAACGTTCTCGCGCAAGCTGTATCAAGTATTCTTTGCTCTGCGAATAGTCGAGCATTGTCCTTAGCAGCTCTTCCTCCATCTTGAGTGCGCGGTTTTCGTCCTCAAGCGCGCTGTACTGCGCATCCAACTCCGCCTTGGCTTTCATGTTGTTTACGAATGATATGGCAGTAAGGCATACAAGCACTGCAATAGCGCACAACAAAGCAAAGGCAGCAATTCCGCTCCTTTTTTTTCCAGTCGACTTGCGGCTCTGTTTAACCTGTTCACCCATAATGACAGTACCCTTCCGCCATCATATATTGTACTGTTATTATATGGTTATTCTCTTGTGCAGGCAAGCTATTTTTTTGCTGTTTTGCGCAAAAAATGTGAAATCATTCGCCTAAACGTGAGGCTTACCCCAAACTGCTCCCACGCCACGCCCAATAACGCCCCCGCTATGATGTAGAGTCTCAGCGTGCCGCCGTTAAGCACAAACAGCGAATACCCGAAAACAGCGCCTGCGACAATATAGAAAGCGCTGTCTAAAATTATGGTGACTGGTTTGTTTGGAAACGGCATTCTGAGCAGTCTGAAGCCGTCGTATATAAGCCCTATGATAAGCCCCGTGTACACCGCTCCCGCAAACTCAAATGCCTGGCCGAGAGTGCCCCTCATTAACGGAACACTCTGGAAAACAGCCCACCCTTTTGCATAGTTGTCTCCTCGTATTCAAGTGCGATTATCTGACCTTCTATGATAACATTGCCGTCGTCCACGTTGAGCTTCGTTATTCGCAGGTCATTGCCCTCTATGCGAAGCTCCCCAAGATCGGTCATAAGCACTATCTCCACATCATTGAAGCTTATTACCTCCTTTATGCCCGTGATGCTCATAAGCTCCCTGTTTTCTATGTGAATGGCGTGTGTCTTGAGCCTTGTCCCTGCGCCCTCCAGTATCGGTCTGTCCATATGCACACCTCCGTCAGTATACGTATTTATACAGATTATTGTTGACTTGTTCCAAATATGATGTGTTTTTGTGCTCTGTCAAATAAAATTATAATTCGCAGTTGACTAAAGCACCTAAGTTGCAGTAGAATTACCGCAGATAATGATTACTCGTGAATGGTGTTGGTGCCACCAATCCGAATCTCTTTATTGCAATCCCACAGAAAACAAGAGACTTGCGGATTTTCTCGCAGGTCGCGTCGTGTTTTCCGTCACATCTATTGCGGTGCACGGCCACATCTATTTAGGAGGCAAAAGTGGATAGAAAAACGCTTTCACAGAAGAGTCTGGCAGATTTGAGAGAGCTTGCTAAAATGCAAGGCGTTAAGAGTCTCACGAAGTATCGCAAGGACGACCTGATCGACATCATTATGGCAGGCGGGGACATATCAGTCTTGAACCCCACCGAACCGGTCGAGCCGCCACGCGATTTTATGATCGAGGACATTACAGACGAACAAAAACCCGACATGGCGGAGGAACCAACCCCGCTTCAAAGACCCACATATCATGTGCCTGCAGAGCCTGTACGCCGTATACAGACATATCAGAGGCAGGATAACGACCGCAGGCAGAACGACGGCTATCAGCGCAGGCAGAACGACGGCTACCAGAGATACAACCAGAACGATGGTTATCAGCAAAATGACGGTTATCAGCGCAGACAGAATGACGGCTATCAGCGCAGGCAGAACGACGGCTATCAGAGATACGGCCAAAACGACGGCTATCAGAGATATGGTCAAAACGACGGCTATCAGCGCAGACAGAATGACGGTTATCAGAGATATAACCAGAATGACGGTTATCAGCAGAACGACGGCTATCAGCGCAGACAAAACGACAGCTACTCACAAGGCGGCTATCAGCGCGGCTATTCTCCTGACGGCTATCAGCGCGGTTATTCTTCTGACGTCTATCAGCAGAAGGACTATGTTGCACGCGAACCTGCTTCGAGACAGGATTCGATGCGCGACAGCGACGCACAGGACAACTCCGGAGGCGTAAACCCCGACGTATCGAGCATATTGGCAGGTGACGACGTGATCGAGGTCGGCGGTGTGCTCGAGATAATGCCGGACGGCTACGGCTTCATAAGAACCAACAACTATTGTGCAGGATGCAACGACATTTACATTTCAATCGCTCAGATAAGGCGTTTCATGCTCAAGACCGGCGACTATATCACCGGCAGAAGCAAGCCCAACAGGGATTCCGACAGGTTCTCTGCATTGCTCATTGTGGACTCGGTTAACTATGCACCGCCCGAGGAGACCATGAAGCGCAAGTCGTTTGACGACTTAGTACCGATATTCCCGACAGAGAGGCTCACTCTTGAAAACAAAAAGCTCGACCGCAAGCAAAACCGCACAGTAAGGCTCGTAGATCTCGTCGCCCCGATAGGCAAGGGGCAGAGGGGTATGATAGTCAGCCAGCCCAAGGCAGGTAAGACTACGCTGTTAAAGGAAATCGCAACGGGAATCAGCGAGAACCATCCCGACATACACCTCATCGTACTGCTCATTGATGAGCGTCCCGAGGAAGTCACCGATATGCAGCGCTCCATAAAGGGCGAAGTTGTCTATTCGACGTTCGACGAGATGCCCGAGCATCACACAAAGATCGCCGAAATGGTAATGGAACGTGCGATGCGCCTCGTAGAGTACGGCAAGGACGTCGTAGTGCTTATGGACTCCATAACAAGACTCACACGCGCATACAACCTGACCATTCCCGCAACCGGCAAGACACTTTCCGGCGGTATGGACCCGGGAGCGCTGTTTAAGCCGAAGCGTTTCTTTGGTGCCGCAAGAAATATCGAGAACGGCGGAAGCCTTACGATAATCGCCACCGCACTTACCGAGACCGGAAGCCGCATGGACGACATGGTATTCGAGGAGTTCAAGGGAACGGGCAACATGGAGATACATCTCGATCGCAAGCTTTCCGAAAAGCGAATTTTCCCTGCTATCGATCTACAGCGTTCGAGCACGAGGCGCGAGGAGCTTCTGCTCTCAAAGCAGGAGCAGGACTTCGTCTATCTGATGCGCAGAATGTATGCCAGCGGCACTACAAGCGAGGTAACGGAGCAGATACTCAGCCTCCTCGACAAGACGGAGACCAACGAAGAGCTCGTTAAGGCGTTCTCCGCGAACATCCGCGGCAAATTTGAAAAAGAAGGGTTTACGCTGTAATCGCTTCGGAAAAATAAATACTGTATTCAAACACATCCGTGACGCAATACCGTCGCGGATGTGTTTTTGTTTCCCCGACGCACCCGACCCCCCTGCAAAAAAAGGGGATAGAGGGTGGCGGTTGGGGGCTTTGTGCGTCTGAAAAAGGCCGTTCACTCTTCCTACACACCCAACCCCCTGCCCCCTTCCTTCAATGGAAGCGGGAAATAGGTCATGGGGCTTCGCCCCATGCCCCGACTCCTGCGCAGGGGGAGGGGAGATGAGTTCCGGCAAGCGCAGAAAAAAGCATTGTCAGAAAACCCATAATACTATATAATGTCAGTGTATACAGACTTTCGTATAAAACTTCAGTACAGAAAACATCCACACAGAATAATTCGTAAGAAACTCTGAACAGCAGTCCTCTTAAGTAACCTCCACATAAAAGCAGAATTCAGCAGGAGTTGGAAAAGGGCTTTCAAACACTCTGTTACCCGACAGAGGAAACGGCAAAGATTCATGCCGTAGATGCAAAAAACCAGATTATGAGTTACGTCACATGTGAAACCCGCACCCCGTTCGAGGCAAAGGCAAAAGCTATCGACATCTTTGGAATCACGGTGAGCATCAGCCCCGACTTTATCTTTACAACAGCGGATTCCATAGAAGTGGTGAAGCTGCGCTGCTGCAAGCCTGACTTAACACAGACAGGCAAAAAGAAAGATGGCGGAGCCCGGCAGTCGCTCGGACTGTATGCTTTGTACTGCTACGGCAAGAC
>JAEDCW010000018.1 GCA_016293975.1 Clostridia bacterium
GACCAAAACCCATAGGTGGCTCGGGAAAAAGACAAAGGTATACTCGTCTCATGCTAATAACAAGTGGGATATGAGCCATACGGTTTCTATGCTCATAAAGTTAGGTCTTTGTGTAGCCGCTTGTACAATCGTGCTTTTCGTGTGCATATCCGGTACAACACAGGAGGTATCTTCAAATAATGACAGCACACATGAGAATGAGGATACTTTCGGAAGGCTCAAATATGTAGAGTTTCCTGGTATAGCAGAG
This sequence comes from Clostridia bacterium, assembly GCA_016293975.1. GTDB lineage: Bacteria > Bacillota > Clostridia > Christensenellales > CAG-138 > RGIG1693. The sequence continues at coordinate 251 of JAEDCW010000018.1, forward strand.
GTATTCGCTATATCTAAAGACAGTGCATCACCTGTCGAATACAGCAAAATAGAATACATCAACAATGGTAAGATGGCTTGCTTCTATGTATATGACGGAAGCAATGTAAAGTGCATTGATGCCGGAGTAGTATATGAGATTGGATATAGCGATGTTCGCGGAAATTACGTATCAATTAAGCAGGAAGACGGACGGGTTGCATCGTACTATGGTTTAAGACAGGTAATTGTGGAGCTCGGGCAACCTCTGTATAAAGGCGACAGGTTGGGTATCTCCGGTTATATCGTCTGTTACAGTCTTAACAGGGAAGGTAAAAATGTCGAACTTTTCGGTAAATTCGGGAATTAACCTATAAATGAAACCTATACAGCTTGGGGGTATTGCCGTTAAGTGTAATCCTCTGGTCGTTTTTGTTATACCCACAGCAGCAGTATTCGGTCTTTTGGATGTGCTGCTGTTGTCAGTGATATCACTTGGTATACACGAATTCGCACACTTGATATTTGCAAAGCGTCTGGGCGTACGAGTTATTGAGTTAGAAATACTTCCGATAGGTTGTGTTGCGAGGATTGATCCGGATTCTCTGGCCATAAGCAGGGATGAATTGTTCATAGCCCTTGCCGGGCCTATATCAAGCTTATCTATGGGTATCACTCTATACGCAGTTTTTGGAATTCTTGAAATAGAAGCTAAAACCGCGACGCAATTGATAGGAATAAACCTCATACTATGTTTTATTAACCTTATACCTGCATTACCCTTAGACGGAGGTAGAGTATTAAGGTCTCTTATTGCCTCAAGAACGGGATACAGTTCAGCTACAAAGCTAAGCTCATATTTAGGGGTGTTCATTGGCATATGTATATCCGCGCTCGGTATCTATACCGTTATAACCGACAAAGCAAATATAACCATATTTGTCGTGGGTTTGACTATCGTACTCTCTGCACTGAGTGAGCTTAAAAGTGTATCATCCACATCAATAAAAGCAATAACGATGCGTGCTGCCAAAATTTACTCAGGTCGACATTATCGGACGTTGACTACAGCGATGAAGTCAAGTACGAGAGCCCATGATGCCATAGTTTTGTTGTCGTCGTCACACTATAATGTGATATGTGTTGTTGACGACGATATGAAAAGGATTGGGGAAATCGATGAGGGACGATTGCTTGAAGGTATCTCAAAATACGGCTCAAACGTAACCTTGAAGGAGCTTTGCGTTGACCGGTATAGATTGAGATGATACAATTATGCGAATAAAACCTCGGAGGAACCCTTGAATAATCACGATTTGAAGAAACTATTGTTAAAGGTGGAAAAGCCGACCAGATACATGGGCGGTGAGCTTAACAGCATTGTTAAGAACGATGCAGAATATAAGTTTGCCCTGTGTTTTCCCGATGTCTATGAGATAGGAATGTCACATCTTGGGTCAAGAATTCTATACAACATACTCAATAAACGTGAAGATACTCTGTGTGAGCGAGTGTTTACACCTTGGTCTGACATGGAAAACCTGTTGAGAGAGAACAACTTACCGCTGTTTTCCCTTGAGAGCAAGCGACCGCTATGTGATTTTGACATTATAGGTTTCTCGCTCCTGTACGAGCTCAGTTATACGAATGTTTTGACAATGCTCGACCTTTCGGGTATCCCTTTCTATGCAAATGAGCGTACAGAGAATTACCCTCTTATAATATGCGGTGGACCTTGTACGTGCAATCCTGAACCCATTGCACCTTTCATGGATGCAGTTGTAATAGGCGACGGGGAAGAGGTTACTCCTAGGATTATGGATGTCTATGCTGAATGTAAGAAAAAGGGTTTGCGCAAGCATGATATGCTCTTGGAAATGGCGAACATTGAAGGCATATATATACCATGTTTTTATGAGGCAGAATATAAAGATAACCGATTTGTTGCTTTAAATCGCATATCAGATCGTGTACCCGAGAGACCGATGCGCAGTGTAGTCAAGGACCTTGAGCATGCGGAGTATGTCGGTAAGCTTTTAGTACCGTATATGTCAATTGTACATGACAGAATAGCCCTCGAGGCGTTTAGAGGCTGTACTCGCGGCTGTAGATTCTGTCAAGCAGGCTTTATTTATAGGCCTGTACGCGAGCGCAGTGTCGATACTCTACTCAAATATGCCGACGAGTTGGTCGACTGTACCGGCTATGACGAGATATCTCTGTTTTCGCTCAGCACAGGCGATTACTCCGAAATCCATACTCTCGTTAAAAACATCGTAGACAGATACTCAAAACAAAATGTCTCCATCGCCTTACCTTCATTGCGAATAGATTCTTCTTTGAAAGACGATCTCGAAAAAATACAGTCCGTCAGAAAAGCGGGACTTACATTGGCTCCCGAAGCCGGCACACAACGTCTGCGCGACGTAATAAACAAGGGCGTTACCGAGGATGATTTGATTCGCAGTGTAAGGGATGCATTTGAATCCGGGTGGACAAGTGTAAAGCTTTATTTCATGTTAGGCTTGCCGACAGAGACAGATGAAGATTTGCTTGGAATAGTTGACCTTGCAAAAAAGGTTGTCGCCGAGTATTACTCTGTGCCAAAGGATGTACGCGGAAAGGGTCTTAGAGTAACAGTAAGCGTCTCCACATTCGTTCCGAAGCCGTTCACACCGTTCCAGTGGGAACCGCAATTGGCTCTAGATGAAATAAGAGGACGTCAAAAGCTACTGCGTGATGCCTTCAAAGGACTGCGTTCTATAGACTTCCAGTACCACGACTCAGAGACAAGTCTTCTCGAGGCTTCATTCGCCAGAGGCGATAGGCGCTTGGCCGATGTAATCGTTCGTGCTTACAAATTAGGTGCTAAGCTTGACTCGTGGGATGAATTTTTTAAATTTGACGTGTACAGGCAAGCATTCGCAGAGGACGGCCTTTCTATGGAAATGTACGCTTCCCGCAACAGAAACGTCGAAGAAAAACTACCATGGGATCACATAGATATGCTTGTAACAAAAGAATATCTCATGAAAGAACGAGAAAAAGCGCTTATGGAAATTACTACCAAAGACTGCAGAAAGGGATGCAACGGTTGCTTCGGTAATAAATATGCGGATTATTGCAAGGTTTACTAAGAGTGATGCGGTGCGTTTTGTATCGCACTTGGATATACAGAGATTGATTCACAGAGCTTTCAGACGTGCAGGGTTGCCTATCGCTTTCTCAAAGGGCTTTAACCCTCATCCCTTGACTTCATTCGCCTCAGCGCTTTCAGTAGGCGTAACGAGCGATGCGGAGTGGTTTGACGTGCATATAGCAGAGAATATTGAGCCTTGCGAATTTGCGGTTAAATTGAATGCAGTCCTCCCCGAAGGCTTTAGAATAGAGCAAGCGTTTAAAGCTTCTGACGATAAATATTCGCTTACTGCGTTTATGGAGGCAGGGGAGTATCGCATCGATGTTTCCGCAGACGAGGCAGATATTACAAGGATTCAAGGGTGTGTTTCAACATTGTTAGATGGCCCAATAATCGTACAAAAGAAGACGAAGAGCGGCATTAAGGATGTCGACATACGTCCCGGCGTGTTAAAATGCAATGTGGACGTAATAGACGACACCCATGCGGTACTCAATGTAACCACGTCGCTTACCGTGTCGGGGAGCGTAAATCCGGATCTGTTTTTGGGTGCTCTAAGCAAGGCATGGTGTAAAAATGCCGATTATTCTATACACAGAACTTGCATTTATTCCAAAGACGGACTGTACATGCCGCTTTACCAGCAATGAGCTTGACATGATTTGACGTATACACTATTGGCTCTATATGGTATTATTCTGACATGAAACGACTATTAATTGCAGTTATTGTTCTGTGTGCTTTAGTATCATCATGTACCATTAGAATTGATGACGGTACGGGTGTTTCGGATGCCTTGATACCAATAATCCCTGATACGCCGAAGCCCACGCTCGCTCCTACGCTTGCACCAAAACCCAGCCCCACACCAACGATAACACCGACACCCGAACCCGTGACGATTGAGGCAATTGTCGATTCCTATATAGACAACATGTCAATTGAAGAAAAGATAGGGCAATTGGTCATGTTTGGTTTTGTGGGAACTGACGAACCAGATGCGAATTTCTTAGAATTCTATAAAGACAACTGCATCGGAAATGTGATTCTGTACGGAGCTAACATCGTTAGAGATGACCCTGACGGTGGATTCTCGCGTTGTGAAGGCCTTATTGATGCGCTGAAGTCTGATGTATACCCTGACGACTTTCCGCCACCCATGGTGAGCATAGATGTTGAGGGAGGCAGTGTATTCAGATTTACATGGGAAAAGAAGTTAAAGCACGCATATACTCTCGGTGAGCTCAACGATACAGAGATTGCACACGACCAATTTGAGTATATAGGCAACGGATTATTAGATACGGGTATAAATGTCAACCTTGCCCCGTGCCTCGATGTTGCGCCATATCCCCTCGACACTTTCCTGTATAAGAGAATAATCAGCAGTAATCCAGATATTGTCGCACGTATAGGCTCTGCTTGTATTGATGGTATGCTTGATTCGAGATGTATGACATTCGCAAAGCACTTCCCCGGTCACGGTGCGACAACCGAGGACTCACACGAGATAACGCCTATCGTAGATAAGACAAGAGAAGAACTGTATGAATATGATTTCATACCGTTTATGGCCGCCGTTAAATCAGGCGTAAGCGGTATTATGGTCACCCACATACTGTACCCTCAGATAGACCCGGATAATGTTGCATCCACCTCGGACGTATTCATAAACGGCATATTGCGCGAGGAGATGGGTTATGACGGCATAGTCATATCTGACGACTTCAGAATGGACGGACTTATGAACACAGTGAGCGTAGGCGAGGCGGCGAAACGATTCATCAATGCCGGTGGTGACATTATACTTTGCGGTGCACGATTGGGTCTCCAAAAACAGATTGTGACGTCTCTCAAGGAAGCTATCGAAAACGAAGATATATCCATAGAACGCATAGACGAGAGCGTTCGCAGGGTGTTTCTTGCAAAGCATCGGTTTTTGGATTGGACGCCTGTTGACTGATATATAGAGTTTGTTACCTTATACATCTTGTGTTATAATATATGGAGGATTCATGGTTATTCTTGGCATAGATCCGGGTTACGCATTGCTTGGTTATGGCATTGTCGAAACCGACACAGTAAACTCAAAAGCTATCGACTACGGCGTAATCGAAACAAACGTCGGCGAACCTTTCCCGGAACGACTTGAGAGGTTGTATCTGGGCATGCGGCAGTTGATAGAGCTGTATAAACCGGATAAAATTGCGTTTGAGGAGTTGTTCTTTGCTAAGAATACCAAAACAGCGTTGCTTGTGGGAGCGGCCAGAGGTGTAGCGATACTTGCGGCTCAGAGATGCTCAAAGCCATTGTATGAATACACACCCATGCAGATAAAGCTGGCTGTAACAGGTAACGGACACGCAGATAAAACTCAAGTGCAGGAGATGATACGCCTGTTGCTGAGGCTCAAGAAGATTCCAAAGCCCGACGATGCAGCCGACGCACTTGCCGTTGCATTGTGTCACGCAAACACCATGGGACCTGCCGCACAGGAGTTTTTGATACAATAGGAGAGAGTTATGCTGTCGTTTATATCGGGGAAATTGGTTGCAATTGAATCTGACAGAGTGGTCGTAGAGACCGCAGGTATAGGGTATGAACTTATCTGCAGTGACAACACGATGAGGCGATTTTGTGTCGACCAACAAGTGAAGTTCTACGTGCATCTGCAGGTTTCTCAAGACGCAGTAACACTTTTTGGGTTCCATGACACATCTGAAAAAGAAATGTTCAGAAAGCTGATTAATGTATCAAAAATCGGACCAAAAACCGCTATAAATGTACTTAGCGTATTGACTCCTACGGATATAGCAACAGCGATAATAACCAACAACACTGCCGCATTTGACAAGGTATCCGGCATAGGCAAAAAGACCGCACAGAGGCTTTTGCTTGAGTTGAAAGAATCTGTAAGCGAATTCAAGGGCAGATTGGCCGGTTCCGAAGGAGTTGACCAAACCATCAGCGAAAACGAAGCGATGCTTCGCAGTGAAGCTATCGCTGCACTTGTCGCGCTGGGTTACGATGGTTTATCCGCCGGACGTGCGGTTTCTGCGGTAAAAGGCAGTGAATTCACTATAGAAGAACTGATAACTTCAGCATTGAAATCAATGCCTGATTAAGGTGAATAGACATGACGGATGACAGGCTTCTTACATCATCTATAACAAACGATGATGAGGTATCTGAGCTAAAGCTCAGACCGCACTATATTTCTGAGTACATAGGGCAGAATGACGTAAAAAGTCATATGCGTATTTATATTGAAGCGGCAAGGAAGCGAGAGGAACCTCTCGATCATGCGCTGTTATACGGCCCTCCCGGCTTAGGAAAAACGACCCTTGCTGCAATCATTGCAAACGAAATGGGCAGTAATTTAAGAACCACGTCCGGACCCGCGATTTCTCATACGGGAGATTTAGCGGCTATGCTGACAAAGCTTGTACCTGGCGACGTTTTGTTTATTGACGAAATACATAGACTCAGTCCTGCTGTTGAGGAGATACTATATCCCGCAATGGAGGACTACAAGCTCGATATCATAATAGGCAAAGGTCCTGCAGCAAAATCGATCAGAATCGATTTGCCTCCGTTTACACTCGTTGGGGCAACGACGCGCTTGGGTTTGCTCACATCGCCATTAAGAGACCGATTTGGCATCAAGGAGCAGCTTCAATTCTATGCACCCGAAGATCTCGTCGAGATAATAATCAGAAGTGCCGGCATTTTCGGAGCTAATATCGATTCCGAAGGTGCTTACGAAATTGCTCGCCGTTCGAGAGGCACGCCCAGAATTGCTAATCGGCTTTTGAGACGAATACGCGATTACGCCCAAATCAAGGGAGATGGCTTCATAGATTGTGCTACTGCGAGTGCCGGTTTAGAGATGCTCGATGTAGACAGTCTCGGTTTGGATATGACAGATAGGCGTATTCTTACAGCTATGATTGAGAAATTCGGTGGACGCCCTGTAGGCATTGATACGCTTGCTGCAGCAACGAACGAGGATGCGTCTACAATAGAGGATGTGTACGAACCATATCTGCTTCAACTTGGCTTTATTGCGCGAACCCCTCGTGGTCGCATTGTTTTGAATAAAGGATACGAACATTTAGGTTATACACCACCGGAAAAATGAGGAGGAAACCATGGCAAGTAAGAAAACACGAGAACTTGAGCTTACAATCGAACAGTTGAAACAGGAATTACTGGTTACAAAGCAGCTCCAAGGTAACTTGGAATGCGAAGTATCAGTCTATAGGGCAAAGGAGTCGGCTATAGTCAACGCTCTCACAGAAGCGCAATCCAGTGCGCTTAGAATCGAGACGGAAGCCCGCGAGTATGCCGATTCTGTGATTGCAAACGCAAATGCGGAAGCACGGGAGAGGTTGCGGATTGCCGATGAAGATGCAGCTAACGCCAACAGCAAAGCTGCAGAGATCATCGACGACGCTAAGGCAAAAGGCGCTGAAATAATCCAAAACGCCGAAGCAGAAGCTGATCGCATTATACAAAATGCCAGGGAATCGTATGATGAATACGTTTCGAGAATAAAGCACCTTAATGAGGTTTTGGAAAGCACCGCAAGAGATGCCATGGAAGCATCGAAGAGTTTTTCGGAGTTTTTGAAGGCGGAAACGCCTGAGACTGATATCGACTATGCCCATGATGTATTACCTCTTCCCATAGCGAAAAAGCCGGTAGAAGTACCTGCTGAATACGATTCTCCCGCAGAGCTGATGCAGAGCATATATGCAATACAGAATCGTGAGCTTCCTAATGACGATAAATCAACTGATACTGTTGATACTGTTGACGAGGAATCCGAGATTCCTGCCGATGCCGCAACAGAATCTAACGAAGTTGAAGCAGACGATGCGGAAAAGGTCTGGACGGTCGATGAGATAACTTCAACAGTGGGAATCCAGAATTCGGAGTCTGACTTATGTGCATCAGAGGAAGAGTTAAACGCAATCATCAATGATGTTCTCAATGGAGATTGACAAACAGGCAGTACAGTGATATCATTCATTGGTTTATTGTAGAAATCTATAGTAAGACACTCTCGTCTACAGTAGTCCGCAGTAAATGGTCTCCCGTTAATATTTAGAGTACAAAAGCAAGGGGTACCGCGTACGTAAATGTCCGCCCTAATGCAAGGGGCGGATTTTTCATAGGAGGTTGTATGGCAAAGAACAATAACGATTTCGTTACACACATTGCATCAAGAAATGAAGATTTCCCGCAGTGGTATACCGATGTAATCCTTAAGACGGATATGGTAGACTACTCTGTTGTCAAGGGTTGCATGGTTATTAAGCCTTATGGCTATCGCGTTTGGGAACTTATACAAGGCGAAATGGATAAGCGCTTTAAGGATACAGGACATGTAAACGCATATTTCCCACTGTTTATCCCCGAGAGCCTTCTTAAGAAGGAAGCCGAGCACGTTGAGGGATTTGCACCCGAAGTTGCCTGGGTCACACATGGGGGAGAGGAGAAGCTGACTGAAAGGCTGTGCGTCCGTCCGACGAGCGAAACTATCATTTGCTCCATGTACAGCAAGTGGATTCAATCATACAGGGATTTGCCCGTTCTCATAAATCAGTGGGCAAACGTTGTTCGTTGGGAGAAGAGCACAAGACCATTCCTCCGCACAAGCGAATTCCTTTGGCAGGAAGGACATACGGCACATGCGACAAGCGAAGAAGCTCAGGAAGAAACACAGAGGATGCTTGAGGTTTACCGCGAGTTTGCTGAAAACGTATTAGCTATACCTGTAATTACAGGTGAAAAGAGCGAAAAAGAAAAGTTTGCCGGTGCAGTGGCCACATACACCATGGAGGCTATGATGCAGGACGGTAAGGCATTGCAGATGGGTACATCCCACTATCTCGGTGACAATTTTGCTAAGGCGTATGACATTACATACCTGAGCAAGGACGGTAAGCTCGAATATTGCTATACAACATCTTGGGGCACATCGACTCGTATGATCGGTGGTGTAATAATGGTTCACGGTGATGACCGCGGTTTAGTATTGCCTCCGAAAGTAGCACCGATACAGGTCGTTATTATACCCGTAGCTCAGCACAAGCCCGGCGTGCTTGATAAGGCTGACGAGCTGTTTAATGAATTGAAGGCTACAGGAATAAGGGTAAAGGTCGACGACACAGACCAGTCCGTAGGTTGGAAATTCAACGAATACGAGATGAAGGGCGTACCGCTCCGTCTCGAAGTCGGACCGAAGGATATCGAGAAGAACCAGGTAGTGCTTGTACGGCGTGATACTCACGAGAAGCTCTTTGTCTCCATAGACGATCTTGCAAATACGATTTCAGGCCTGCTCAATAATATCCATAAGACGCTGTTTGAACGCGCATTGGCTTTTAGAGAGGCTAAGACTACTAATGCGGTAAACATGGAAGAACTTGCCGAGGGTGTTAAGAGCGGCTTTGTAAGAGCTATGTGGTGCGGTGAGCGTAAATGCGAGGACGAAATAAAGAAGGAAACAGGCGCAACTACACGCTGTATGATTAAGAATCATGACGTTGAAGGCCATGTATGCGTTCACTGCGGCAAGCTGGCAAAAGCATTTACATATTTTGCAAAGTCATATTGATTTATACTTAGTGTTAGAAGTCTTCAAAGCAATAGAAGTATTAGAAAGCTCCTGCGGATTGCCTGCAGGAGCTTTTACTGTGATGGTAGGGTATATTAAAACTTTGTAATGATGTCAACGATTTCCGCACCGATTCTCTTCTGAGCCTCAGAGGTAGAAGCGCCGATGTGAGGTGTGCAGGAAACGCGGGGATGGGAGTAGAGCTCTACATTCTTTGCAGGCTCTTCTGCGAAAACATCGAGACCTGCGCCGAATACCTTGCCGCTGTTCAATGCATCAAGCAGCGCTTGCTCGTCGACATTGTTACCGCGCGATGTGTTGATGATAACAACACCGTTCTTCATCTTTGCGATTGTTTCGGCATTGATGAGGGGCCTGCCATCAATGCTGGGTGTATGCAGGGAGATGAAATCGGAAACCTCAAACAACTCATCCATTTCGGCATAACGCATATTCTCATTTTCAAGCTCAGGAATCTTGAAGATATCGTATGCAACGACCTTCATGCCGAGTGCCTGAGCACGGCGACCCAATGCCTGACCGATTCTGCCGTATCCAATGATACCGAGTGTCTTGCCGGCAATCTCGATTCCTTTATAAGCCTTCTTCTCCCATTTGCCTTCACGCATTGTATGACCTGCGATGTTGATAAAGCGAGATACTGAGAGCATATGTGCCAATGCCAATTCAGCAACGCTGTCGGAACTGGCACGGGGGGTATTGCGAACCTTGATGCCCTTTGATTCAGCATATTCGTGGTCGATATTGTCGATACCAACGCCGCCGCGAATAATCAACTTGAGCTTGCCTGTCTCACAAGCAGCATCAATAATGGGCTTTCTTACCTTTGTAGCTGAACGAACAACTAGTACGTCGAAGTTCTTTACCTGCTCTGCAAGCTCTGCCGGCTCATAGAACTGTTCCACAACCTCATGACCTGCTGCTGTCAATGCTGCTACAGCATTCTTTTCCATTCCGTCTGAAGCTAAAATACGCATATATTTCTCCTTTACAACTGTTTCCTAATTAGGCGTTTTCTTCTTCGTACTTCTTAAGGAATGCAACGAGTGCTTCTACGCCTTCCTGGGGCATTGCATTGTAGATGGAAGCCCTCAGACCGCCGACGCTCTTGTGACCCTTAAGGTTGTCAAATCCGGCCGCCTTTGTTGCTGCAATAACTGCCACATCCTTATCCTTATCTCCTGTTACGAATGGGATATTCATGAGAGAACGATCTCTCCTGTCAACTGTGCCGTGGAACAGCTTGGAGCTGTCGAGGAAATCGTACATAACCTTTGCTTTAGCTTCGTTAATCTTAGCCATGCTCTCAAGTCCGCCGTTCTTCAGCAGGTGCTTGAATACCTTGCCGCATACATAAATTGCCCAACAGTTAGGTGTGTTGTACATTGAGCCGTTGCTGGCGTGTGTATCATAACGCAGATAAACAGGTGTCTTGGGGTCGAGGTCTTCGCGAATCAAATCCTCACGAATGATTACGATAGCCAGACCTGCAGGACCGATGTTCTTCTGTACGCCGCCATAGATTACGCCGTAATCTGCAACGTTGCAGGGCTTTGAAAGGAACATAGAGGACTGGTCTGAAACGAGCACATGTCCCTTTGTGTTCGGCAAGACGGGGTAGGTCGTGCCGTGAATGGTCTCGTTCTCACAGATGTAGACATAGTCCGCATCCTCATCGATGGGCAAATCCGAGCAATCGGGAATGTAGCTGTAATTTCTATCTTCGCTTGTGGCGATAACGTTTACCTTGCCGTACTTCTTCGCTTCGGTAGCGGCCTTCTTTGACCATGCGCCAGTTACGATATAGTCTGCAACACCATTCTTCATGAGGTTAAGCGGGATTGCCGAAAACTGAAGAGTTGCACCGCCCTGAATAAACAGAACCTTGTAATTCTCTGGGATATGCATCAGTTCGCGGAGATCTGCTTCGGCTTCGTCAACAATCTGCTGGAAAACCTTGCTGCGGTGGGACATCTCCATAACGCTCATACCGCTGCCTCTGTAGTTGAGGACTTCCGCTGCGATCTCTTCGAGGACTTCAACGGGCATCGTTGCAGGGCCTGCGGAGAAGTTAAAAATTCTGTCGTATGCCATATCTTTTCTCCTTAGATATATTTGTGTGCAAGCACACCTTTTAAGCGAATTATACCCTGTGAAATCGTATATATCAACACCCGAACAACGGTTATTTAAAGAATAGTTTAATATATAATTTGACGTGATTAATATATGGAAATTTTACCTGTTAGGTTATATAATCTTTATATTAAACTGGATAACAGGGGTAAGCAATGAGTAATTATATCAATCTTAAGTCTGAAATCGGAAAGCTTAATACAGTTATGCTACATAGGCCCGGTACCGAAATCGATCAGTTGATACCTGACTATCTCGAGCGTATGCTCTCAGAAGATATCCCGTTTTTACCTACAGCTCAAGCAGAGCACGATGGTTTCGCGCGTATTCTGATCGAGAACGGTGTAACGGTATTATATCTTGAAGACTTATTTGTTAAAGCATTATCCGATGACGCCGTAAGGCTGCAGTTTATCGATGACTATATTAGAATTGCGGATATACAGGCTGAATCTCTGAAAAACGTTATTAGGGATTACCTCAGTCACAAGACGGTGCGTGAGCTGTTTTTTGAGGTTTGTAAAGGCGTTCGCAGGGTAGACCTCGCCGATTATGAACCCAAGCCTTTGCCGCTTTTAGTAAAGGACGATTATCCTTTCTTTACAGATCCCGTGTCATCGATGTATTTCACACGTGACATAAGCATTTGTATTGCCAACGGAATGATCGTAAGCTCGATGAGCAAGCCCTTCAGAAGAAGAGAGACGTTGCTTATGCGCTATATACACGATTATCATCCCGACTTTGCTGGTTCTCCGTTATGGTATGACTATAGCCTGGGTTATGGTTGTGAAGGCGGCGACCATCTTATCCTATCCGACGAGGTGATTGCTGTAGGATACAGCGAACGTACAAGCTTGGGTGCCATAGAGTACGAAGCTAAGAAGCTTTTAACAAACGGATATAAGAAGATTATCGTTTTCAATCTTCCAAAATCCAGAAAGTACATGCATCTGGACGTTCTCTGCACGATGGTCGACTATGATAAGTTCATAGTTAACCCCGAAGTGTACGCAGGCAAGTTCGATCTGTACGAACTTACGCTGAAAGCTGATGGTTCAATCGATGCTCAGTGCAAGGTCGAATCGTTAGAGTCTGTTCTTAAGCGTGCGCTCAAAGTACCTGCAGTCAAGTTTATACAGGTGGGCGGAGGAGATAGGATGATTTCGGCAAGAGAGCATTATAACATGGGCTCGAATTCGCTCACTATAGCTCCTGGCAAGGTAATAACATATGAACGCAATGTGGTTACAAACGATTTGCTTGTAAAGAATGGCATAGAAGTACTCACAATAGCAGGCACAGAACTTTGCAAGGGCAGGGGAGGTCCCCGTTGCATGAGCATGCCTATCAATAGGTCTTCTCTCGTATAACCACTCACGCACACACCATTTTAGCTATACATACCTAGCGGAGGAATTTGACGATGGAAACAAAAGTATGGGCACATAGAGGTGCAAGCGGATACGCCCCCGAGAATACTTTGGAAGCATTTGAACTGGCCATGAGGATGGGTGCGTATGGAATAGAGCTTGATGTTCACAGGACAAAAGACGGAAAGCTCGTCGTCATCCATGATGAGACTGTCAACAGAACGTCAAATGCGACGGGCTATATAAAGGATTACACATGCCAAGAACTCAAGAAACTTGACTTCTCAAACTCTATGAGTGAGTTCAAAAACACCCGAATTCCAACATTGAGGGAAGTATTTGGGTTAATAAGGGCATCGTCTATTATGCTAAATATAGAGATTAAATGTGATAGAGTCATCTATTATGGAATTTGGGACGAACTTGTAAAGCTGTCAAGGGAATTCGGAATGGATGACAGAATAATCTACTCTTCATTTAACCACTATGTTCTTAGAGAACTTAAGAAAATCAAACCTCAGGCGCCTACGGGACTTTTGTATAGTTGTGCTATACTCGATCCTTGGGTATACGCAGAGTATGCAGAAGCAACGGCAATTCATCCTCACTTTATGATACCACTGAATACCCCGGGGCTTGTTGAACAGTGTCACGAGAACGGCATTGCCATTAATGCGTGGACAGCAAACGAGCCAGAGCATATCGCAGGACTGGTGCAGTTGGGTGTAGATGGTATCATAACAAATTACCCCGATGTTGCCATTAAGTTGCTCGATAAATAATTTCTACGGAGAATTCTCTTCCAAAAACGCATCTAAACTAAAGCATTTGCGGAGACTGTTACGTCTCCGCTTTGCTGTTAAATTCGCTATCTCTTATTGTTTAGAACTGAATGCTCTTGCGTATGAATTCTTCAAGCTCGCTTATGTGTAGCCTGATTTGTTCCATGGTGTCCCTATAACGAACTGTTACCGAATCGTCTTCCAGTGTATCAAAGTCAACAGTAACGCAGAACGGAGTACCTATTTCGTCCTGTCTGCGATATCTCTTTCCGATAGCGCCTGTGTCATCGTAATCTACCATGAAAGACTTAGCCAGAGATGCGTAAATCTCCTTTGCTTTGTCGCCAAGCTTCTTCTGGAGCGGCAATATAGCCACCTTATAAGGAGCAAGAGCTGGGTGGAGGTGGAGAACATTTCTCGTATCACCATTGTCGATAACTTCCTCATCATATGCATCACAGAGAAAAGCAAGTGTAACACGTCCTGCGCCCAGAGAAGGTTCAATGCAATACGGCACATACTTCTGATTGGTAAACGGGTCGAGGTACTCCATTTTTTCTCCGGAATGCTCCGCGTGTGCCTTTAGGTCGTAGTCTGTACGATCGGCAATACCCCAAAGTTCACCCCAACCGAAGGGGAACAAGTATTCAATATCAGTCGTGCCGTTGGAGTAATGGCAGAGCTCATCCTTTGAGTGCTCACGAAGCCTCATGTTGTCTTCTTTCATACCCAAAGAGAGCAGGAATTTCTTACAGTATTCCTTCCAGAAATTGTACCATTCTATATCTGTACCAGGCTCACAGAAGAACTCCAGCTCCATCTGCTCGAACTCTCTGGTCCTGAATGTAAAGTTACCAGGCGTGATCTCATTTCTAAAGGATTTGCCTATCTGAGCGATGCCGAACGGTATCTTCTTGCGCATAGACCTCTGAACATTCTTGAAGTTAACGAAAATGCCCTGACAAGTCTCCGGTCTTAAGTATATCTCAGATGCTGTATCTTCGTTTACACCCTGGAAAGTCTTAAACATCATATTGAACTTGCGGATTGTGGTAAAGTCAGTCTTTCCGCACTCGGGGCACTCGATTCCGTGCTCTACTATATACTCGTACATGGCTTCGTTTGACCAGCCATCGGGATGGATGTCTTCAATACTGTTCTCTGCGGCGTAATCCTCTATAAGTTTGTCTGCTCTGAATCTCGCCTTGCAGGCCTTGCAGTCCATGAGCGGATCGTTAAAATTAACCACATGACCTGATGCTACCCACGTTTCGGGGTTCATAAGTATTGCGGCATCCATGCCGACATTATAGGGGCTCTCCTGAACGAACTTCTGCCACCATGCCCTTTTGACATTGTTCAGAAGCTCAGCACCGAGAGGGCCGTAATCCCATGCATTAGCCAAACCACCGTATATTTCGGAACCCGGGAATATAAAACCTCTGTTTTTGCATAATGCAACTATTTTATCCATTGTAATCTTCTGTGTCATATGATTTCTCCTAATTTTTCTAGCAATAATTTTAGCATAATGACTTAATATGTCAAGAAGACCGCTCGTCTGTAGTTTGTTCTGTTTCATGCGTAGGATAGGGGATAGATATATCTTCATCATCAAGCAAATAATCCTGCGATTTCGAGCTAAGCTTTATAACCTCTGCCGCCATGCGCTTTCTGTCCATAGACATTGCTGCGTAATGTTTCTTTGTGGTATTTACGTCCTTGTGGCCAAGCACTTCTGCAACGAGGTATATGTCACCGGTTTCCTGATACAGCATTGTTCCGTATGTGCTTCTCAGCTTATGAGGCGATATCTTCTTAAGCGGTGCAGCTATGGCTGCGTATTTCTTGACAAGCTTTTCCACCGTCCGAACATTTATTCGTTTATTCTGCAATGACAAGAATAACGCTCCTTCATGGCCTTGTGCCGGAAGTATGGTCTCGCGTATCAGCATATAGTTGAGCAGAGTCATCCTCACCTCATCTCCGAATGCCAGAATTTCCTGGTTTCCGCCCTTTCTGGTGACGAGAAAATCGTTTGTCATAAAGTCTATATCGTCGACGTCAAGACCAACCAATTCGCTGACACGAATACCCGTGCCGAGCAGTAAGGTAAGCAACGCTACATCTCTTGTCTTTGTAAGCTCATGGAACTTTTTTTGACGGGTGGAGAGGTTTTCACCGCTCTCAGCAATCTGTAATATGCGCTCGACTTCATCCGCTTCAAGCCTGATTATCGCCTTCTTATGAATCTTCGGCGTATCAATTAATGCAGAAGGATTATGCGTTATTTTCTGCTTCTTAAAGAAGTATTTGTACATTGACCGTATTGCGGATAGTTTTCTCGCCTTTGCGCACTCGTTATTTCTTAGGTTCTTATCATTTTTACTGTAGAGCGATAGGTATTCGAGGTATAACTCGATATCTGTCGAAGTAAGCAAGTCTATGTCGTCAATTGTTATATCTTTTATGTCGGATTTATCGGGCAATCGTTCTTCGCATAGGAATGTCAAAAACAATCGCAGATCAAGCACGTAATTAAGCCTCGTCAAAATGGAGGTCGTGTTTTCGATACCACGAACAAACTCACCGATAAAAGATGGTGAGGTCTTAATTAAATCGCGTATCTTTATCATCGTTTGCTCATATTGCTGTTGGGTGTATGCAGTGCCGTCCATAGGTTTATAAACTCCGCGTAAGTAGTAAGGGTATAGTTTTAGTCTAACATATTTATTCGTAAAAGGCAAGTTTTACGAATAAATATATCTATAGAAGATATTATACTACCATAAGCCACTACTTAATCTGTTCAATTGCCAATCTGGCCAATTCATCGCATCTATTGTTGTATTCGTTATCACTGTGTCCTTTTACTTTAGAGAATCTCACTTTATGTTTCTCCGTAAGCGCAACTAATTGTTGCCACAAGTCTTGATTTTCAACGGGCTTCTTTTTTGCTGTGAGCCAGCCGTTTGCTTGCCACCGTGTAATCCAACCTTGTAAGAATGCATTGCACATATATGCGCTATCCGTGTATAAATTTACTTCACACGGTTCCTTAAGACAGTTCAATGCCACAATCGCCGCCATTAATTCCATTCTATTATTTGTCGTATTGGGTTCGCCTCCGGAAATCTCCTTTGACTTTTCATTGTACATCAATATGGCTCCAAAACCGCCCGGACCAGGATTGCCCGAACAAGCGCCGTCTGTATAGATTGTAATCAGTTTCATATATTATATTCCCATTTATTTTAATGGCTTTCTGCGTCTCTTTGAAAACACAATGGTCTCGTTTGAGTTATCATGCTTCATCAATTGCACGAGGTCAAATTCCGCATAGTCCTCGGTCGAACCATCGTTATTAAGTCCTATGCATTTACAACAGTTGTCGCACTTTTTCGACGGATCTAAGTCGCATCTTTCGTCATCGTCCTCATCAATATCGCTACCTATTGCTTCAAGCTTTGATTCTTCATCTTTTTGCATTGTTCCCTCCGATCTGCAAACGAATGTTTGCGTTCGTGTATTTACGTATGTTATAATACCATACAATCAATGGAATGAGGTGTGTCATGGAGAAACTAGGACAAAAGCAGACCGAAATACTCAATTATATAGCTGAATACTCACATCAAAATGGATTCCCTCCTACTGTCCGGGAGATTTGTTCAGCTGTGAAGCTCAAATCCACTTCAACAGTACACGCACACCTCAAGGCTCTGCAAAGGCTCGGCTATATCGAGATGCCAAACAACAAGCAACGTTCTATAACTTTGTGCTCAACCGATGTCAAAACCACTACGCCGGTATCCATCATAGGTACCGTTGCCGCAGGTCAGCCCTTGTATGCCTACGACAATATCCAGGAGACGTTCCTGCTGCCAAATGCGCTCCTTAAGGGCGGCAAATCATCTGAAACCTTTATTCTCACTATAACCGGCACAAGCATGATAGATATCGGTATACTTGACGGAGACCTCGTTATAGTAAGCAGTTCCCTCGGTGTAGACAACGGTGATATCGCAGTAGTCCGTGTCGACGGTGAAAATGCGACTGTTAAGCGTTTTTTCTCCGAAAATGATCACGTAAGGCTTCAACCCGAGAACACAAGCATGCAACCTATTATAATTACAAAGGATCGCGTCGAAATCGTCGGCAAGGTAATAGGTCTAATCAGGCGTTATTAAGAAGCGCCGCTATTGCGCGCGTTGCTGCTATCCTGCCGTGAGAATATGTGAGGCTTCCTTGTATATATGCCGTATACGGCTCGCAAATAGGTGCGTCGGCGCTTAATTCTATTGATGATCCCTGTACAAATGACCCTGCCGCCATTATTACCTGATTGGAGTATCCGGGCATATCCCACGGCTCAGGCACCACATTGCTGTCGATGGGCGAAGCCGCTTGGATAGTCTTGCAGAATGCAATCAACGACTCGGCATCCTTAAACCTTATCGATTGCACGATATCATTTCTTTGCGCATCAAATGCAGGCAAAGTTTCCATCCCCATGATTTCAAAAGCCCGAGCAAATAATACCGATGTTTTTAGTGCGTTTGCAGTGACATGAGGCGCCATAAACAGACCTTGATAGAAGGGCTGGTACGAATCAGCATACGATCCTACTTCCCTACCCATCCCAGGCACGGTTAGCTTATTTGCTGTTTGCTCAATGAGCTCATGTTTGCCACATATGTAGCCCCCCGTCGGAGCAATTCCGCCACCCGGGTTCTTTATCAGTGAGCCTGCGGCAATATCGACACCGTATGATGTCGGTTCGCAGGAATCTGTAAACTCGCCGTAGCAGTTATCGAGCATAACAATGCAGTTCTTTTTTGCATGAGTAATGCGACATACGTCCTTAATTTGCTCCGAGTTGATCGAATCACGCCACGCATAGCCTCGCGAACGCTGAATGTAAACCACCTTTACGGTGTTATCTGAATCCAGTTCGCTTTGTAATGACGCCAAATCAATTTTGAACTCCGAAGTGAGCTCAACTGCTTTGTAGTTTATTCCATATGACAATAGCGAACCAAATTCGTTTGTGCCTATACCAATTGCCTTCTCCAATGTATCATATGGTTTGCCCGTTACAGAAAGCAGAGTTTCTCCCGGTTTTAGTATGCCGGAAAGTGCTAAAAACAGCGCATGTGTACCGGAAACTATCTGCGGCCTTACAAGAGCATCCTCGGCTCCGAAAACCTCTGCGAATACACTGTCGAGTTTATCCCGCGAAATATCGTCATAGCCATATCCGTAAGACGGAGTAAAGTGTCTTGCGCTGACATTGTTGTTTTGAAACGCATTTAAAACACGCTCCTGATTAATGTGCTCGGTATTCTCAATTCGAGCATAGACATCATTTGCTTCTGCCTCTGCGGCCAGAATAATCTCCTTGGCGTGCTCCATTGCTGTATTTTCGTTATTCATAAGCGGTACTCCTTATTCAGATAAAAAGGGCGATATATCCAATTTACCAATCGGTATGATGCTTGAAACAGCGTGCTTATAAATCATCGTCTGTTTGTTATTGGCTTCCACTAGTATCACGAAGTTATCAAAGGCAATAATCTTTGCATTATTTATCTGATACCCGTTAGTGACGATTATGTTAGCAGATATCCCGTTTGTTATCAAAGCATCGAACACGAAATCTTGCAGTGAAAGCTTCTGCTTCATATGGTCTTATCCCCCATCCCCTGGCTAAAGTATTTAACTACTTCATCTGTAAGAGCTTGTCCGAAAATTTGACTCACATCAAACCAGCGTATTCGCTCGTCCCGCTTAAACCAAGTTATTTGCCGTTTTGCAAACCTTCTGGTGTCCCTCTTTATTTCCTCGACTGCAGCATCATAGCTACACTCGCCGTTAAGGTATGCTATAAGCTGCTTATAGCCCAATCCCTGTAAAGCCGGAAGAGTTCGGTCATATCCCTGTTTGACTATGCTCTCCACCTCAGCAAGCAGTCCGTGGGACAACATATCATCGACCCTGAGGTTAATCCTTTCGTAAAGTACTTTACGTGGCATCGTAAGACCAGCCATTATCGGAACACAGGCGCATTCTGCGTTTTTAGCGTTTATAAAGTCGTTACCGTGGTCGGACATTGTGCATCCTGTTGTGTAATAAACCTCAAGGGCTCTTACCAATCTTTTTGTATCATTCGGATGCAGTCTTTGCGCCGTTATCGAATCAATCTCCGAAAGTTTCTTATGAAGTATGCCCGGCGATTCTAATTCTTCAGAGGCCAGCTTTTCTCTGAGCTCAAAGTCGGGCTTTGCGGAAGAAAAGTTCAAAGGATAGGTTAGCGAATTGACATATAAGCCGGTGCCACCCACGACCAATGGAGTTTTGCCGCTATTTGTGATCAAATCAGCATAATTCAACGCTCTGTGCGCATATTCTGCAACCGTAAAACCTCTGTCATCTATATCTGTCTCGTCAATCATATAGTGTTTGACTCTCTTCGTCTCGATAAGGCTAGGCTTAGCCGATCCTATATCAAGCTTTCTGTAAACCTGTATCGAATCTGCGGATATAATCTCACAGTTCATGTGTTCGGCAACATCCAACGACAACGCCGTCTTTCCGCTTGCAGTGGGTCCTATTATAAAGAGTATCGTGGGCTTGGTTTTATCCATTAAATAATCCTCTTGAACATCTTTTCGAGTTCTCTTCTGGACAAGCTTATCAAAACCGGTCGTCCGTGGGGGCAGGTCTTTGGCACACCTTGAGTAGCATAGTGGTTGAGCAACAACATGACCTGTCTCTCATCCAGTATATCTCCGCCTTTAATCGCATGCTTACATGCAGCTTGAATTATACACTCACGCTTCAAATCTTCCGTGTTTGCCTTGCCATTCTTTTGTATTAGGTCTATGGCATCGTGTATAAACCTTTCACACACCGATTTTTCTACATTAGAGGGCACAGACCTTACAAGAATGGATAACGGCCCGTATTCCTCGATCTCACATCCAAGCGAGTCGAAAACATCAGTATTGTCAATAACGATCTGAAACTCCGACCCGTCGAGTTTGATTACATTCGGGACGAGGAGTAATTGTTTTGAAACCGACGCTTTACCTTGAATAAAATCGTCGTACAGCATACGCTCATGTGCCGCATGCTGATCTATCAGAAACAGCCTATCCCCCTGCTCAACCATCAAATAAGTGCTAAAAAGCTGTCCAATATAAGAAAAGGCATCTATCCGTAACTCTTGCTGTTCACTTTTATTTGGCGTGCCGGAATTCTTTGCTCTATAATCGACAGATTCAATACCTATGTAAGGCAACTCATCATCAGTCTTAGCAGAATAATCGCTTGTCCTAAGTGATGCCTGAACTTCATGCCTGCTTGATGATTCGTCCACTGGATACCCGCTCATTCTGCATTCAAAGCGATAAGCTGTATCGGCATAAGCTTCTCTCATCACACAGGCGCTTTGATTCTGCTTTGGCAACGAGTACGGGTATTCGTTGGTCACACCTGTGCTTTTCTCGTACAATCGTCCGAATGTTTCTTGTGACGGTACGATATTAGTCGTATCTACAATTATCTCGATAGCATCAGATGTTTCACCTGGAATTTGGCTTTCTGAAACCTCTGAATTTACTTCTGCCAATGCATCTGACACAGCTCTATATAGCCCACCGAAAACTCTATCCTCCGATCTAAACTTAACATCGAGCTTATTTGGGTGAACATTAACATCTACCTCACCTGGTGCTATGGTTAACATCGCCACTATGAAAGGATATCTGCCGCGTATAAGACGCGTTTCAAACGCTCTCTGCGTAGATATCGACAGCCTTTGAGACTTTATATAGCGTCCGTTGCAATAGAACGATTGTCTGTTTCTGTTTCCCTGAGCGATACTCTCATTTCCGACAAATCCTGTAATCTTCAGATACGCGTTATCAAAATTGATCGGCTTTAGCTGGTTTACTACAGACGATCCGTACACTGTAAAAATGGCGTTCAGAAGCTTGCCGTCGCCTAAACTATGGTATATGGTCTTACCATTTACAATGAGCTTTATCGAAATATCCGGTCGTGCCATTATGAGCCTTGCAGTATAATCCGATATCTGCGCATTCTCGCTTCTTGCTGATCTCAGGAACTTTCTTCTTGCGGGAACATTGTAAAAGAGATCTCTTACTTCAAAGCTTGTGCCCTGTATGCTTTCGCAATCCTCTACGCTTATAACATCGCCGCCACTGATACAAACCTTAGACCCCGACACGCCATTATTTGCTTGTTCACATGTTTTCATAGTAACTTTAGAGACGGCCGCTATGGATGCAAGCGCCTCGCCTCTGAATCCCAACGTACGGATGTTATCGAGATCCTCTGATGACGTTATTTTACTCGTCGCATGACGATAAAAAGCAGAAACGGCGTCCTCTCTGCTCATCCCGCAACCATTATCCGAAACACGCATAAAGTCGGAAGCATTCTCGCCTATCTCTACTGTAATCACGGTACTGCCGGCGTCTATTGAGTTTTCGACGAACTCCTTTATAACAGAGGCGGGTCCCTCTATGACCTCTCCTGCGGCAATCTGATTTGCCACGAGTTCCGACAACACCTTAATCTTCATCACATTTTGCCTCCCCGTTAACTATTCTGCAAAGCTCGTCCAAAAGAATCATCGACTCTATAGGTGTTAATGTCTCCGGAGAAACCTTTCGCAATCTGGCAATCACAGCACTTAAGGGATCTGAATTGCCTTGACGATTCTCTGCCACGGGCAAAACTATGTCATCCCTTGTGTTCACGTCGGCATCTTCGAGGCCGGACAATACCTCCTTGGCCCTGTCGAGCACTTGCTGAGGCAGGCCTGCAAGCTTTGCCACTTGAATGCCGAAGCTCTTATCCGCACTGCCACGGACTATCTTTCTCAAGAATACTATTGTATCCCCATATTCTTTTACAGCAACTCTATAGTTGACAACCCCGTCGAGTCTACCTTCGAGCTCGGAAAGCTCGTGATAATGCGTTGCAAACAGAGCCTTCGCTCCACACATGGTCTTGTCGACTACATACTCCAATACAGACCAGGCGATGCTCAAACCGTCATATGTACTGGTACCACGACCTATTTCATCGAAAATCAACAAGCTATTTTCGGTAGCGTTGTTGAGTATACTCGCAACCTCGGTCATCTCTACCATAAATGTGCTTTGGCCGGTCGCAAGGCTGTCAGATGCTCCTATTCGAGCGAATATCTTGTCGACAATACATATATCGGCCGTTCTTGCCGGTACAAACGAACCGATATGAGCCATAATCACGCACAAAGCTATCTGCCGCATATATGTGCTTTTACCGGCCATATTAGGTCCTGTTATAATCAAAACTCTATCCGCATCGTTGTTCATTGTCGCATTGTTCGGAACAAACAGCTCGTCAGAGTTCTCTTCCACAACAGGATGCCTGCCGTCGAGAATCTCTATCCTGCCTTCGCTGTTGATCGATGGGCGGCAATAGTTGTTATTAAGTGCCAACTTTGCAAGTGAGTATATTGCATCTATCTGAGCAACGCAGTTAGCGGTGAGCTTTATGCGCTCAAGGCACTCATAAAGTTGTTTACGAATTTCCAAGAAAAGGTCATATTCTAGCGCGACGCGTTTCACGTCCGCACTGAGGATGACGTCTTCAAGTTCTTTTAATTCTTTTGATGTATATCTCTCGGCATTTGAAATCGTCTGCCTACGTTCAAAATACTCGGGAACAAGGTGCTTAAAAGAATTAGTAACCTCGAAGTAATACCCAAACACGCGGTTATACTTTATCTTAAGCGTCTTAATCCCCGTCTTTTCACGCTCGTCGGCTTCGAGCTTAGCAAGCCAAGCCTTACTGCCAGATGCCGCATTCTTGTACTTATCTACTTCCTCGTTGAATCCGTCTCTGAGTATTCCACCGTCTTTTATACCAATTGGCGGATCGTCACACAGTGCATTGCTCAAAAGCGCATATATATCGTCAAGTGGGTCAAAATCGTTTGTTATTTTGCGCAAAAATGCGCAGTCTGCTTGAGCCAAAAGCACGTGTATCCGCGGCAAAACCTTAAGGGAACGAGCCATTGCCAAGCATTCCTTTGGGTTTATTGCAGAGTATGCAATTTTACTGCAAAGTCGCTCGATGTCGAATACTGAGGATAGTGCCTCGGAAATACTTTCAAGTAAGATAGGGTTGTTCTTAAGCATTTCAACCGCATCCAGTCTGGATTCTATGTCGTTCTTATCTATCAAAGGCTGATCTACCCAGCTTCTAAGTAGACGGGCACCCATGGCCGTCTTAGTCTTGTCCATGAGATGCAGGAGCGTAGCGCTGCGCTTACCATCGAACCTTATGGGCTTCACTATCTCGAGGCTTGCCCTGGTGGTAGAATCAAGCTGCATATAATTCGAGATGCTGACTCTTTTCATGCGCTTTATATGGGACAAAGCATTCTTCTGAGTATCTTCGAGATAAGTGATAAGTGCGCCTGCTGCATTTATGCCAAAATCACCGCTGGTTTCATATCCGAAGCTGCTCAGATTCATAACATTAAAATGCTTCAAGAGCGAATTGACTGCACTATTGCGCGAAAAATTCTTCTCGGAAGTCTCTTGCACAAAATACATCGTCTTCAGCCTATCAACAATTAAATCCGAGGAGTTATTCACCACCACCTCTCTGGGTTCGATTCGTGTCAATTCGTTGAGCAAATCAGCACCTGATTTTGAACCTATGAATTCGGATGTAAAGAAGTCACCTGTCGAAACATCCGCATACGCCAAGCCTATACTCCCATTTTGTATGTAAACTGATGCGATGTAATTATTTGTTTTATCGTCCAGCATACTCTCTTCAATAACAGTGCCGGGGGTGATAATCCTGATTACAGCCCTTTCTACCAGTCCCTTTGAAAGTTTGGGGTCGGTCAATTGTTCGCATACAGCCACTTTATAACCCGAGTTAATCAGCTTACTTATGTACGTGTCGACCGAATGATATGGCACACCGCACATCGGTGCTCTTTCATGGAGCCCGCAGTCGCGACCCGTCAATACAAGGCCAAGCACATTTGAGGCTTCTTTTGCGTCGTCAAAAAACATCTCATAGAAGTCACCAAGTCTGAACATAAGTATACAATCCTTATGTTCGTCTTTTATCCGCAGATATTGCTGCATTAACGGTGAAAGCTTGGGTACTGCCATTATTTGCTAACCAACGTCCCTTTAAGAGAATTATTCATCACTTCATCGATGCTAACAACCAAGTATTGTCCTATGAGACTCTCGTCACCGGGGAAGTAAACAGTCTTGAAATTGGACAATTTACCGAAAGCCATTTTTCCTGATCTGGTGTCGTCGCACCCCTCCACAAGTACCACGCCTCTTGTACCTATATACTTTTCATTCAACATCTTCAGAGTCATTACAACGCAATCGTTCAGACGCCTTAGTCTCTGTTTCTTGACTTCTTCGGAAACTTGATTCTGCATAACAGCGGCTTTTGTGCCTTTACGTTTGGAATACTTAAACGTGTATGCCGCAGAATAACCGACCGCTTCAACGAGGGTTAAAGTATCGTTAAAATCTTCGTCAGTTTCACCCGGGAACCCAACTATAATATCCGTAGTTATTTCAATCCCCGGCACGTTTTTCTTCAGTTCATCGACCAAAGCCAAATAGCCTTCTCGGGTATACTTTCTGTTCATCTCATCAAGAATCCGCGTGCTTCCGGACTGCACAGGCAAATGAATGTGCTTACACACCTTGTCAAGAGTCGCCATAGCTTCGATTAACCTATGCGAAAGATCCTTCGGGTGTGACGTCAAAAATCGGATGCGCTCAATCCCGTCGATTTCGTTTATAAGCTTGAGTAGGCCCGGAAAATCGATCGATTCACCCGCATCAGGGGAACGATATGAGTTTACGTTTTGTCCGAGAAGTGTAATTTCTGTGTACCCCAAAGCTGACAGTTGCCTAATCTCGTCTATTATGTCCTTATGAGAGCGCGAGCGTTCCCTACCTCTTACATACGGAACAATGCAGTATGAACAGAAATTGTTACACCCATACATTATGTTCACGTTCGTTGAAAAGCTACCATTCCTTATTACGGGGATTCCCTCTGCTATATCGTCATCGTTCTTTGCAAGGTTAATAACCCTCTGACCGTTAATGACATTAGAGAGCATCTCCGGTAATTTATACATTTCGTGAGTGCCGAAAATCAAATCCACAAACGGATAGCGTTTATAGAGCTTTTTTGCCACATCTTCCTGCTGCATCATACAGCCGCAAACGCCAATAATCAGCTCGTGGTTTTCTTCCTTTTGTGTCCTTAGAGCGCCTACATTGCCAAATACTCTCAGTTCCGCATGTTCACGCACACAACACGTATTAAAAACTATTAAATCAGCAGATGTTTTGTCCGATGCCTTAACAAATCCACATTGTTCAAATATACCTGCAATTTTCTCAGAATCATGACTATTCATCTGACAGCCGTAAGTCTGAATATAATACTTTTTGGTACCGCATATAAGCCCGGACAATTGATCTGCAATGTCCTTCTGCAACAAAATATCCGCCTGAGATACTTTAAATTCTTTCTTCATAAACACCTCGCTAGCGAATATTATAGCGCAATTCTCTCCTTATATCAAGCTAACCGCGTTATCGACTACTACTATCGGTACATATGTCGTAACAAACGCCTAACGGAGATTCTTATGCCGTCGTTTTTGATTGCTGAAAGAGTTTGCATTCGTCTTTATAAACACAATACAGTATAATAGCCTAAAATAAATACTGTTTAATCACATCTGCATAACAGACAATGAAATGACTTCAAATAACATAATCGCCCTACTAATGTGGTACTAAACATGGTAAAAGAAAACCGCTAAAACTAGCGGCCTATTGATGTCAGAGAGTAACCAAACGGAGTGGAATTGAAGTAAGAGTAAATCAAAGTAGAATTAGGATAAATCATTCGGAGTATATGTTGCATTTCCAATGATATACTTGCTACGCAAGTACGATGTAATATTCGTTTCCTCATATGCAAAGCATATATAACCTGCGAAGCAGATATCATACCGTCAGGTATATCGCCCGTGGCCACAGGAAACGGATATCATTGAAAAAACTCACTACTTTCGCAGTGAGTTTTTTGCTGGTGCCGAAGGTGGGACTCGAACCCACACGGTATCGCTACCAACGGATTTTGAGTCCGTCACGTCTGCCAATTCCATCACTTCGGCAACGCATGAATTTTAGCATACATTGGCATAAAAATCAACATTATTTTAAAAGCATTTTTTGTATCCTCACAGCAGATATTAATCATACAGAAAATGAAAGGAGGAATTCGTGTGACAGATAACCATAAAAGACCAAGTTTGGATGCAAATGATATGGCATATTACGGGATTAACAGCACAGCTTCGTTCTGTGAATGCACTGGGCTTATTCCGGTACCAATACATACCGAAAGTGACGCAGACGCATATAGAAGCTTGTACCCCATACCTACGCCGAACCCGCATCATAGCAAAAACGACGATATGAATCCCTAACTAAATGTATTCGAGGGAGGCAATGCCTCCTTCTCATAAGATTATGCAGTCAATACGGTAGAATCATTTTATACGTAAAATCCATCTTCTGGTCTGGTTCTAAGGACGTTTTTATATCATAAAAAGCCATAAAAAGAAAAACGACATCTTGCATTCCGCAAGAATGTCGACTTCTCATACTGAATTATAACGCAATTTTTGATACGGGTTGCAAGCGGTTGCAAAGTTGCATTGAAATGCAACCGAAGGAGGGTATGCAACCGTAAGACAGAAGACAGATCAATTAACGACAATGTTAAAATAATCCTTAAAATCATGATACTCCTGGAAAATTGGTCCTTTACCATCCCATATAGAAACCAGGCTGTCGTCTCTTTTCCATACCATTTGTTCAAGAATCAATCTATAGAAAATATTTCGCTCTTTTTTGAACACACTACCATCTGCTGCAATACAATAATACTCCGCAGTGTTTTCGTAATGCAAAGTATTATCTTTGATTAGGTTCAGTGTAATCCATTTCTGAATTTCAACTCTGCTTTTTGTTTCTTCGTGTGTGCTACTGTGGTCTTTTCCTACACGTGTTTTGGGGTATATTTTAAAACCGGATGAATCGGTCAGTCGGTTGTACGAAGACATTCTCCCTTGTGCTTTTTTGCCAAAAAGGATAATTGCATCGATAAATTCCTGAGGCAAATATTCATTTGCTTTCAAAATAATTTCATCATGCGTATCTGCATACATATCGAGATAGAATGCCCATGCGATAGAACCGGTTATTGCAGCAATGGTATCCGTGTCGCCACCAATGGAAACTGCATTTCTGATAGCATCCTCAAATGAAGAAGATTCAAGAAAAGCAATAATAGCTTGAGGTACAGTACCTTGACAAGTTTCATCGAAGGTGTAGTATTTGCGAATATCCTCGACTGTTTCCTGCAACGGATAGAAGTTCTTCTCTATGTATTCTTTAATTTCTGCTTTTGTTTTTTTCTGTTTAGCCAAGAAAATAGCAGCAGCTACGGCCTGTGCACCTTTTATTCCTTCAGGATGGTTATGCGTAACTGCGGCTGAAAGTTTAGCAAGTTCCAAAGCTTCGTTCAATTCCACTGCATAAATTGCGCAGGCGGACACACGCATAGCGGAACCGTTGCCAAAACTGTTATAGGGTTGAGAGTTGTCACTTTCTAACCATCCTGCAAATCGCCCGCCATAACCACCTTGCGGATGAGGGTATTTTCTGCCCAACGTTTTCATTTCGTTGATTAAGCAAGATGTAAATTCTTCTTTTTTATCCCAGGAGTTCTGCAATGCATTTGCGACAGCAATCGTCATAATTGTATCATCGGTAATACTGCACCCATCCGAAAAAAGAGGGAAATCTTTACTTTTTATATTGTTAAATTCATATTTAGATCCTACTATATCACCGATGATCGCACCATACAATAGTGATCGTTGCGCAATAGCATCGTATAAAGCATCAGCTTTTTGTTTCATTTCAGAAATCATTTGTTTGCGTGCTTCTGGATCATCAGGCATACTTAGACAACAAAGTTCTACACTCGGGGCGGATATTTCAGACCTAAAGTTCACATCGTTTGTGACTTCACTTTTGGCTTTTTTCTTAAATAAATTCCTAAAGAACATAGTTTATACCTTCAACATTTTTTAATTAGGGTCTGCTGAAAAAATAGAAAAACGGAGATATAGCGAGAAAATACGAGTATTTATGAGATTTTACGGTGTTGGCTATACCCCAGATTGGAGGGGTAATCCTTGAAAAGTTTGCATTCTGGGGTATTCCGCAGTGTCTTGAATCGCCCGAAAGTGATAACTGAACCAACAATATCCCTGATTAACCAGCGTAGAAACCATTCAAACATCAATATTCACCAATATTTCATGCGCTTCTAGCAGAATTGAACTTTTTCAGCAAGCCCTAATTATTGTACCATAAGCCAAATTGAGTTGCAATAATTTATAATGAAACTTTTCTCCCTAACGATGAAACTTTTCTCCCACAATGAAACTAATCTCGGTCACAATAAAATTATTCTTTTGAGAAAAGTTTCAGAGTGATTTGAAAGGGTGAAAAATGGGTAGGTTTAAGTCACTTCTCTTCGACTTTTGTATGTTCATTTTTGATACAATGAAACGAATCTCATTTGCAAAAGTACCGAAAACCCTTGCACCAAACGGTTTTTGACAAAAAGAAAAGGAACGCAAGTATCGTATCAATACTTGCGTTCCAATATGGTCGAGGCGACAAGATTTGAACTTGCGACCTCTTGGTCCCGAACCAAGCGCGCTACCAAACTGCGCTACGCCTCGAATAAATGGAGCCAATGTGGGGACTCGGACCCCAGACCTGCTCATTACGAGTGAGCTGCTCTACCAACTGAGCTACATTGGCATTCACAGTATCGAATTATATCACCCTTCCGTTAAGTTGTCACTACCTTTTTGTTCAATAAATAATATACGATTGTGCAGGCGCTTGCTCTTTTTAAACATCACCGGATATGTTATTATACCTTATGTTGCGGATTTATATTTAGCCGCATATATTGAAATATGAGAGACATACTCATAATTCACCGAGAGGTAATTACTATGATCAACTTTGACAACAGTGCAACGACGCGAACGTTTGACGAATCTGCAAATGTCGCGCTTCACTACATGCTATCACAATACTATAACCCATCCTCCGCATATTCGGTTGCAGTAGAATCCGAAAAGGATATAAAACGGGCACGAAAAAGGATTATGTCAGCCATCAATGCGGATTCAGGTTCTATAATATACACATCAGGAGCTACGGAAAGCAATAACATGGCTTTTAGTGGCGCACTCCAATCTTTACGTGCGAAGGGCAGGATTATAATCGGTTCGACCGAGCACCCTTCAGTATATGAGGTCGCAAACTCTTATGCTAAAATCGGATTTGACGTCGAATTTGCGTCGGTGAATGCTGACGGTAGGATCGACTTAGATGTGTTTAGAGATTTGCTTACGCCTAATACGCAGTTTGTAAGCATAATGCTCGTAAACAATGAGGTCGGAGCGATAAACGACATCCACACCTTGCACAAATATGCAAAACAAGCAAATCCGCAATGTATATTCCATGTTGATGGAGTGCAGGGTTTTCTGAAAGTTCCATTTAACGCCAATGATTGCGACCTATTTTCAATAAGCGGACATAAGTTTAACGCCCCTAAAGGCGTTGGGGCGCTCTATGTTGGCAAGGACGTCAAGTTCGCAGGCGGTCAGTTAGGTGGAGGTCAGGAAGGCGGCTTAAGAAGTGGTACTACCAACACCCCCGGCATTATGGCTATGGATAAGTCAATTGAGATTTACTCGGATTCGTCTGAGGAATTCATACAATCCATGCAAGCCTGCAAGCTCCGTTTGGCAAAAAACATGGCGGCAATAAAAGACACGGTATTAAACGGCCCTCCCGCTGAAAGCGGAGCGCCACACATACTAAATATCTCTTTCCTTGGAGTACGTAGCGAAGTGCTTCTTCATGCGCTTGATGCAAGAGGAATACTTGTAGCCACAGGGTCGGCATGTTCATCCCATAAGAATTCTAACAACAGGGTTTTGGATGCGATGAACATCAAAGGACCGCGGCAAGAGGGTGCAGTAAGATTCAGCTTCTCCCCCACTAATACTATTGACGAAGTGGATACCGTTTCAAGTATAATAGAAGAAAACGTATTATTACTAAGGAGATACAAGAAAAGATAAATGGATAACGTTATATTAGTACGATATGGTGAGATTCATCTCAAGGGCCTTAACAGGCCCTACTTTGAGCGCATGCTCATTACGAATATTAAGAAGAGCCTTAAGGGTATCGAATGCAAGATTCACAGAGACCATGGACGCATTTTTATCAATGGGATTTCTGATGACAATATCGCAAAAGCGATAGACAAGCTGTCCCATGTTTTCGGCGTTTATTCTATTAGCCCTGCTATTACCACTGAAAAGGATTTCGATGCAATTGCCGCAAAATCTGTCGAGCTGATCAAAATGAGGATTGCCAATTCCGGCGACAGGACATTCAAAGTGTTTGCAAAGAGGGCTGACAAGGCATTCCCTATGGATTCGATGGCAATTTGCAGGGAGCTTGGCGGTGTTATTCTTGACAACATTGAAAGCGTGTCGGTCGATGTGCATAATCCTGAAATTGAACTCAATGTTGAGATCAGAGATGTTACATATATCTACACAGATACCATTCCTTGCGCAGGTGGTATGCCGGTAGGCACCTCAGGGCGCTGTGCTCTTTTACTTTCAGGCGGCATAGACAGTCCTGTAGCGGGTTATATGC
>JAEDCW010000019.1 GCA_016293975.1 Clostridia bacterium
CGGGGGAGCTGGAGAAGTCTTAACGTATTTGTTATGCCCGTCCTGCTCTTGCCGAGCCTTGCCGCTACCTCTTCTTGCGTGAGGTCGTGCTGCTTTATGAGGAAGTTTATCGCCTCTGCGACCTCTATGGGATTTAAGCCCTCGCGCTGTATGTTCTCGATGAGCGCAACCTCCATTATCTCGGAGTCGGTAAAGTCCCTTATGATAGCGGGGACGGTGGTAAGCCCTGCGAGCCTTGCCGCCCTGTAGCGCCTCTCTCCCGCGACTATCATGTATCTGTCGTTTGTGCGCTTTACAATTATTGGCTGAACTATGCCGTGAAGCTTGATGGATTCGCTCAACTCAGCAAGCCTCTCGTCGTCAAACTGCTTTCTCGGCTGTTCCCTGTTTATATCGATAAGTGCGATGTCAACGTCGTGTACGCCCTCCGAAGGCGCCGCGGTGTACTCGCCCAAAAGTGCATCGAGACCCTTGCCCAAGCCGAGCCCCCTACCCCTCTTCTGTGTCGCCATTTCAATTATCCTTTCCGACTATCTCTCTTGCAAGCTCGCCATACGCCTTTGCACCCGTGGATTTCGGGTCATAGAGCGATATCGGCAGTCCGAAGCTTGGCGCCTCGCTGAGCCTGACCGAGCGCGGTATTATGGTGTTATAGACCTTATTCTTGAAGAATTTCTTTACTTCAGTGACCACCTGCGAGCTGAGATTTGTGCGCGAATCGAACATCGTGAGCACAACGCCCTCAACATCAAGCTCGGGATTTAAATGCATCCTGACAAGCTTAACAGTGTTCATGAGCTGAGAAAGCCCCTCAAGCGCATAGTATTCGCACTGAATAGGCACTATGAGCGTATTCGCGGCGGTAAGCGCATTGAGCGTAAGCAATCCCAAAGACGGCGGGCAGTCTATAAACACATAGTCATAGTCGTTGGCGACTTTATAGAGCGCACGTTTTAATACCTGCTCGCGTGCCATCATGCCTACAAGCTCCACCTCCGCACCTGCAAGCTCGATATTCGCCGGGAGCAGAGACAGGTTTTCTACCTGAGTCGGCACTATTGCATCCCTTACGTCCAGCTTGTTTATAAGCACGTCGTAGACGCTCGAAGTGACGGTATTTTTGTCCACTCCAAGGCCACTCGTCATATTGCCCTGTGGATCTATATCTATTGCAAGCACGCGCCGTGACTGCTGCGCCACACACGCGGACAGATTAACCGCGGATGTCGTCTTACCGACGCCGCCCTTCTGGTTGGCTATAGCTATTATCTTTGCCATGATGCCTCCGAAAATAGTTTTACATGCTTTTTTTCTTTACAGTATAAGCCATTTTTCTTCCCATTACAAGCTTTGTTACTCCGTCTGCGGCATATGCGGCGCAATACCGGCATACTATGGTATGAATGTTTTTTGTGTCAATGCCGCACAATCTTTCATAGTATACAGAGCATTCACAACGGAGGTAATATGGCCGTGGAATACATAACCCTTACCGACGGGAAAAAGCACATAAGCATGAGCATAACGACAGGTGCAGGCACGACAAAGTTCGCGTGCGGCCGCAGTCAAGTCGAATACCCCTGTACCGCCTACGTTTTCTTTAACGACGGTCGAAACAGCTCCGTGCGCATGCAAAACGGCGCCGCAGAGCTCGCCACGCAAGAACCGTTCCACGCCATAGTGCTTGTCGATGACTGCGACGAGGGCGCGCTCTCCCCATTTGTCGGCCGGAAAAAGGGCTGTAAGCTGACAGCAAACGTTCTCCTGACAAAAGTGAGGCTTCTGCACAAACCCACAGCTTTTCGCAGTGCTGAGCCGCCGCGCGATACAGACAAACACCCCTGCCATACGACAGTCGGCCTCACGCAAACTCAGGAAGGAACAAAAGCCACCTGTGAAACGTGTAACGATACTGTTTGCGATAAAGAAGTCACGGAGCCTTGCAAAAACTCCGCAGAGCATTGTTCAAGCCCATCGTGCCATGACTGCCATACACCCGACGCGACACGAGTACCCTATGCTCCCAACTGCGCACCGACCCCCTCGGCGTTTGATAACACCACGCGAGTTGAGGCTAACTGCACCTGTATGGGCAGCTGCGCCACGGTAACGGGCAAGACTGCTAACCCTCTGTGCGAAAAAACTCCGCAACCGATGGCAACACAAAGTACAGCGGCGCCCAACTGTGATGCACTACCGCAAAAGCGCACCTCCGGAGCCGTGCACACCGTCTCCGCAAAGGAAATGCCGACACAGCCCGTCCCAAAGTCCGCCGTTCTTAGCGAGATATTGAAAAAGGCTGATGAACTTTACGGAGACGGTCACTTTTTCGCGAGTTGCCCGACCGCAGACAGTTGCGAGTGCAGCCGCATTCCAAGCCCTCAAAGCTCGGCGAGCGGTATTCGTGGGTGCTCCACAGACGGAAGCCCCCGCACAGCAGCCTCGGGAGAACCGCATACCCATGTCGCAGAGAGTACGAATTACGCAGATTACACTGTGATGTTTCGGAGCGATAAAAAGCAGAAACAAGCAATGCGAGAGAGCAAAACCCCATACAGGACCGAGCAAAAAATCTACAACCCGTTTATATCGGTATTCCCATTCTCATCGTGGAAACGTGTGGCGTACGGTCACGGCATGTACTACCTCGAAGGCAGGGTCAAGGAGAATAACAGCACTTACACGGTGTTTGCCGTACCTGCGGATTCGCAAAGGCACAGGCGGGGAAACGGCTTTGCTCGGGTAATACAAGCAAGTGACGGCACGAGTTACGTTATAAAGAAGGTCAAACGATAAAAAAAGGAGACTAATGCCTCCCTCTGTCTTGCAAATCTAGTTAAGCTAAAAAACCCGATACCTCGAGCATCGCAGGCTATGGCTTTTTCAGCTTGGCCAAAGCTTTTTTCAGCGCGGCCTGCTCTTCTTGCGCGCGACTCTTCTTATTGAACAGCCTTTGCATAGTGGGCTCTGACTGCTGCTGTCTGCCCTGCATCCGTAGCATTCTATCATTTTGACAGTGCTGTCCAGATATATGCCTCTGTTATTGATACACATTCTGACCTTTTCATCCGTGTCCCCGATCGATGTAGCAACATAGACAGGACACTTTGAACAATCGATGCCGCAATACGACATTGTATTTTCCATTTAGAGCTCCCTTCCGGCAATATGGCAAATAATCACGTTAAAAGCTCGTCAACAATTCGTCGGATCACTACAACTCAGCGAAATGCAAACTCCCACAGGTTCATCATGGACCAAAATCAGTTTACACCCCACCTGGCACTTATGCAACCGTCAACGCAAATTTAGCTGAATTTCTTTTTATAAACCTGCTTTTTTTTGTGCGGAATACTCTCACCTATTGTATATACAGTATAATCCATGATATGCTTAATCAGCATATCCCGGAGGTGTTCAGTGAAAAAGACTAAACAGAAGATGTTCACCAAGCAGGAATGGAGCTGGATCTTCTACGATTGGGCCAATTCCGCGTACTCCATTTTTATTGCAACTGTTTTACCTATATTCGCATCGTCCGTGGCTAGAGTTTCGGGAATCGACAGCGTGACGCATACCGCAAACTGGGGCTACACGAGCGCCATAGCGTGTGTATTGGTCGCTCTGTCCTCCCCCATACTGGGAACACTTGCCGATTACAAGGGCGTCAGAAAACGCTTCTTCATCGCATTCTTCCTGCTGGGCGTGCTTTCCACCGGAATCATACCGATTGCTAACAGCTATATCGCCGTGCTCATAATCTACGGCATAACCAACTTCGGCTTTGCAGGCGCGAACGTATTCTACGATGCATTCCTCCTCGACGTAACGACCAACGACAGAATGGACAAAGTAAGCTCTTGGGGCTTTGGAATGGGCTATATCGGCGGCAGTACGATACCCTTCCTCGTGACGATTGCTCTCAACCTCTTCGGTGAAAGAATCGGCGTCGACGGCACTATGACAATGCAGATATCCTGCTTCCTGACGGCTATCTGGTGGGCGGTATTCACTTTGCCGCTCATATTTAACGTTAAGCAGATTTCAGGCATAGAGCGCGAGCCACACATGGTGGCAAACAGCTTTAAGCGACTCGGTCACACGCTCAAAAACATCAAAAAGCATAAATTCCTGTTCATTTTCCTCATCGCCTACTTCTTCTACATCGACGGCGTCGGCACGATAATCAAGATGGCGACTACATACGGAGATGCCCTCGGCATAGACAGCACGGCGCTCATGGTAGGCTTGCTTATTACGCAGGTCGTCGCATTCCCCTGCGCGATTATCTACGGCAAGCTGGCAAGCCGCTTTTCCTCAAAGAAGATGATATTGGTTGGCATAGTCACCTACTTTGCGGTATGCGTAGTCGGCTACTTTATGAAATCCGCCACGGAGTTCTACATACTCGCCGGTCTCGTCGGTACTGCTCAGGGCGGCATACAGGCGCTTTCGCGCTCTTATTTCGGCAAGGCGATACCCGATAAGCGGCAGGCGGGCGAATTCTTCGGCTTCTTCAGCATTTTCAGCAAATTCGAGTCGGTGCTCGGCACTTTCCTTATGAGTACTGTCATAACGCTCACAAACAACATTAATCTCGGCGTAGTAAGCATACTGCTTACGTTCATAATCGGCGGTACGCTCATGTTGTTTGTCCCCGACGACAAAAATCTCGAACAGGCCAAGGCAATCACAGAGTAATTTAGATTATTAACGTCGAAATATTTTTTTAGCTACAAAATATATCATGGTGTCGAGTGTTTATTCCATACAACAGTATTGAAAATGCTCGACACTATTGTTATACTGTGCTTGCAATCTGATTCGTCAGCAATTTGACAGTATTGCATTTTGGAGGACTAAATGAAACAATTAAACACAAAAAAAATAGTTGGTATCGCACTGTTTACAGCGATAGTAGCATTGCTGCAGCTTCTGGGCAGCTTTATAAAGCTCGGTCCGTTTTCGATATCGTTGGTTTTGGTACCCATAGTGGTAGGCGCGGCGCTCTACGGGCTTGTTGCCGCGGCGTGGCTCGGCCTTGTTTTCGGTGTCACAGTGCTTCTTTCAGGAGATGCGGCGGTTTTTCTCGCTATCAATCCTGCCGCGACTATTCTCATAGTTTTAGTGAAGGGCATTGCCGCAGGTCTCGTATCTGCGTTTGCATATAAATTAATAGAACAGAAGAATCCCACTCTTGCTGTTTTTACATCCGCCGTGACTTGCCCCATAGTCAACACAGGCATATTCCTGCTCGGCTGTCTGCTTTTCTTTATCGACACTATGCGCGAATGGGCTGTCGGCCTCGGGTTTGGCAGCGATGTAGGCGCTTACATGATAGTAGGGCTCGTCGGCCTCAACTTCGTGGCTGAATTCGTGGTAAACCTCATTTTAAGCCCCGTCATAGTAAGGCTGATTCGCGTTGCAGACAAGGCGTAAGCGCGCCGTCAGCAAAACTTGCTAAAAACTGAACAAAGCAGCATCCGTGACGCACATTGCCACGGATTATTTTTATTCTGCTCACAATGCATTCAGCGCTGCTTCACGCAGATTCACGCTATTCTGTCCGCCTCTGTCGATTGAACGAAATTCAACACCTCGTGGGCATTCTCGGCGCGCTCCGGCCCGTAAGTTATGCCATGAGGCGAATTGTCAAAATACTGTATCTTGACGCTCCGCGCGTGGACAAGCCCCCTTACCAATATGTCGACGCTGTTAAGCTTGACCCTGTTGTCCTTTCTCGGCTGGATTATGAACACCGGGCAAGTTACCTTATCCATGTCTTTCCTAAGCATAGCGGAAAGGCGGCGTATATCTCCCAGTCTTCTCGCCGGAATTCCCTGGTACCCCTGCCTTTCTTCGTCTTTCAGCTCTTTATGCGGCAGTATTATGTACGGGAACAACGGGCTGATGCTATACGCAAAATTCAGATATCCCTGCATACGCACGGGCGCACTCATCAAAACAACACCGGCGCAGTCACGTCTCTCTGCCACCAGACCGCTCAATATTGCGCCCATGCTCAACCCGCAGACGTATATCCGCGTACATCCCTCTTCCCTCAGCTTTTGATAGCCTGCAAGCGCGTCGCTAAGCCAATCGGAAGCTCTGTATTCGTTCATATCGGCAAGCGTCGTGCCATGACCCGACAGCAGAGGGGCATGTACCGTATAACCTGCCTTCTCAAGCGGCGCATACACCGAGCGCATATTGGCAGGCGTACCTGTAAAGCCGTGCAGCACGAGGCATCCGACCTCATTCCCTCTATGGAAATAAGGTTTACGCAAATCGGTGAACTCGTATATCACGCCCTTATCGCTCGACTTAAATCCGTAACCGAACATACCCAAAACTCCCTTTTTGCTTACATTATACCACAGCGGTGCAAGCAGCATGGGACTTTTCGGGGTTTCGCGGTTGTACGGTGTGGAGCTCCGCCCTACACCCCGCAAGGGTCGTTGACCCTTGACACCTCCTACAGTGACACTTGGCCGAACTACCGCTCTGCACCGAACGGTCAGGACGTGGCAGCATCACGCAACATCCACTGCACTGCGCAAGCCATAGGTCGTGGGCGAAGTCCCCACGGCCCTCTCTCCCCCTTCCCTTGATGGAAGTGGGTTGGGGGTTGGGTGGGTTGAGAGAGTGAGCGGTGGGTGGGAGCAGAAACTTCACTAAACCTTGCTCCACCCAACAACATCGCAGAACCAAATCCTACCGGTCAACTACCCATCACCTGAAAGAGATGGGCTTGCAACTATCCGGTAATGCGAACGGAGTTCTCCTCCTACCTTTGGGACGCGCAAACTTGCGTGCTGATGTTCATCTCGGGGTGGTTGACAACACCCCTTACAATAGAGATTTACTCCGCTGTAACTGTACCGGTTACTTAACTTCCCATCGGTACAGACATATTCCCAAGCATATTTTACGGCACACGGGACTTTTGTGTAGCAACCTCATATATGCTTTTCAAGGTTCGTAAGGGTGCCTTCAGTGCCGAAGTACCCAACGGTTTTCTCTTGGTAAAACCATACCACAATAAAACAGCACCAAACGGCAAAACCTAAAACAAATCCGCAACGATCTCTCGTCACGGATTGTCGTTATCGTTATTTAAGTGATGAAAAAGTCGCTTATCAGCCTTAGCAAACCGGCTTTATCCAGTTGAACCTATCCTCGACCTTGCCCCACTGTATACCCGTCAGAGTGTCATAGAAATGCTGTGTGAGCTTGCCTATGCCGCCGTCATTGACCTGTACCATGTGGTCGCGATAGCACAGATGTCCAACGGGCGATACTACCGCTGCCGTACCTGTGCCGAATGCCTCGCGCAGATGGCCGTTGTCTGCCGCCGTCATAAGTTCATCGACGGAGAGCCTGCGCTCCTCGACCGTAATGCCCTCGCTGCGTGCGAGCGTGAGTATGCTGTCGCGCGTGATTCCCGGGAGTATCGCGCCGTCGAGAGGTGCGGTGACGAGCTTGTCGTCGATCAAGAACATCATGTTCATTGCACCGACCTCCTGGACGTACTTGAGCTCCTGACCGTCGAGCCAGAGCACCTGTGAGAAGCCCTCTTTGCCTGCGTCTGCGCCGGCCTTTATCGAACAAGCGTAGTTGCCGCCGGTCTTAGCAAAGCCCATGCCGCCTCTGACTGCGCGGACGTACTTATCCTCAACCTTGATTTTGATGGGAGCCAGCCCTGTGGGGTAGTAGGCGCCTGACGGTGCGCAGATTATGTAGTAAATGTAGCGCTTTGCGGCGTGTACTCCGAGAGCCTCGTCGTTGGCTATCATGGTAGGGCGCAGATAGAGCGATGTACCCTCGGTATGGGGTACCCAGTCCTTTTCGACTTCGACGAGCTTGCGCATTGCCTCGACGTTAAAATCGACGTCGATTTCGGGCATACACATGCGCTCTGCGGACTTGTTGAGACGCTTGCAGTTGTCCCACGGGCGGAACATGACTATACTGCCGTCCGCACGCCTGTACGCCTTCAGGCCCTCAAAAATTTCCTGTGCGTAGTGGAGCACGCTGCTCGCAGGGTCGAGAGAAAGCCTGTGATACGGCTCGATACGAGGATTCATCCAACCCTTTCCCTCTTCGTACTCCATAATAAACATATGGTCTGAGAAGAATTTGCCAAAGCCGAGTGAGCTTTCGTCTGCGGGCTTTTGCTTTGGTGTGTTTGTAAGCGTTACGCTGATTTCCATTACAATGTCCCCCAAAAAAACTTATTTTTAAGCCGCCAAAGTGCGGATTAGGTACTGCTTTTTACCTCACGGCAAAGATATCCGCTTCCCGTAGGTGTTATCCTGACTCTTCCGTCCGTCTTTTCTGTCAACTGAGCGCGAAACTCGTCTGCCTTGGACTCTTCAAGAGATACACTCATGGTTACGCTGTCCGTAAAATTCACGGCGTCCACCTGTGCCGTACTGCGCACAAAGCCCTCTATAGCTCCGTAACGCGAGTAGTCTATATTGACGTCAAACGACACGGCGCATATGTACTCTATAAGTCCCGCCGCACTGCAGGCGTCCGCCGCACTGCGCGCATAGGCACGTACGAGACCGCCCGCTCCGAGCAATATTCCGCCGAAATACCTCGTGGCTATACAGAGTACGTTTGTTATGCCCTTTGCCTTTAATACCTCGAGCATGGGCTGACCTGCCGTACCCTGCGGCTCACCGTCGTCCGAATACCTCGCCGTGAGACCGTCCTCGCCCACTATGTAGGCATAACAGTTATGTGTCGCGTCATAGTGCTTTTTGCGAATAGCGGCGAGTATCTCCTGCGCCTCCGCCTCGCTCTGCACGGGGAAGCATCTGCCGATAAAACGCGAGCGCTTCTCGGTAAACTCCGCCTCCGATGCGTGCCCTATTGTCCTGTACGGACGCATCACGCCCTCACTACCCTGACGAAGCCTTTCTTGCCCTTCTTGAGTATGAAGCCTTCATCTAAGCTCGCTTCGTCTGCGCAGCCGAATACATCTGTTATCTTTTCGTCTCCGCAGAATACCGCGCCGCTCTCTATCATGCGCCTTGCGTCGCCCTTGCTCTTGCAGAGCTTGCCCATTACGAGCAGTTCGGTGTAACGGAGCTTTGTTGCGGCTATGTCCTCGGCAGTCAGCGCCACCGTAGGCATAGAGGCGATGTCGCCCACTCCCGAGAAAAGCGCGGAAGCGGCGGCCTGCGCCTTATTGGCTTCCTCTGTGCCGTGTACCTGCTCCGTGAGCGTGAATGCGAGTACTTCCTTTGCGTGGTTTAGCGCTGCGCCTCCCTCTGCACACAGCGCATCGACCTCCTCCATCGGTATGAAAGTAAGCATTGACATGCACTTTTTCACATCCGAATCGGGTACGTTGCGCCAATACTGGTAGAAGTCGTATACAGGACACTTATCCGGGTCGAGCCAAACTGCGCCCTTTTCGGTCTTGCCCATCTTCTTGCCCTCGGAGTTTGTAAGCAGACCCGTAGTAAGGCAATATGCGGGCTTTCTCTCTTTCTTTCTGATGAGGTCAACACCGCCGAGCATATTGCTCCACTGGTCGTCGCCGCCCATCTCGAGCACGCAGTTGTACTTTCTGTTGAGCATGAGAAAGTCATAGCTCTGCATGAGCATGTAGCTCATCTCAAAGAACGTCAGTCCCGTCTCCATGCGGAGCTTGTAGCACTCTGCGGCCAGCATTCTGTTTACAGAGAATTCCGTACCTATCTCCCTCATAAAGTCGAGGAAGTTGAGTCCGCGAATCCAGTCGCCGTTATTTACCATGATAGCGGCGTTTTCGCCCTCGAAGCTCACAAGTCTCTCCATCTGCTTGCGGAAGCACGAGGCGTTGTGGTCTATGTCCTCCTGCGTGAGCATCTTTCTCATGTCACTCTTGCCCGACGGGTCGCCTATCATAGCAGTGCCGCCGCCCAAAAGCGCAATGGGCCTATGACCTGCGCGCTGCATATGCGCCATAGTCATAAGTGCGACATAGTGGCCTACGTGCAAACTGTCTGCAGTCGGGTCAAAGCCGATGTAAAATGTAACCTTTTCGGTTTCAAGGAGCTTTCGCGTCTCCTCGAGATGCGAGGCCTGCTTGATTAGACCTCTTTCCGTCAAAATATCGAGTATGTTTCTTTCTTCCATAATGTTAGATTACTAAAGGCTCTCCTTCAGAAGCCCTCCGAGCATCTCAATTCCCTTGCAAATCCTGTCTATCGGCTCTGCAGAGAAGTTGAGTCGCAATGTGCTCCTGCCTATCGCCGGATCGCAGAAGAAATGTTCACCGGGCACAAAGGCAACTTTATATTCCTTAACAGCTCTTTCAAACAGCGGCAGTGTCAGAACGCCGTCGGGCATCTTTCCCCATATAAACAGTCCGCCGTCGGGTCTCGTGCATTGGCACTCTTTCGGGAAGAACTCGTCTATCGCATCGAGCATGGCATTCATCTTGCTATTATATCCGGGGAGTATGGACTCGATATGCGGCTTCATAAGTCCCCTTGCCATGAATTCTGCGGCTATTGCCTGGGTAATATTGGCCGTATGCGTGTCGGCACTCTGCTTGCATATCGTCAGCTTTCTGATTTTTTCGGGTGCGCCGAGCGCTGCGCCCACGCGGATACCCGGAGAAAGTGTCTTTGAAAAGCTGTTTAGCAATATAACCTGTCCCGCATCGTCAAATGTCTTTATGCAGGGCAGAGGTTCGTTTCTGTAGCGCAGTTCGCAGTACGGGTCGTCCTCTATGACGACCATGTCGTACTTCGCCGCCAGTTCGGCCACTCGCCTCCTTCTTTCGAGGCTGAGCGTGCGCCCCGTGGGGTTTTGGAAAGTGGGTATGCAGTAGTAGAGCTTGGGACGGTGGAGCTTTATCTTCTCCTCAAGCTCCTCAATAATAACGCCTTCCTCATCCATAGACACCGGCACGAGCTTTGCCTGCGCGAGATTGAACGTCTGCAACGCTCCGAGGAATGTCGGCGATTCGACCATTATTGCGTCTCCCGGATTGATAAACGCCCTGCAAATGAGGTCAATGCCCTGCATCGAGCCTGTGATTGCAAGCACATTGCTCCTGTCCGCTTTTATTCCCTTTTCCTTGCCTACGTAGTCTATATATGCGTCGAGATAAGGCCCGTAGCCCTCCGTAGCTCCGTACTGAAGCAGTACCGTGCCCTTTTGGGTCAGCAGGTCGTCACAAATTCCCATTACCATGTCGACGGGAAATGTTTCCTTGGCAGGATTTCCGCCGCCGAATGAAATTATCTCGGGATCCCCAAGCAGTTTGAACAGCTCTCTTATGGCACTTCCCGAAACATGTTCCATTCTATCCGCAAACTTAGTCATGGTGACATACCTCCTGAACTTATACTTATAGTTATCCTTATGTCAGTTTACCGCAGCAAACATTGGTAAGCAAGTATATAATAGGCTCTATTCATATTCCGCACCCCACTCGCTTTCTTTCTCTCCTCCTCTCCGGAGGCTTTGCCCCTCGAACCTCTCTTTTCCAATGAGTGCCACCCCTTGACCCCGGCAGGAACTCTTGACCGAACTACGCCCTGCACCCGTATGCACGGACATGACGAATAGCAGAGAAATGTGGCGTTAGAGATGATAGCGTTCACGCAGCTTGGAACACACTTATTTAACACGCCCCTCACTTTGCAACACTTTCGCACACATACAGCAACATCCTTGGTGTTTAATAGGTTCAAACCTACAACAAAGGAGGAATTAAAAGACACAAATGAAAGTACGCATCAAACTTAAGACCGGCGACATAATCGAACTCGACATGGAGGAATACCTCAGAGGCGTCGTGCCCGCAGAAATGCCGCCATACTACCCCATTGAGGCGCTGAAAGCTCAAGCTATCGCCGCACGGACCTATGCAATGCACAGAATAAACCCCGACAGGCCCTACGACCTCGCAGCCACAGTCGCAAATCAGGTTTACGACCCCGAAAAAACTCACCCCCGTACCGATTTTGCAATCAAGCTCACAGAGGGTATGTACCTCTCCTACGGCGGAAAAGCCATCGATGCGGTATTCAGCGCGACAAACGGCGGCACGATCCGCTCGGCAAAGGAGCGTTGGGGAAATGACGTCCCCTATCTCATAGAGAAGCCAGACCCCTATTGCAATTTACCTCTGGGCAACAGTCACGGCGTAGGCTTATGTCAGAGGGGCGCAGGCGCAATGGCAGAGCAAGGTTTCTCGGCAAAAGAAATACAGTGCCACTACTACCATGGCATCGAAATCGAGGGTGCGCCTGCTATGGAGCGCTTTGCGGCTACTGCGATGCAATTCGTCGGCAAGTCTGTCTACGTCTTGGGAGGTAACGGTGAAACTCTCACGGACATGGCGGACCCTGTGGCGTGGATAAAATCCAAAGAGACCGACTCAGCCGACGCCGACCGAGCCATAGCCTATTACAAAGGGCTTCTCGCAAGCGGACTGACCGAAATCCACGCATTCGACTGCTCCGGCTTCGTTTACCACACGCTCAAACAGTTATTCCCCACCGCGATGGACATGACCGCAGACGGCTACCTCGCGATGTGCGAACAAATATCGTCCTCTGCACTAACAGACGGTGATCTGCTCTTTAGGACACAAAACGGTCACGCATATCACGTCGGCATTTACGCAGGCGGCAACGTCATCCACTCAAAGGGGCGCGACTGCGGCGTAGTCTGC
This sequence comes from Clostridia bacterium, assembly GCA_016293975.1. Taxonomy (GTDB): domain Bacteria; phylum Bacillota; class Clostridia; order Christensenellales; family CAG-138; genus RGIG1693. The sequence continues at coordinate 12,689 of JAEDCW010000019.1, forward strand.
GAGCAAATCACCGATTTGGGCGACACGCACTGGAACACATTCGGCAGATTAAAAATGATTTGGGAAGAGGACGGCATACCCATAATACTAACCGTACAGAAGCCCATGCTCCAGGGCGAAGCTATACGCGCATTCCAGAAAGGCCTCGAATCGCTCGGCTATGACATCGGCAAGACCGGCGCAGACGGCAAGTGGGGCAAGAACTCACATTCAGCGCTCGAGCAGTTTATTGCAAACCAGCACAACTCAACATCCCCTGCCAACGCCTATGTACAGCTAAAGCTCGGCGATGAGCTATACACCGGCACGGTCAGCAGGAAACGCGGGTTTTGACGGGAGTTTAGGGGGAGGGTGATTACGGGCGCTCTGCGTCCGACCCCCCTTTAAGGAGTTCCACTCCTTTTACATCGGCAGGGACCCTTTGCCGAACTGCGCTCTGCACCCGTATGGGCGTGAAACAGCTTCCTTAAACCCACCCCACCCCTGCTCAAGCAAGCGACTGTGAGTTATAAAACAGTAAACGTCGCGCCCTCGCCGTACAGACCTCACCACCCATGCGCAAGCAAACGGGGCGCGGGGCGAAGCCCCACTACCTACTCTCCCCCTTCCCTTGAGGGAAGGGGGCAGGTGGATGGGTGTGTCGAAGAAGTGAGCGGTCGGTTTTAGGCGTAAAGAGCCCTACCGACGTGCCTTCCTTTTCCATTATTTGCAGAAGGCTGGGTGGGTCGGCAGAGCGAACGGGTAGTGCTCGGAGCAACAACATAATCCCTCACTCGCCCTACATTATAATAGAAGCCTGAATGCTGGAATCCTTGTTCCTGTACCCATGCGCTAACCGACCGCGCCATGATGAGAACTCCAACCAACCTACGGGCCGCGCAGGAAGCAGGATGAGCCGTACCGCGCAACAGCTCCGCTTACTTAAAAAGCGGTACTTAAATGCGTGCGTTCCCTTGCCGTCCGAGTATCCGTAAGCCTTCGTGAAACTATTTGCCGATTTACCGTATCTTTGCCGATTTCAAACGTGTTTCCTCTATGTTGTTTTGCATATCCGGCATATGTTATGTCGTAATTTGTATAGAAATGTATTTATTTGTATTGTTTTTCAATTTAATATATTAAACGGGAAAATATTACATTATAACCTTATATAATTGAAAATTAACTCTGTAATTTCACTGTTTATTTTTTCGCTGCGCACTTTCCTTTCCCCGGTGCTCATGTAGTGTATTTATTATTTCGTGGTAAAGAAACGGTAAATATTTATTACGCCATCTTTTAGAAACAGATTCGTCCAAATACCACATTTCGTCAGATAAATGCCTTAAACTCCCGTATTTTGTGCGTTTTAGTGTGGTATATGCCCTAAGCAAAATAATGTCTAATCTATTTTGTTTTATTTTTATCGACATTATATTTAATTAAATTTCTATTAAATTATATTAAAAGACAAAAATAAGTATAGACGGGCGAAATTTGTGGTGATATAATTTAACCATCAAATAAACAGAAATTTACATTATTACACAAATACCCCAAGAGGGTTTAGATACAAAGGAGGATACAATGACAAAAAGCAAGATTCTTGTAGCAGACGGCAATGTCCAGTTTCGCTCAGCAGTCCGTGACTACCTGATAACGCGTGAGAATGTCGGTAAAGTAGATGTTGCCACAGACGGCATGGAAGCGCTCGCAATGCTCAGGCGCGATCGCTATGATGTTCTTATTCTCGATCTGATTCTCCCAAAGGCTGACGGTCTGTATGTGTTGGAGCAGCTTGCAACAAGTGAAGCTTCCCCCTCCGTAATAGTCGTCAGTGCTATGAGGCACGAGGACATGGTGCGTCAAGCGTGCTCGTTCGGCGCAAAGTACTACATGGTAAAGCCCGTGGACCCCGAGGCACTCTACAGACGCATATGCGACATAACCGATTCCAACGTCATAATAGCGTCGCAGACTGTAGGCATAAGCAATACACCTCGCACTCTCGACGAAAAGATAGCATCTGTTTTTCTCACCATAGGAATACCGGCTCATATAAAGGGGTATCATTACCTCAGGGACGCAATTAGGATGGTCTACAACCGGCCCGATACGATCAACCGCATCACAAAGGAGCTGTATCCGACCATCGCCACCCACTTCCAGACATCACCCTCAAAGGTTGAGCGCGCAATACGCCATGCCATAGAGGTCGCCTGGACGCGCGGAAGAATCGAGAACATCAATCAGCTTTTCGGCTACAACATCTACAGCAAGAACGACAAGCCCACAAACGGCGAGTTTATAGCTCTCGTGGCGGACAAGTTCGTCATGGAAGATGCACGCGAGCGCGGACGCAGCATAGATATGAAAGCCGCTCAATAATCCGCCCCCAAAAAACACCCGTTTAATCTCGGTTCACCCTTTTCACCAACGGTTCACCCATACCATTCCCTCCACATATTTTCCCGAAGAACCCCTCATTTGAGGGGTTCTTTGGGTTACGGTTGGGCTCGGGGGATCCCTCGGGGAAGGCCGTCCCATCGCCCCTCTCTTATGGGCGCTGCCCCTTTTACCCAGGTAGGCAGCCTTGGCCGAACTGCGCCCTGCATCCGTACATATATGTGACAATCTCTCCGCCACTGCGCAATCAAACGAGGCGTGAGCGAAGGCCCACTACCTACTCTCCCCCCTTCCCTTGAGGGAAGGGGGCAGGGGGTTGGGTGGGTCGGAGAAATGAGCAGTCTTGGGTGAGTAGGCGAAACAGTCAACTCTTTCCCTATAACGAACATCGCGTTTACACGACAATGCTTTCTCCTGCACTCGTTACGGAATCAGTAAAGCCCCACCCCTGCATCAGCAATCGGGGGGTTGGGTGGGTCGGAGAAATGAGCGGTCTGGGGTGAGTGTGACAGCCTCACCCACCGCCCCCCTTTTTTCCTCTTTGGTAGGGAGTTGGGTGTCACAAAACGAGAAGCATGGCAAGGCTTAGAACATTGGGTGTACCAAACGCGCGAAGTAGAATCTTGGGCACGTCAATGAGGCAGAGCTTGTGAACAGACCTCCAGTCACTCTATCTGCCATCCCCCCCGGCGCAGCAAAAAATCCTTGTACGAGGCTCTTGGATATCAGTTTCGTGCGCTGACCTGCATTTTCACAGAAAAAAAGCCCCGGGCCGTGCAACCCGGAACCAAGACTTGAAATACAGTGCAAACCCACAGAACTGAACGGCAACTCCTCTACTCTACGATCAACGTTGGTGCCGTCGACCAAGAGGCTAACAAGGCAGAACGAAATGATTACGGCACGGAGATGGACCCAAAAGAGGCATTTTTGGGTGAATAGCAAAAATTGCTCTCTTTTCTATATTATTGTAACACGGATTCTGAAAAAATAAAGAGCTAATTCGACATTTAGGAAAACTTTTTTAAAAAAAGTGCCTTAAAATGCAAATTTAGCATGTTTTTTTCCTGTTTCTTACAATTTAGGCTCTTTACCTATATATCTCCCCCACCTTTAAGACAATGCCGGGAAAAACCTCGCTCGGAATTTTCCCTTAATCAAGCCAAAAACTCCACCGAGCAATAATAGCCACGGTCTATTTCTCCTGTTCATGGCATCAAATTACGCATGATATTACAGTATTTATGAATATTGCTGTCGTTATCGGCTTTGTTCGATAGGCGATTTTTCTGTATGTAAAGAGAAAGCTGCCTCCGCTTTTGGAAGTGAAAAAGGAATCGTGGAGGAAGCCCCCCACGACCCGATTTGTCAGTTATTGTTGCCCTGCTGTGTTTTATTTACCCGAACAACGGCGCTGTTGCCGCCTTACAGGTTATACAACTTTGTGAACTTCTCGGTGAGGTAATCGACGTAATAATTCGGGTCGAAGTCCTCGCCACAGCAGTTGCGCAAAAGCTCTGCGGGCTTCTTCAGCATGCCGTACTTGTAGATACGCTCGGTGAGGTACTCGGTTATGACATCTATTCTGCCGTCTTCTACCAGCTTGTTGACGTCGATATCCTTCTTCATGTGAGCAAATATCTGAGCGCCGTAGGCACTGCCTATCGAGTATGACGGGAAGTAACCGAAGCCTGCGCCGGACCAGTGCGAATCCTGCAGGACACCCTGTGTATCGTTCGGGACATCTACGCCGAGATACTCTTTGTAGAGTTTGTTCCATGCCTGCGGCAGATCTTTCGGTGAAAGCGTGCCGTTAAACAGCTGCTTTTCGAGCTCATAGCGAATCATCACGTGCATCGAGTAGGTAAGCTCATCCGCCTCTGTCCTGATGAGCGACGGCTGGCACTTGTTTATAGCGCGGTAGAACTGCTCCGACGTTACGCCCTCGAGCTGTGTCGGGAAGAGCTCCTGCATCTTGGGGAATATGTAGTTGACAAATGCGCGCGAACGTCCGAGTATGTTCTCATAGAAGCGGCTCTGTGCCTCATGCATGCCTATAGACGCGCCGTTTGCAAGTGTTGTGCCGTAGAGCTCATCGCCCGTATTGAGCTCGTACAACGCATGACCGCCTTCGTGAATTACGCTGTACATGGAGCTCGCGATCATGTCCTCGTGGTAATGTGTCGTTATGCGGACATCGTACTTACATACGTTGAGCGTAAAAGGATGCTCCGTCTCGCCGCAGGTACAGTTGTCGGGATTGATATGCATAGTGTCCATCAGGTATTTTGTGAGCTTTTTCTGCCCTTCGATGGGATAATCTACCTTCAGGAAGCTGTCGTCGATATCCTCTGCCGCCGTCACCTTATGGATGAGCGGTACGAGCTTTTCTTTAAGAAGCCCGAAGAACTTGTCGAGTATCTCCGTCGTCATTCCCTTTTCGTTGTCGTCCAACAGCGACTCATAGCAATCCTTCTCGGGGTCCGTGTAGCCCTTAAAGCGCTTTGTCGTCTCAATGAGCTTGCTTATGTACGGCTCAAACTTCGGGAAATCATCAGTCGCCTTTGCCTCATGCCACGCGTACTGCGCGTCGGTGTACAGTCTCTCCGCCTCAAGATACTCGTTCATGGGTATCTTTCTCATGTTCTTGAGACCCTTTGAGAATTCCTCTGCCTCGCGCCTCGTTATCTCGTCAAGCTCGTCCATATGCGCTTCGAGCGTGTCGACCATATCAAAAACCTCTTCGTTTACGGTGAGCTTATACTGTATCTCGCTCAATACCTCCTGCGAGTCGCCTAGCATCCTCTGGCTTCCCCGCGGTGCGGCTGTCACCGAGTCCAAATACATTATCAAGCCGGCGTGCCTGTATGCGCTCAACGTCTTTTGCAGGTCCTTGAATTTTTCTTTTGCTGTGATGAATTCCATGTTTCACCTCCATATTTGTTGCTCTGATTATAGCACGTTATAGCGGTATTGATGAAGCAAAATTTGCTGTTTAAGCCGTATTTGCAGTATAACTCGGCTCATTGAATTCAACACGCGGCATTTCGGTTTACCCTTGGCGCAACGCTGTTCTTCAAGCGAGCTTTAGGCTAAGTACAGCCTGAAAACGACCCTGAGACTAAAGAGCTGCGCGAAGAGCTCCTCACTTATTGCTTGTCCGTTTCATAATTCGTATTGCTCGAAAGCTTAGCTATAATCGCATCGATCTTCCCCGTTGCCTTCTCGATCGCCTTCTGCCTCTCCGCTTCGGTCTTGCCCGTATTGTCGACGAGTAGCTCCTCAAAGCATTCTATGCCGATGAATTTCATAATTTCCTTAACGTAGTTGAGGCCCTTGTTCATTACCGGACGCAGCAACATCGGCAGGCTCGCCCCCGATGACTGCACATAGATAAACATCCTGTATTTGTCGTCAAGCAGACCGTGCGGCTTGTTGTCAACAAACTCGATACTCTTTCCCGTCTGTATGACGCAGTCTATGTACTCCTTGACGGGCGCAGGGAACGACAAGCTCCACATGGGTGCGGCAAGTACATATATGTCTGCGGAAACGAATTGGTCGCAGAGCGCTTCGATGACGCTCACCTCCTCCTGCTCATGTCGGCTCAGTTTTTCCCTCGCCTCCTTGGAGACTATCGCGCTTCGGCTTCCGAAGTAACAGCCCTTTAGCTGTGGAATGTGGTCTTTGTAGAGGTCGATCTCTTCGAGCGTTATGTCGGCCTGGCTCTTCATTATCGCATTTACCAAGCGCCTGCCGACCGTCTTTGAGCTCGAATCCTTTTCGTCCTTTGAATTTGCGGTTATATAAAGCAGTTTTCTCATGGCTTACGCCCCCTTCGTTTTTTTTATTAGCATTCCCATCGGAGCGAGGGTAATACCGAAATACCCGAAAGCAGTGCGAAATCATGCGCAAAATACGCCAAATGCCCGACTGCGTTCATCGGGCAAACTCATAGGTCAAACTCCCCAACTACACGCTCTCTGTCGAATGTTCTCCGTGCAACGCATAACACGACGGCTTTGTGAATTGTGTGTGCTTTTTATTCTGAACGTTTCATGTGGAACATTTGAGCAATTACTGTGGACCGTGTCTGCTTTGCATAACCCCACACGTTTCACGTGGAACATTGGAGCACTTAATGATTATAGGTGGTAGTCCGACGGGAGTTGAAAGTGATACCCCATTGCAGCAGCTTTTTTGAATTACACAAAACGACCGCTCACTCGTCCAGCCCACCTATCCCCTGCCCCTTCCCTCCAGGGAAGGGGAAAGGAGGAAATGGGGCTTCGCCCCATGTCCCGTGTTGGCTCAGGAGAAAGGGTTACGTCTTATTCCCTAAACACGGGATTGCAGGTTGGTATTCCGTCGAGCAAAGTGTAACAACCCTTGCGGAGTTTTCGGGACTTTGCCGACTGCGGTGGTTAGACTTGTTCGCGGGGCTTCGCCCTGTACCCTGACCGTCTGCGTAAATATCAAATGCCACTCACGTCCCTGCGCCCCCACCCTTAAATTATCTCCGGCTTCGATAAGTCACAAGGCTATGAACAGTATGTAAAAAACTCCCCTGAGCGGTACGGATCATCCGTCCGGAAGGGAGCCGATAATTCGTTTTGTGTAGTTGTTTATCGCCCCACCCCATTTCACGCCTTTACGGGTGCAGAGCGGTTAGCCATGCCGGGGGTCAAGGAGTGGAACCTTTGGAAAAGAGAGGAGTCAAGGGGCAAGGCCCCTTGGAGCGCCCCCGGCACTTAAACGTCAAAGCCCATGGGTTTCTTCGCAGCACTTGCGTCACGAAGAGCATTAGCAAACTCGCTCTCTGAGCAGGCGTGAACGAAATCCTCTCGGCTCATGGGAAGACCGGGGTTTTTGCTGAGCATACGCCTCATAGCAGTCTTAGCCCAGGTTCTCTCATAAAGGTTGCGGACAAAGCGCGCGTTGCCAAATTCCTTGGTGTTGAGGTAGGCGTCGGGAAGCGCCATAAAGTAGTCGCAAGCGGCCTCGGTGAGCGCATCTTCGTAGGTGAAGCTCCTTTTTACCATCTGCATAAATATCTCAAATAACTGTTCGCGAGAGTAGTTGGGGAATTCGAGGGTGTACGGCATACGGCTTGCAAGTCCCGAATTGGCTTTCATAAGCCGCTTCATGTCGTCGGGATAGCCCGCCATAATTATGACCATGTCGTTACGGTGGTTCTCCATCTCGGCAACCATCGTATCGATCGCTTCCTTGCCGTAATCACGCGAGTCATCTTCTCCGTTGTAGAGCGAGTATGCCTCGTCTATGAAAAGTACGGAGCCGTAAGCATCGCGGCACATTGCGGAGGTCTTAGGTGCGGTTTCGCCGATGTATCTGCCGCAGAAGTCGCGCCCCTTGTACTCGTAGAAATTGCCGTTTCTGAGAACCCCGTGCTCTTGGAGTATCTTTCCGAGTATGCGCGCTATCGTAGTCTTGCCCGTACCGGGATTTCCCACAAAGCGCATATGTATGCACGGAGATTGTACGCTCTTGTTTTGCAGGGCAAACGTTATCTGCGCAACCATCTCTTCTATTCTTTCTTTGAGCTTTTCGACGCCTATCAGATCGTCAAGCATCTCCATACCGCTCCTGTTGTCGGGCTTGTAGGAGGAGAGCGATTCTATCTCGCACTTTTTGATGTTGGAATCGTCTATGGAGTTTTTGGCGTTGTAGAGCTGCTTTATATAGAGCATCTCGCTTACCACTTTCAGTATGGTACGAAATTCATAGAACTTGCCGTCGCTCTTTTCTTCCCTTATACGCGCGCCGAAAACCTCCCACGCGTCATTGTTCACAGTGAAGCCCTTCTGCGCGACGAGCTGCTGTGCGTAGCTCTTTATTTCATCTGTCGTAAGCGGCACAAATGTCAGTTCGCGTATCTGGAGAACGTTTGATATTGCGCGCTTTACTTTGTTGAGTACGTCGTTCTCGACAAACGGTATTCTGAATACGACTATCTGCTGTTTTAGCTCGTTGCTGACATACCAAAGTATCTCGGTAAATTCCGGCGAATTGAGCTTCGAAATCCACGCGCTTATGTCTATGCAGATCACCTTGCAATTCTCATCGGAGTACTTCCCACCCAACTGACCAAATAAATTGGGGAAAGGTACGTATACGTCGTCTCCCTTGGGGATTGCGGGCGTGATTTCAAGTACAGGGGTTTTTTTGTCTATTGGGCAAAGCTTGCATGCGCCAATCAGAGCCGCAAGGTTTTCCAGATACTTTGTGAGTCCCGAGCCCATTCCTATCGAGAAGAGATATCTCTGCGACACGAACGAATCGTATGTGCGGCGCTTGATTATCTCGGGCGCAATAAGCGCGATCTCCCTCGACAGCGCCTTGAATTCCTCACAGCCTATAAGCTCGCTTATGGAGTCGAGCACTTTCTGCACGGAATTGTCCCTCGAAGCAGCCTTGTCGTCTGGGGAGCTTCCCGACTTGCCCGTGTCTGTGTATGCCGGTCGCCATGTCGGTTCGGACGGCTTCTTATCTCCGTCGTCGGCAGCCTGGCTTACTTCCAAAGGCGTATCGCTCTTCTCATGGGTAGATGCCGGCGGTGCTTGCGGAGGCGTTACTGCGGGCGGCGCGGCTTGAACGGGCGGCTGCTTCTTCTCCTCCTCCCAAGGAAGCGCAATAAAGGGCTCTGCCTTGCTGTCATATGGCAGGAACTCAAATCTGAGCGCGCCTATCATGCCTTCGGGGTTTGATATGCCTCGAAGCGTCATGAGCAGCCATTGACCCAGCATGTCGTCGTCCATGATAATGTCTATTACCACCTCGCAGCTGTATTTGTCGATAGAGACGAGCCCGAATCTGTCCTTAAAGCGCGAGCGCAGTCCCTTAACGACGGTCTGAACGTAGCCGTACTCCTCCTTTGAATTAGCCTGCGCCCATTTAGGGTCGTAGCTGAGTTTTATCTTTTTTGCCATCCGGCACCCCCATTCCTCGTCGCTTCGTTTCGTTTTGGTCTGTAATCCCAAACGCGCCGTCCGACGAATTTCCCTTTTATTTGATCATACAATTGTACCACATAAGCCGCAAATTAAATGGGTTTTACGTGTAACATAAATGTGTAAATATAGGAAGCGGAGTTATACTTTGCGCTTAGAGGCGGTCTTGCAAATGCAACGTTTCACGTGGAACATATCTGTATGGCTCGGGAACCACTTTAATTCGCAAACAGAAAACACCCCCAACACAAGGGAGGTGATGCATAGTCTATACCGAATTTACTATCGCCCGCGAGAGATCGCTTAACCTACCGCGACATTCTCCTCAACATACCTCGAAGCAGACTGCAAAGGTCTTACTACGGAGACCGCGAGCGTGAGAGGTCCGAGCCTGCCTAAGAACATCAGCAAGCCAAGTACAATTCTCGTGCCGACCGTCGCAATGCCCGTGAGCCCCGAGGTGAGTCCGACCGTGCCCATCGCCGACATCGACTCGAACAAAACGTCGATGTAGCTCACAGGGTTATCCACCATGTACTGGAAAGCCGAGATGACAATCGAAGAACCGAATACCACGGTTACGGCGAGTATTACTATAGAAAACGAGCGGCGAATCACGTCCTGCTTTATGGCACGCATGAATGCGAATACTTCCGTGCGGCCTACCATTATAGACCTTATCGTCATAAACGCAATTGCAATCGTCGTGACCTTTACGCCGCCTGCCGTGCCTGCCGGCGCGCCTCCAATAAACATGAGAGCGATCGACGCCGCCTTAGTCGGGTCTCTGAGCGCCGTCTGATCTATAGTGTTAAAGCCGGCCGTCCTGCAAGTCACCGATTGGAACATGGACGCGAGTAGCTTCTCCCAGGTATTCATACTGCCTATTGTCTTTGGGTTTGTGTACTCGAATACATATGTCGCCGCCGCGCCCGCAATAAACAGTATCAAATACATCGTCAGCACGATTTTCGCATTGGCATTAAGCTTTCTCCTCGGACTGATCAGCGCCAATACTACGGCAAAGCCCAAGCCGCCGATCATTATGAGCACCATGAGCGTTATGTTTACCACAGAGTCAGTCGCAAGCATGGTGAACGAGCTGTAGGGTCCTGAGATCGTCCCCATCAAGTCAAAGCCGGCGTTACAGAATGCGGATATGCTGTGGAAAACGGCATAGCCCGCGGCTTGTGAGATATTGCCCTCAAAAAGCGACATAAATCTTATGAAAAGCACAATTGCACCGACTAATTCGACTGAAAAAGTCAGGGCAACGGCTTTTTTAGATATTACATACGCTTTGTACAGCTTATCCTCTCCGAAAGCCTCGGCAATAGGCGCTATCTGGTTAGGGGAAGGTACTTTAAAGAACGAGAATGCCATTGCGGCGAGAGTCATGAAGCCAAGTCCGCCGACCTGTATCATTATTATTATGACTACGCGCCCGAAAGTAGAAAACTGAATCGCGGTATCCCTCACGATGAGGCCCGTTACACATGTCGCAGAGGTCGCGGTAAAGAGTGCATCGGCAAAACCAAGCGACTGTCCGTCGTTCGATGCAACAGGTAACGTCAGAAGCGCTGCTCCCAAAAGTATTATGCACAGGAATCCCAGTGGCAGTATCAAAACCGGCCTTAGCCCGTGTCTTTTCGGACGAGTCATTTCTTCCCCCAAAAAACTGATTAACGTACTATAACACAACACAAGGTATATTTCAATGAAACATATCCGTTAGTTTGTATTGAGTTCAAATCTTTAATAATTTCTGAAAACGGGGTTGGTTTTAAGATCCTCACGCACATAACTAATAAAGAAGTCGGTGGAGGGGCTTCGCCCCATGCCCACGCTTGCGCAGGGGAAAAAGTTTAAATAATTTCGTCTCACGTTCCACCGATGCAGGGATGTTACTCTGTCGGTGTAAAAGACACGGCGGCGCTTGGTTGGAGGGGCCTCGCACCATGTCTCTTGGCGGCAGAGCGGCGGTTTCACGCTTATATATCGAACATTTGTTTTCGCTCTGCGATCTACGGTTTCTCGTATCTCCTACCCTCGATTAATGCTATCGGATTGATGTATTCCATATTTATTCCCCATAAGCAAATATGAAGCATCCGTTCAGAAGAGTTTCTTTCACATTCTAAGCTGCTTTCTCTCGTCAAATCTTTTCCCGCACTCATACGGGTACAGGGCGGTCAACCCTGCCCGGGTCAAAGGGATGGAATCCCTTGGAGCGCCCCCCCCCTAAAAAAAATCCACTCCTCATGATCCGACATAATCTTTCACACAATCAGCGGCGCTTGCGTATTATGTGGTAACTGGATATCCGGTAAAAAACTTGGAGGTTACTTTAATGTCTTGCTTCAACAATAATTCCTGGACATGGATCATACTGTTCATACTTCTCTTCTCCGGCTGCGGCGATAGCTGCTGGGATTCCTGCGGTGATTGCGATTGTATCTGGATCATCATCCTGATACTCCTGTTCTGCAACAATGGCTGCTGGGACGGTCCGCACACCGGCGGCAGATCAGGCTGCGGCTGCCAGAGCCCCTGCCAGAACCCCTGCGGTTGCTAATTTTCCAAAAGAGAATAAAGACCTTACGATAAGCAAAGGGAGGCATCAGCCTCCCTGATTCTGTTTGTGTTCGGAGTATTCGCCGAAGTTCGCTATGCCGTCGAGCGAGAGCGTATCCCTAAAACCGTCTAAAAGAAGTCTGTAGCCCGCACATCCTATCATTGCGGCGTTGTCAGTGCAGTACTTCATCTCGGGACAGAAGAACTCGGCCTTGTGCTTCCTTGCGGCGTTGGCGAGTGCTTCTCTCAGCGCCATGTTTGCCGATACGCCGCCCGCGAGTACGAGCTTGTCAAGTCCCGTCTGCTCAAGGCAGAGCATAGACTTGTTGACGAGAGTTTTAACAACAGCCTTTTGGAATGACGCCGCAAGGTCTGCCGAAGAAATGAGCTCGTTTTTCAGGTTGGCCTTGTGCTTGAGGTTGATTACGGCGGTCTTTAAGCCGGAGAAGCTGAAATCCGGATTGTCGCCCTCGTTGAATTCGCTATGAAGCGAGAACGCATCGGGGTTTCCCTCGCGAGCGAGAGCTTCAAGCGCAGGCCCCCCCGGATACGGAAGTCCAAGTACCCTGGCGACCTTGTCAAACGCCTCTCCTGCCGCATCGTCTCGGGTGTGCCCTAAAAGCACGGTCCTGTTGCAGTCCTCGACTTTTAGTATGTGACTGTGTCCGCCGGAGGCAACGAGACACACAAACGGGGGTTCAAGCTCTTTGTGGCTCAGGTAGTTTGCCGCTATGTGGCCGCTTAGGTGATCCACGCCGACTAACGGAATGTTAAGTCCGTAGGCGAGACCCTTAGCATAGCTTACACCTACAAGCAAAGCGCCGATAAGCCCCGGCCTGTTCGTTACCGCAATCGCATCTATGTCGAAGCGGGTTATTCCGGCCTTTTCTATGGCTTCGCGTACTACTTCGCCTATTCTTTCGACATGGCTTCGTGAGGCAAGCTCAGGCACAACTCCGCCGTATAGCTTGTGGGTCGGTATCTGCGTGTGTACAGCCATGCTGCGAACATTTCTGCTCGAATCAAGTATCGCCGCCGCGGTCTCGTCGCAGGAGCTCTCAATAGACAGGAGTATGAAGCCGTCTTTAAGCGACTGAAGCTTTTTTTGCGCAATATCCTCGTACGGCATCAGGCACTCTCCCTCTTTTTTGCGCGCGACTTGATTATTATCGCAACAACCAACAGTACAGCCGCCGCGACTAAGAACACCATCGCAAACTCGGCAATTATGGTCGAAAAGAACTCCGACGGAAGCATATTTATCATGCGGCTCGTGCGCGGGTCGAGCAGCCATAGATTGTTATTGAAAAACAGCATGTGAAACTGTATCCAGAAAGAGTTGAAGTCGATTATCGCCCAAACAGCTAATATGCCGCCTATTGCGCCGAGTACGCTTATGCCGTTTATGTACCCACGCGAGAGTGTGAGCGGAGTTTTGCGTTTTTCAATGAGTGTAATGCAGAGTATGACCGCCGCCGCAACGCCGAAGCAAGTGTACGATACCGTCCGCCAAGCGAGATAGAGCCGTTTTACGTCGACCATGTGCGCAGTCTCGCGCTCGTTGAACATCTCCGTCTCCCCGCCGAATACCTCTACCGTCAGCTTAATGTCATCGCGCTTGTCCTCCATATAGTCCACGAGCACCATCAGCGAATCGAGTACGTCCTCGTCGCTCATGCCCATGCTCGCGGCAATGCCCAATTTCTCGTACTGCGCCCTGTTGCGCGCCTCATTGCCCATCACCAAGCGCAGGGACGTGAACAGCATCGCAATAAGCAGGCAGAATGCACCTATTGAAGCGAGAACCGTATTGAATCTGTTATGCTTTGATATAGCCAAGTTTTTACCTCTCAAATCAATTTGCCCGAGGCTTCCACAATAAAAAGCAAATAAAAGCGGCTCGTTTCGGGCTTATTTCTTATGCCAAGTATAAGTAATTTTGTGTTCACGGTCAATTACACTTTTGTTGCGGCTTTTGTGCATTGGTTTAGGGGTATTCAATACGCCGGGCGCAAAACAAAATCCCTCGGAAGTTCTACCTCGGAGGGAGTTGTTTTAATTCTTATTTACAGATAGCGATTGCTCTGCTCGTCTTCGGGATGAGTACTAACTCTGTTTTTGCCGCAGCCACGCAAACCTATCTCTGTTCCGTCCTTGAGCCTCCTTATGTTTTCAGAGTGCCTGCAGAATATCAATATCGAGCAAGCCAGTATTGCAAAAAACGTTATACATTCGTTTGTAAGGAACAGGACAACTATCGGGAAAGAGCCGATAACAATAAACGTGCCCACGACCATATGATCAGTTATCAGCGTGGCCGCGGCGACTATCGCCACACAAGCCAAAAATACTATCCAGTTGTATGCGAGCACTACTCCCATGAATGCCGCAAAGCCCTTGCCGCCCCTAAAGCGCAGCGTTGCAGGGAAAACGTTTCCGACGAGACAGCCCGTAGCCGCCACTGCCATTATGTATGACGTATCCGCAAATATCCTTCCGGCGAAGTATACGACCGCCGCAGTCTTGAGTATGTCTATCGCGCCTACGAGCACTCCCCATGCAGGCCCGAGGGTTATAAAGGCGTTTGAAGTGCCGGGATTTTTTGAGCCGACAGTGCGGATGTCGAAACCCTTTGCCCTCGCTATCAGATAAGCACTGTTTATACAGCACACGAGATAGCCTGTTACGAATACTATAGCGTAATTCATGTCGCATCTCCTAACCGTATATATTGAATTATACATAGTTTCAGCAGTCTGTACAATGCAATTCCTGTTATTCAATATGCTATGTTTGCACTGACGGTTTTATGTGATGCTAAAATACGGCACTGTTTGCCCGACTTCTCTTATAAACCCTCGAAACAGCTCAAATGCCGGCTTTATTTCCCGGGGAATAATTTGTATATGATTAGATATAAATCGACAGGAAATACCATTGCCTTTTTTGTGCCGTCTTTAGTATCTATATGCGGAATTTGAAAGCAGAAACTTTATTCCGCGCTGTGTGAGTTCATCACAACAACGCTTTAAGCGAATTTACTCGTCCCGGTTAAATCCAGCTTTATTATAGCCGGTGAAACTCGCCGTATCAGAGATAGGATTATAAGGCGGATCAAGATACACAAATCCACCTTTTCCAATTCGGCTAAGAGTTTCAGAAAAAACTTCGCTATAAAATGTAATACTGCTTGCGTTAAAGTATTTGCTTACTGCTCTTAACACGGGTTCATTTACAATATTTGGGTTTTTGTAATGCCCAAACGGAGAATTAAACTCTCCGGAAGAGTTTACTCTGAACAACCCATTGAAGCAAGTTTTATTCAAGTAAATCAGCCTGGAAGCCTTTTCAATTCTTGATAGGGCCTGATAGCTTGTCTTATCCCTGTCCATATCTTGTACGGCATAAAAATACTCAGTTGTGTTTTCGTGTTTTTTCAGCGATTCAATCAACGCCTCAACATCGTCTCGAATAACTTCATATGCCGTGATAAGATCGATATTCAAATCACTAACTATTGCCTTTGACGGCTGAATAGAAAACAGGACAGCTCCGCCGCCTAAAAATGGCTAACAGTAGGTAGTAAAATGCTTGGGAAGCAAAGGGATTATCTCATCCAAAAGCTGGCGCTTACCGCCAACCCATTTTACAAACGGAATGACCAGTTTATTCTTCACCATTATTTACACCTCCCTCGCAGATAGTCCCATGTTTATATGTCCATACTTTTTGAAATAACATTTTCATTCCAAAAAGTTTACGTTTTACAGTTTATTATAATCAAAAACTATTCATAAATTTATCCCTTTCACGAACATATAAAAGTGCAACCGCCTTTCCGATTGCACTTGTCTGCATTCGTTGCATTAAAGCGTTATTCGCTTTGCTGCTTTTCTTTTATCTTTTCGTTGAGGCGCTTTGCTTCTGCGGAGGTCTTAATACAGGTGGCGGCCCAGACAGCGAAGGCTACGGCTGTCTCTATTGCCAACGTTATAAGCACCGCAGGCAAGCCGCTTTCGACCGGCAGCCAACCGCCAAGCACGGAAGCCGCCATCATCACAAGACAACCTGTTCCCATGTGAATAAGTACCTTCAGCGATAAACGCAGTTCCGTATTATAGATCATCGACGGAATTCCGAAGCCTATGCCTATCAGTACAGCGGCCGCGCCTACTCTTGCCATACCATAGCCGCTCGCAAACTTTTCGGGTCCGTTTATCAAACCGATTATTATGTACATTATCAGATTTATTACCGCGGACAGTTGGATACCTTTCCATGCCGCATTTATAGCTCTTTTCATGTCGCTTACCTCCTTACAGTCCCAGGTATTTTTTGAAAGAGGGCAGATACTTCCGTGAAATGTACTCCTTGCATCCGTTCTTTAATACGAGAAGCATCAGTCCGCCCAAAGTCGGTTCAACGCAGGCGATTCGGTGCAGATTGATGAGCGCCGATTTGGATATCTTCATAAACCCTTCTCCGAGCATCGTCTCAAACTCATACAGCCGCTTTCCCCCGTCGTATTGCTTACTCTCCGTGTAAACGATCGTCCTTCCGTCCTCTATCCTCACCATATAGATCTCGTCGGGACGAAGTACGACTATGCGCCCGTTGTCGAGTCCGGTTATTACGCCTTGGGTCTCTCCCTCAATAAGCCCTGCGACATGGCGTATACTCGGGGTTATCTCCGATGCGTATATGACGGCATATGGCTCTTTAGCCGCATCTGTCAACATTATTTCGACTTTCACTCGTATCACCTCTCTTTTACGGTATATTACATGGTTATAGGGCGTTTCGTCAGCATTTTTTAAGCAAGCGGCGGATTTTTGCGCGTAAGATGCATTTTCCCGAATGTGTATTTTCGGAAACGCCCCGATTGCTTGTGCCATCGACATAAAGCAACGGGCACCCGGTTTATTCCGAATACCCGTAATATCAAATTGCTTTGTCAGAGCAAACGCTCCTATCTCGACCTCACCGGCATGACGAGATAGTAGTAAGCATCGCCTTCGACGGGGCGAATTACGCAGTGGCTTACGCTCGAAGTCATGTCAAACAGAACCTCTTCGTCGTCCAAGTTCCTCAATACGTCGATTATGTACCGCGCTTTGAAGGCAATCTCTATCGGACCGCCGAACATCTCGACCATGTGGTCTTCGTCTATTCCGCCTATCTGACTGCTCGCGGTTATGTTCAGCACGTCGTCGGCAAAGCGCATATTTACGTCGTCGCCTCCGCTGTCGCGAGACATGAGCGCCGCACGCTCAACGGCTTCGAGAAGCTCGTTTCTGTTGAGCCTTACCCTCGTCTTGTAGTCGCTCGTGATAACGTGGTCGTACTTAATGAACTTCATATCTATGAGCCTTGTAACGAGCCTCGTGTGCCCGAGGTCTATCATGGCGTGTGAGTCCGAAAGCACTATATTGAGCTTTTCGTCCCTGTCGTCTATTACGCGGGCAAATTCGTTGAGCGACTTTACAGGCACGATCACGCTCTTTGAAGCCTCTACGGGCGAATTCAGCTTCTCTTGGCGTATAGCCAATCTGAAGCCGTCGAGCGCGACCATCTTCAGTCTGTCGTACTGCGCTTCAAATAAAACGCCCGTAAGCATGGGCTTCGAATCGTCCTGAGCTGTTGCGAATGAGCACTGGCGTATCATCTTCTTGAATGCCGCGCCTTCTATCGAGAGCGTTATCGGGTCTCCGATTTTCGGCATCTGCGGATAGTCGGCGGAGGAGCTTGTCTGCAATGTCGTCTTTACCTTGCCCGACGTTATTAGCACGGAGTTTTTCTGCGTTGAGAAAGTGATAGATTCTCCGGGCAGCTTCCTCGATATGTCGGAAAAGAGCTTTCCGGGTATGACTACCGAGCCTTCTTCCGTTACCTCAGCAGGAATTATGACCTCGATTCTAAGCGAGAGGTCCGTACATACTAGCATCAGCTCAGAGCCTTCCGCACGTACGTATATGCCGTCGAGTATGGGCATGAGCTTATTTTGTGACAAAGCCCTTATAGCGACGGATAAACCTTCATTTAGATCGATAGTATTAACGGTGAACTTCATAGCTCCTCCTATCATATGATTATATTTATCATTATTTTAGTATTATTAGTAATAATGCTGTAAGTTCTGTGGATATCGCTCCCGAAGCCGGAGTAAATCGGGCTTTGGAGTGTTGAAAACGATGAGGATAACACCATACCTTTTTCAACATTTGCCACACTGTCCATATTTTGCACAGCGCTCCACAATGCTGTTATAAACATATGTGGAAAATGTGTGCAAAG
>JAEDCW010000058.1 GCA_016293975.1 Clostridia bacterium
TGGCAATTACAAAGACGCATCCTATCAAGTCAACGCTGAAAGCGGCCATTGACTACATCTGCAATCTGGAAAAAACAGACGGGAAAATGCTGGTATCCTCCTATGGCTGCACCGCCGAAACCGTCGATATTGAATTTGCCTGGATGCGCCGCCATACCATTGACAAGGGTACGCACCTGGGCCGCCACCTGATCCAAGCCTTTGGGCCTGGGGAGGTCTCCGCCGAGGTAGCCAATGAGAGCTGTTATCTGAATGAGAGAAAATGTCCGGACAGAGAAAAAACAGGTTCGGGCATTTTTAGTGTTTATGGTAGAAAACCACAATCTTGTGATAAAATAAAAAAAGCAAGAAACTGGAATTTGTGGAGGTGAAAAGCTCAACATGAAAAAGATACTTCCACGGATATTCCTTCTTACATCTATTATTCTCATCATTGTTTTGGGCACAATCGGATTACGATTGGCAGACGGAGGAATTATGAAACCAACATATGTTTTGAAAGAGATACATATCCGCTCCAAAAACAGGAAAAAGGACGGCCTTGAATTTGTTATTAGAGAAGGGGATGTAATTCTTGATAAAACCTACCAATTTGAAGTGCTGCCTGCCACAATGGATTTTACAAAACCAATCACCCGAAAGAAGGTTTCCGATACTCAGGTCAAACAATCGGAAAGACTTTTACGAATAAAAGA
Organism: Clostridia bacterium; assembly: GCA_016293975.1. Classification (GTDB taxonomy): domain Bacteria; phylum Bacillota; class Clostridia; order Christensenellales; family CAG-138; genus RGIG1693. Next base: position 696 of record JAEDCW010000058.1, read on the forward strand.
ACTGGGTGAAGATTCAGTAGTGGTTGCCATACTGAGTCAGGAAACATACTTCGAAGGTGCGGACACATTGGTGACAACAGAGACTGAACATCTCGTAACGGTAAAATACGGCGAGGAATTCTCCGTTTACGCAAAAGAGCAAGTTCACGATTCGGATTTCTCAATCATCTATACATTTATCATAGTAGATGAATCAAAAACACAGGAACATAAAGTGCAGAAATTCTGCACCGAATGCGGTAAGAAATTGATAAAGGGCGATAAGTTCTGCCGTGAATGCGGTACGCCTGTGTTTCGGTAAAATGTACAGCTAAATCCCGATTTGCAAGGTCATTCAATTTCATGTTATCACATAACAGAGAAGAATGCAAGAACAGCCACAACAGATCAAACTGCTGTGGCTGTTAACTGTATTATGAACACTACCCTTTAGGCGGTGGCTTTAATTTGATTCATAAGTGGGGTATAGGTTAATCCACGATCATATGAATCTGATCATCCTTAGCAAGCGGCTTGACAAAGCAATCATTTACATATGTACGCTCGGGCAATATGACGATTACCGTTACTACCGTTCCGTCAATGGGGTATGGTTCCCAATGCCACACGCCCTTGCGAATATACAGGATTGTTCCCTTTGGTACGACAAAGGCCTCAACAGACGGAAGATGCGGCTCGCCGGTGGGCGTCGCGATTCCCAGACACATAACACAATCATTGTCCAATATCATACAACCTTCGCCGGTGTGATTGTGGTATTCAAGATTGTCAACGATCTTGTTTTTGAGCCCGCAACGCAACGTCGAGAATGTTAAGTTTCCCTCCTGAGGATATACGAAGTTATCACGATAGCAGGTAACATCCGGCACAGCAAAAGAAGGACCTTTTGGATCAAGAAAGGATCCGTATACGCCGTATTTGTCAAAAGCTTCTTTGGTGAGTGGTTTTGCGTACAATTCTGTCATAGTCAGTTTTGATCTCCATAGACAATCTTGAGTTTCGCAAACAAATCATTATACGCATAGCGCGGATCGATTGCGTTGTAGAAACGTATGGGACGCGCCAGTCTTTCCGAGAAAATATGGCAATCCTTTGAGTAGAAAGGCGCAGGCTTCCATTCATAATTGTAGTGCAACGGATCAAGTGCAAGCGCAACGGCAGATACACCAACTTTCACCCATTGGCCACTGTGTACGTGTAGCCTGCCATGAATTGTTGGCGCAATTACGATAGTTGCCCTCAATAAGCTGTTCAAAAAGATAATTACCGACTTTTCCGCACTGTGATAATCTATCCTGCAGTTCGGCAAGGCTTATTTGCATATGGTCATAACACTCAATATTGATCATGCTGAAAGGTACGTCGGATAGCAATACACAATTGGCAGCATCTATGTCGTTATTAAGATTGTATTCCCAAGAACCATCGGGGAAACAAGGACCACCGGTCCAAATAACGCTCATTCTGCCACATATGCGAGGCTCTTTCTTAATTGCAATAGCGAGGTCGGTTAACGGTCTGATGAATGCACAAATAAGGGGGCGAGGGTCGTCACGCATAGCTTCTTCAATAATGAAATCTGCACTGGCTGACTCCTGATCAGGGGCTTTGTCGATTGACCGCTTTGCACCTTTAATGACTGGAACCTTACCGGTAAAGCCCATCAAGTCGACAATCTTGCAAATTTCCGCATAGCTTTCTTCCATGGAATTTGGTCCACGCAGTTCGCCGAAGTGCGCGGCAATGATTGTCTTCATATCAGCTTTTGTGACAACAGCGCATATGCAATGGCATACTGATCGTCACACTCGCAACCGGCATCCGTATTGAGAATGAAACGAACACGTCTACTCTCGGGGACCGTAAATCTGAAATACCCATAAAGACTCTACTTAACTGAAATCTCTTACTCTTACCAGAGTTTTTTCTTATTTGTAATAAGATATATTTTCCCAAACAGAAAGTCAAGGTAACTGGAAGCCAATCGGGAAGCAAATCATGTGTTCACGTACCGCAATACGGTAAGCACTGAAAAATCAGAACAAATTGACATGCGAAAGCGTAATTCTAACGATTCAATAAATATAGAAAAAGAGGAAATCTGTCGGCAGCAGACGTTTTACTCCTAAACGGAAGGTCGCGTGTTCGAATCGCGTCGGGTGTGCCAGGAAAGCTCTGAAATCAAGTGCTTTTTTGGAGGTTATTTTTTAGAGCCCCACAGATTTACTAACTAACAAGCACACTTGCCTTATAGCCTCCATTCGCTATTCATTATACTGACCTACTTATCAATAACTTTATGTTGCATCTTCCGCAACTGTGTTTACGATTTGGCTTATTTTATGAGCTGTGAACCGATATTCCAAAATGCATGTAAAAGCTCCGTCATATGCTGTACAAGCGTAGAGGTACTCGTTTTTTGTTCACAGGCGTTTTTTAATAAAGCGGTTTTAGAACATTTAAGTGCTATGAAACCTGTTCTCATCGAGAATGTGCGAGCAAACACTTTAAACCATATTGAGCCGCATGCGTCCGGAAACGCTCGGCACAAATTTCATATTGCCACCATCGAGCTTAGACTTTTATGTCATGTTGTGATGCCGAAAACTGCGAAAACAACATCGAGAAACGAATTTGCACTTTGCATAAATGATGCTGTTTTGCGAGGTATAATCATCATATACGACGCCTAATATTCAAATGACGAATACTATACATATATAATTTTAGTTCTTACTGAAGCTTTTTTGTTGCATTTTGCCGTTGCATCATATATTATATTGACAATATTACCGCATTGCATACTTGCATAGTGCGAATGAAGGGAAAAAGGAGAATTGCAATGAAGAAATTGCTTTCACTGGCACTTGCCTTGATAATGGTCATTGCTATGCTGGCAAGCTGCACTAAGCCGGGCTTAAAAAACCCGACGCTAGAACCGGATATCGACGAAACGCCGTCTAACACTACAGTATTCCCTTTAACCGTAAAGGATCAGCTGGGAAACGAAGTAACCATTGAGCATGTCGCGGAGCGTATTGTCTCCGGTTACTATATATCTTCCTCCACCTGCATCGCCCTTGGCCTCAAGGACAAGCTGGTAGCGACTGAAGAAAAGATCGACAAGCGTCCCATATACAAGCTGGCCGCTCCCGAACTCATCGGCACCATAGGCAACGTAGGTTCTGCCAAGGCATTTGATCTCGAAGCGTGCATAGATGCTGAGCCTGACCTCGTGATATTGCCTAAGAAGGCCAAAGACTATGCTGCCACTCTCGCCGAAATGGGTATACCTGCTATTGTTGTTAATCCCGAGAGCCACGAGGGGCTGGTTGGGATGATAACCCTTATAGGCAGGCTCACCGGAGCTGAGGAGAAGGCGGCCGCCTTGATTTCATATTACGATAAGGTTATGAAGAAGGTGGAAGAACTTACTGCAAACATTGCTGACGCAGATAAGCCTACAGTATATATTTGCGGCACCAGCTCTTATCTCACAACCGCACCTAAAGATATGTATCAGGCTTCCGTCATAGCCTCCGCGGGAGGTAAAAACGCAGGCGATTTCCTGGAAGGAGACTCCTGGCTCGACATATCATACGAACAGCTTATTGCCATGAACCCGGATGTTATTATCATACCCACAAACAATATGGCAAATGGACAGCCTGACTTCACTGCCGATGAAGTTTTGGCGGACGAGCAACTTAAGGAAATTATCGCCGTAAAGAACGGCGCAGTGTACAATATGCCTACAGGCTTTGAAGCATGGGATTCACCGGTTCCGTCCGGCGTTTTGGGTATGTTGTGGATGACTGCCAAACTGCATCCTGAAGTATACACGATGGAAGAATTTGCTGCTGACGCAGCTGACTTCTACAAGACTTTCTATGGTTTCGATATGGATACCTCTTCAATAGTGGGTTAGCCCATTGAAAATATAGCATAACGTTTCATACAATAATAAGTGAACAAAAAAGCAAAAAACAGGCTTACGTCAATACTATTTGCAGTTATCACCGCAGCTGTTATCACGGTTGCGGTGATATCGGTCTGCGTAGGTAAATACAGTATTACGGTTGCTGATATACGGGGCATGCTGATGGGAGAGCAGGTGCCGGAGATGACTCGCAGGGTATTCACTACCTTGCGCCTGCCGCGCACAGTAATGGCATTGATAGCCGGTGTAGGCCTTGGCATTGCCGGCAGCGTATATCAGATAATATTTAAAAACCCTCTTGCATCACCGGATATTATAGGTATAGCGGGCGGTGCAAACCTGGGGGCAGCCGTAACCATAGTGTCAGTCTCCACCTCCGGAATGCTCGCTATAGCGGCAGGTGCATTCTGGGGAGGACTTACCGCCGTTGTGTGCGTTATGTTGTTGGTCAAAGCTACTCGATCCCGGTCAACTTCTACTTATGTACTTGCGGGTATAGTAATAAATGCCATATCAAAAGGTATTATAATGGCCTTGAAATACTTTGCGGATCCTGAAAATGAGCTTGCCGCGATGGAATACTGGGAGATGGGCACATTCGGTAACACAACAATGTCCAAGCTTCTATCAATACTGCCTATGTTTCTTATCGGCCTTGTAGGCATACTGTTGCTAAGGAGACAGATCGAGCTGATGTCACTGAGCGACAATGAATGCAGAGCCTTGGGCGTGCGGCTCCGGCCGGTCCGCGCCGCGGTGCTGGTGTTGTCTACCCTGATGGTAGGATCTGTAATAAGCGTCACAGGTCTAATATCATTCGCGGGGCTCATAGCGCCCCATACGGCGAGACTTATGCTCCACCGCAATGATTCGACTACAATAATAATGAGCGGGCTTGTGGGAGCATTCGTTGTATTGATGGCAGATATACTGGCCCGTGTACTGTATAGTGCTGAATTGCCAATTTCAATACTCACCACGGTAATAGGAGTGCCTATACTTGTGTATTTCCTTTGTAAAAGGGGAAAGGATGCTGCATGAGTGGGTTGTTGTCACTTAAGGGCGTATATATTTCATATGGAAAAAACGAGATTGTTCACGGAGTCAGTTTTGACATGAATGGAGGGGAGTTCTGCGCCCTGCTAGGCTTAAATGGCAGCGGAAAGACCACGATACTGCACGCCTGTTGCGGCTTTATACCGATGGAGGGCAGATGTATTGTGGCAGATACCGAGTGTAAAGGCCTCAACGAGAAAAAGCGGGCCAAGCTTATATCATTCATCCCTCAGGTTTGCAGCCTGCAGGGAGGACGCACTGCTCTTGATGTAGTGCTGATGGGCTTCAATGCTCAGCTAGGCCTGTTGGAATTTCCATCCGCTGTACATAAGCGTGCGGCACTTGCTGCCATGGAGCGGCTGAATTGTGCGGAGTTCGCTGAAAAGGACTTTGGTACTTTAAGTCAGGGTCAGCGGCAGATAGTGATACTGGCCCGGTGCATTGTACAGGATTCTCCCGTTATGCTCATGGACGAGCCGGACAACGCGCTGGACTTTCTGAACAGGCACATGGTACTCTCGAAAATACGTGAGCTTATAAAGGAAGAAAACAAGGCGGGGCTTATAACCCTCCACGACCCCAACTTTGCCATGGCCTACTGCGACAGGCTGCTACTGTTAAAGGAGGGCCGCCTCGTGGGTGAGCTGAATATGCGGAGTGCCAAATCGGATGAGTTAAAGGAGAAGCTTTCATTGATATACGGCGACATAGAACTTCAACAAAACGGTAACAACTTCCTGATGGGTAAGGCACTATGAAAAACAGCATAGACCGTGCATATTGCTGTTGCTACCGCTGATACTGATGCAGACAATTGTGCAAATGTTTGGCGCAGTCGTAGAGGGCGACTTGAGAGCATGAACGGTTTACAAGGCTTGCGTACTGTAAATGCGGACTGGGGGCAATCTAATGACGGTTGTCGCTTATGTAGTCAAATCAAAAATCGTTTTCAGGAGGTATGGATATGAATGTAATTTTCATACCGGAAACCGGCAAAGACTTCTCAACAAGCTTGAGGAGGGCAGTATAGCGTTCTTTTATTCCGGCGTTGTACCGATAAAGGGCAACGATCAGTACATGAACCCTTTCTCGGTCAATCGCAACCTCTATTACCTGACGGACATCGACACTCAAAATGTCTGGCTGGTGATGAGTAAGACGGCTCGCGGTACGGAGGAAATACTGTTTATTGACCAGATCGACGAAGAGATAATCAACTGGAACGGCAAAATGCTGACCCGTGAAGGGCGAGCCAAATCAGTGGAGGAGTTCCCGAGTCTAACATACACTACATGCAGGACATGGAACGCATGGTCGCCAACCTGCTCTATGACGGCAGACAGATATTTAGTAAGCCGGTCGCTTGCTTCTGTTTTGATCGTCTTTCCATGAATGCGGCGCCGACGAGAGCGGGAGAGTATGCGAGACAGATACGCGAGAAGTATCCTGCAGTACAGATTGTAAACATTGCAGGTGTGCTTGCATCGCTGAGGTTTGTAAAGGTGCCTGAGGAGATCGAATGCATTTGCCGTGCGGGCGATGCAACCATTGAGGCGCTCAGGCAGATGCTGACGACGGCAAAGCCGTGGGAATACGAATACCAGTGGGCGGCGGATTATGCCTACTATGTTGCACGTGCCGGAATGCGTGAAGCGTTCCCGACGATTGCAGCATCAGGAGCAAACGCCATAATGCTACACTACAGCGACAATAACTGCGTCGCAAAAGACGACTCGATGTTCCTCTTTGATCTCGGCGC
>JAEDCW010000002.1 GCA_016293975.1 Clostridia bacterium
AACGGTCGTGTACAGGCATAGTAAGGCCGCGGTTGCACAGCCTGTTCCGCAGCCAAAAACCAGACCGAGGACGAGACCGGTTGCGGCACCCCAAACCAAAACACGACTGAGACGCGTCAAAGACCCGAAGCTTAAGCAGAAGGTCGTTACGATCGGCTCGATCGTTTTTGTCGCGTTTCTAGCGATTGTAATGCTCTCAGGCTACATAATGGTCAACAGCACCTATTCGCAGATAAATCAAATGAAGGCTCAGAACGTTGAGTTGGAGGCATCGCTTAACGAACTTAACGCACAGCTTGAGCAGAGTGTGGACCTAAATGAAATAAGACAAGCGGCATTGTCGGAAGGTATGATTTACCCGGATAGCCAACAGATAGTGCCGATAGGATAAAAGCTGTTGGAGGGTAAATGTCAAAAGCTGTTAAGGGCGAGCGTAAGAATAAGAAAAAACAATCGAGTATGCAGAGCCGTTTGGCCATAGTGTTGGCTATTTTCGGCGGCATGCTTCTTATTATAATATGCGGACTCATAAAGGTACAGGTTATTGACGCACAGAAGCTTCAAGAGGCGGCGCTCTCCCAGTGGACGAGAACTTCACAGCTTGAAGCGGCAAGAGGAGATATAGTCGACCGCAACGGCGTAGTGCTTGCAAAGTCGGGCACGGCATACAAGGTGTTGTTGTGGCCGAAAAACATAGACAAGAGCGAGAGAGAACGTGTCGCAACGGAGCTCAGCGGTCTGCTCGATATGTCTTTCACAAAGGTGTATGAGAAGGTCTGTGATACGAGCAAACAGGAGATAGTCCTAAAGCGCCAGGTTTCGCGCGAGATAGTAGACAGGATATACGAACTTAAACTTGGAAACGGTGTTGCGACCGCCGTAGACACTGTGCGTTATTATCCGTACGGCACGTTGTTTCCACAGATACTAGGTTTCACCACAGTTGATTCAACAGGACAGGCGGGGCTTGAGCTGTCGCTTGACAAGTATCTTTCTGGCGAAGACGGCAGAATGGTAACGGAGATTGACAGAGACGGAAACTCTCTGCCTTTTGGCGTTCAAGAGTATATTGAGCCTGTTGACGGTTGCAAAGTCGTGACAACATTCGACTCGACGCTCCAAGCGATGCTTGTGCGAGTGCTGACTACCGCGAGGGAAGTCAACAACGCGGCAAATGCGCAGGGAATCATAATGGACTGCACGACGGGGGAGATACTCGCCATGTCTACAGTTTATGAGGGCGGCGTATTTGACCTCAACAATATAGACAGAAGCAACATAACCGAGCTGACAAGGTTATCGCGCAACAGGACGGTTGCGGACTCATATGAACCAGGCTCGACATTCAAGATAGTTACGCTCGCAGCGGCTCTTGACAGCGGAGCGATAGATGCGAGCTTCACAGCGTTTTGCCCGGGTTACAGAGTGATTTCGGGTCAGCGAATAAAGTGCTGGCGCACAAGCGGCCACGGAAGCCAAAATCTCACGGAAAGCACGGAGCATTCGTGCAACTGCGCTTTCATGGATATGGCTTTGAAGATGGGTATAGACGAGTTCTATGACTACATCTACAAGTTTGGCTTCGGCGAGCCAACAAACAGTGGACTTTTGGGAGAGTCGAATGGAATTATAATCAACAAAAAATACGTCAGAGACTTAAACATAGTCCGTATCGGCTTTGGTCAGAGCGTTGCCATAACCCCGATACAGCTCGTAACCGCTGTAAGCGCGGCGGTAAACGGAGGTAATCTGTACCAGCCTTATGTAGTAGACAGAATCATCTCCGCAGACGGCAGTGTCGTAATAGACAATGAGCCAACGGTTGTCAACAGGGTAATATCCGAGGAGACATCTGCAACGGTCAGGCAGATACTTGAAAGTGTGGTAGCGAACGGAAGCGGTAAGAATGCGCAGGTCCCGGGCTATAAGGTAGGCGGAAAGACGGGTACAGCGCAGAAGTATGGCGAGGACGGAAAAATATCGTCGAGCCTTATCGCATCGTTTATCGGCTTTGCGCCTGCGGATGACCCAAGGTTTGTGGCTCTTATCGTAGTCGACGAACCCAAAGTAGGAGTAATCTACGGAAGTACCGTTGCGGCGCCGTTTGTGGGAGAGGCTTTGGGTGAGGCACTCAGAATGTATGGGTATCTCCCAGAGACGATGCAGGAAACCGTGACAGTTCCGGATTTGACGGGCCTTACTGTTGAAGAGGCGGTTAAGAAGCTTGAAGAAATCGGGCTCGGCGCGGTGTGCCAGGACGAGGATGCGGTAACGTGTCAGATACCTATGCCGGGAGCGGTTGTCAACAAGGGCACAGAAGTGTTATTGTATACCGAAAGTACAGGAGAGCTTCCGGTGGAGGATGACACGGATGTTGTGAGTATGCCTGACCTTAAGGGAATGACGAGGTTGCAGGTATACGATACACTCAAACAGCTCGGTCTTACTATGGAGGTTGAGGGTGGTTACTCGGGTGGAAGACTGATTTACCAAAGTGTGGCGGCCGGGTCTGAGGTAAAAACCGGAAGCGTTATCAAGGTAAAATTCGGATATGAGGACGGGAGTGATTGACAAATGCTGTTAAGCGAATTGTTGAAAAGCATACCGCATCGGCTTGTAAATGGCGACGCAGAAATAAACGGGATAGAATACGATTCCCGCAAGGGCATCGAAAAGGGAATGTTGTTCTGTTGTATAGTAGGTACTGCGCTTGACGGTCACGATTTTGCGCAGACCGCATACGAGAGTGGCGCCGCGGCGCTTTTGGTTGAGCGTGAGCTCGATATACCCATACCGCAAGCGGTGGTAGAGAACGGAAGAATAGCGATGGCTACCGTTGCGTCAAACTTTTATGGGAATCCCGCAAACGCTTTCCCGATAGTAGGAGTGACCGGCACAAACGGAAAAACCAGCGTTACATATATGGTGAAAGAGATAGCCGAAAGCTTCGGTAAAAAAGTCGGGGTCATCGGAACTATAAAGAATACGATAGGGGATGAAGTGCTCTTTACAAGTAGCAGAACTACTCCCGAAAGCGTTATGCTGCAGGCAACTTTGAGAAAGATGGCTGACAGCGGAGTAGATCTGGTGGTCATGGAAGTATCGTCATCTGCGCTGGATCAATACAGGGTATACGGCATAGATTTTACGGTTGCCGCGTTTACCAATCTGACGATAGACCATTTGGATTATCACAAGACATTCGAGAACTACCGTGATGCCAAGAAGAAGCTCTTCTATTCATGTAAGCATGCCGTCATAAATAAAGATGACGCAAGTGCGGACGAGATGATGAGAGGAATCCCCTGCGATTGCATCACCGTGGGCATTAGCAAGGAAGCCGACATAATGGCGACGGATATTGAAATAACAAGTAACGGAGTGAGATACGTAATTCACACTCCTGCGGGCACTGAAAATATGATGGTGCCGATACCGGGACTGTTTACGATTCAAAATTCTATGATCGCAACAGGCATTGCGCTTAAGCTTGGCTATGACCTCAAGGGCATATGTTCGGCGATGAAGAATGTGCTGAGCATCGCAGGGAGACTCGAACCCCTTCCTACAAATGGCAGACCGTTTAACGTGTATTTGGACTTTGCGCATACTCCGGACGCTTTGCAGAATGTGCTGAGCACCGTCGGACAGTTCGCAAAGGGCAGGGTCATATCCCTGTTTGGATGTGGAGGAGACAAGGACACCACAAAGCGCGCAATGATGGGAGAGATAGCAGGAAGGTTTTCCGACTTAGTTATACTTACTAGTGATAATCCCAGAACCGAGGACCCTTACAAGATCATATCTATGGTCGAGGAGGGTATAAAGCGCACTGCGGTCAAGTATGTGATCGTTGAAAACAGGCGTGAGGCAATAAAGTATGCGCTCAAGTTTGCGAAGAAGGACGATTGCATAATACTTGCAGGCAAGGGACATGAGGATTATCAGGAAATAAACGGTATTAAGCACCACTTCGACGAAAAAGAGGTCGTCGCAGAGCTGCTGCTCGAAATATAGGAGGACGTATGCAAAAGATGATATTGGCAGTTCTGCTGTCATCAATGGTTGTAATGATTCTGGGAATGTTTGTGATCCCATTACTTAAAAAGCTTAAACTTTCCCAGAAAGAGCGCAAAGAAGGCCCTCAGACACATCTTGCCAAGGCAGGTACTCCGTCCATGGGTGGAATTATCATACTTGCAGGTGTTATTGCAGGTACACTGGCGTTTTCTGTTGGATCTATGGTATACGCACTCCCATGTCTTATCGTTACGCTAACCTGTGGTTTAATAGGCTTTATAGACGACAGCGTCAAGATAAAGGGCTCGGGTAAGGGACTCAGAGCCTATCAGAAGATAATCGCTCAGTTTCTCGTCGCATTTGCGGTCGGATTGTACTGCAAGCGTTATTTTGGCACAGCTATTGAATTGGCATTCTTCGACATCGAGATAGACCTTGGTTGGGCATACATTCCCGTGGCTATGATAGTGGTACTTGCTGCAGTGAACAGCGTAAACCTTATAGATGGCGTTGACGGACTCTCGTCCAGCGTTACGCTCATATATGCATTGTCAATGGGCCTTATATTCGTCGTACTTTCAAACGTTAGGTCGGCAGAGGGTCAGGTAATGCTGGCACATGGCTATGACGGGATGGCGGTGTTTGCAGGTGCGATTGCTGGAGGATGCTTGGGATTCTTGAGGTTTAACGCTTATCCTGCGAAGATTATGATGGGCGACACAGGCTCATTGGCTCTGGGTGGCGCAGTTGCTATGATGGCACTGAGCTCAAAGGCGATACTGCTCCTGCTTATAATGGGCGGCTGCTATGTTGCGACATCGATATCTGTAATACTGCAGGTGGGCTCATACAAGCTCAGACATAAGCGCATATTCAAAATGGCGCCTTTGCACCATCACTTTGAACTGATGGGCATTACGGAGCCCAAGATAGTTGCGGGCTACGCCATAGTCACGGCACTGCTGTGCCTCGTAGGTCTTTTGGCTTACGTTTAAACTGTTATCACCGTCCGGCACCTTATCTGCTTCGTAAATGGCGCTTGGGCGTGGCGGAAGGTTGAGGCGTTTGAGTCAGAGCGCGGCTCGTTGACTCAAGCTCCTTGGCCTGTCGGACGGTTCTTTTTTAGTAAAAAGTGTAATCGACATATATCCTAAAATACTTATTTTGGAGTGTATGATGGAAAGACAAAAGACAGCATTGGTTGTGGGGATGGCGAGGAGCGGTATTGCGAGTGCGAAGCTCCTTGCCAAAAACGGCTATAGGGTGATTATTAACGACCTTAAACGCGATATAAGCGGTTTGTTTGAGGCACTCGGCGATATTGAATTCGTAAATGGACTTGGCGCTCCCCCCGAGGCGTTTCTCGAAGAGACAGACCTCATGGTACTGAGTCCTGTAATTCCGATTTTCAGACCATTTGTAAAGAGTGCCATAGACATGGGTATAGAGGTAATCGGCGAGATAGAGCTTGGCTATCGCTATTGCGACAGGGGAAGCAAATTTGTATGTATAGGCGGTACAAACGGCAAGACAACAACGACCGCACTTACAGGTGAGATATTCAAGACCGCAGGACGCAATACATTCGTGCTCGGCAATATTGGTATACCTATCTGTGAACACGCAGAGGAAGTAAAAGCCGGCGATTTCGTGGTAGCAGAAACAGCATCCCTTCAGCTCGAAAGCATAGTCGATTTTAGGGCAAATGCGGCGGGTCTGTTGAACATTACAGAGGACCATATCAACCGATTCGGCTCAATGGAGGCATACATTGCCGCTAAAGTTCGTATGTTTGAAAACCAGACAGAAGAGGATTTTGCCATACTTAATCTCGATGACCCTATTGTCAGGGGCATGGCTAATAAGACGAAGGCTCGTGTCATATACATATCTTTGGAAAGTGAACCCGAGGAAGGCGCGTTTATAAGAGATGGCAGTATAATGTGGCGCTTTGACGGCAGGGAGGTCAAGGTATTGCCGATTTCCGAGCTCAGGATACCCGGAGAGCACAACGTTCAGAATGCGATGTGCGCCATAGCACTCTCGCTCTGCATGGGAATAGAACTCGAGCCGCTTAGAAAGACGCTTCGCGAATTCCCCGGCGTAGAGCACAGGATAGAGTTTGTGCGCGAAAAGAACGGCGTACAGTATATAAACGACTCAAAGGGAACGAACCCGGATTCCACCATTAAAGCCGTGCGTGCAATGGGGCGTCCGACGATACTGCTTCTTGGCGTGGGTGAATACGATAAGTTCAGCGACTTTGTACCGCTGTTTAAGGAGTTTAACGGCAAGGTTAAGGCAGTTATCGCATCGGGAAAGACCGTGCCGGAGATTCTGACGGCGGCTGATGCAACGGGTTTCACAAATGTTGTCGTATGTAGCGACGGACTGAAGGAAATGGTTAAGCTCGCAGAGAGCATGGCGAAACCCGGTGATACGGTTCTCCTATCGCCTGCCGCTGCAAGTTGGGGAATGTTCGATGACTTCGAGCACAGAGGGAGAGTATTCAAGGATATAGTAAAAAAGCTTTAGGAGTGGTTGGATGAAGTTAAGAGAGGAGATCAAAAAACAGGGCAGAATGGACTTCCTTCTGTTCGGTACGATAATTGCGATCTGCGTTTTCGGCCTTGTCATGGTCCTCTCTGCCAGCTATTATTCGAGCTACAGCGAATACGGAGACGGTTTCAGGGAATTCTCGCGCCAGGCAGGCTTCTTTGCGTTCGGCTTGGTAGTGCTTCTTGTGGCTTCGGCCGTGCCATTCAAGGTATATCAAAGTGGTTGGGTCTCCGGCATATTTGCATTGGTGGTAGCGGCTCTTTGTTTTGCCGTCATATTCTTCGGAAAATCCGATTACGGCGCACAGCGTTGGATCCAGGTGGCGGGCATAAGCATACAGCCGTCGGAGCTTGCAAAGCCGGCGGTGGTGCTCGTGATGTCGTGCTACATCGCGCAGTTTCCGCAGGGTGTGCGTAGATTCCGCGGCTTTATGATAGCGTGTGTAATATTTGTTTTAATGATTTCGCCGATACTGGCGCAGAGCAATCTTTCCACGTTGATGATTCTCGGAGCCATATTCATATTTATGCTCTTTATTGGCAACGTGCCAATCAAGTACATAGCTATGATAGGCGGCGTTGCTCTTTTGGCGGGTACCTGCATGGCAGTGTTCACCGAGTACAGGATGGAAAGACTGATGTCTTTTACAAACCCGTGGAAGGATCCGTCTGAAACGGGTTATCAGCTAATCCAGTCGTTAATCGCGATAGGCTCAGGTGGATTCTTCGGTACGGGTCTCAATTTCAGCAGACAGAAGCTCTTGTTCTTGACATTCGGAGATACAGATTTTATATTCGCAATTATCGCAGAGGAATTGGGCTTCTTCGGATGTGTATTGTTGTTATTGGCTTACGGCTTTGTAATATACAGGGGCATTAGAATAGCCATGCGGTGCAGGATGCGCTTCGGCGCTCTGCTTGCGGGCGGACTCACGGCAACGATAGGCATACAGGCTATGGTTCATATCATGGTAGCGCTAGGAATATTCCCGACTACCGGACAGACACTTCCGTTTATCAGTTCGGGAGGAAGCTCGCTTATCGTATTTATGGGACTTGCGGGGATTCTCCTTAACATATCCCGATACGATGTCGCCAATCAGATAACCTGTGAACCGGTAGTAAAAAACTCCAACACCAACATAACACCTATCGGCACAAAGGGACAGAACGGGCAATAATTCGCACAATTTGACGGTATACCGCATACAATAACATTGCATTAGAGTATGGGGGTACTTTCATGGATGTTTATAAAGTGGACGGTGGCAGGAGATTAAGCGGTGAAGTGAGCGTACAGGGAGCGAAGAACGCGATTCTACCCATTCTTGCCGCGTGCATATTGAGCGAAAAGCCTGTTGAGCTTACCAACTGCCCGGATATTTCGGATGTAGACAACATGCTGTCCATATTGGACTGTATAGGCTGTAGGACACAGAAGTTTGAAGACAGGGTAATCGTAGACGCATCCGACGCAAACTGTTGTGAGATACCTCAGGAGCTGTCGAAACGACTAAGGTCATCGTTTTTCGTGCTTGGACCGATGATCGCCCGTTTCGGAAAGGCCAGCTGTTGGCATCCGGGGGGCTGTGAGATAGGCAACAGACCGATAGACCTCCATATAAACGGACTAAAGCGCATCAATGTCGATATCGCTGAGGGCTTCGGGCAGATAAAATGCAGAGGCGATAACCTTATCGGTGCGGATGTCCATCTCGATTATCCGAGCGTTGGTGCAACCGAAAACATAATGATGGCGGCGGTCAGAGCCGAGGGAGTAACCGTCATCTACAATGCCGCAAGGGAGCCTGAGATAGTCGATTTGCAGAGGTTTTTGAATGAGATAGGCTTTCATGTGGCGGGTGCAGGAAGCTCGATGATTGCAATCAAGGGCGGCGGTGTCACCCATGAGACCACGCACAGGATAATTCCCGACAGGATAGTGACGGGTACGCTTCTGTGTGCGGGCGTAATGTGCGGGGGCGACATAATCGTCAAGGAAGTTGAGGAAAACGACGTTTCGGCGATAGTTTCAAAACTTTCGGAGACAGGATGTAGTATTACCTCAGACCATAACAGTATAAGACTTAGGGCTAACAGGCGTCCCGGAGAGATAAGACTGATAGAGACCTCTCCGTATCCGGGTTTTCCTACTGATATGCAGTCGTTGATGTTTTCTACGTGCAGTGTTGCAGACGGAACGAGCGTGATAGTCGAAAACGTGTTTGACAGCAGGTTTAAACACGTTGCAGAGATGGCGAAGATGGGTGCGATATACACAATAAAGGACAGAATCGCCGTGATTCGCGGTGTACCTAAGTTGACCGGTGCAGAGGTTTGCGCGAAGGAGCTTCGAGGAGGCGCGGCACTCACTATAGCCGCTATAGCGGCGGAAGGTGAGAGCACAATTCACGGAGTTGAATACATAGATAGGGGATACGACAAGCTCGAATGCATGCTGAGATCGTTCGGTGCGTCGATAAGACGAGAAACGGTTTAACGGAGTTTATACGAAGGATGAAACAAAGGGGAGAAAACAGAAAGGGTAGTGAAAGCAAGTCGGGCGAAAGACCGAACAAGACATTCGAAACAAACAATGTTCCGAATATATTGCGTGCCCGAAACGGAAAACGCAAAAAGAGGCTAATGCGCAAGCGTGCGACTGTTATTGTTTCGCTCGTTGCATTTGTAGTGCTCTGCGCTACACTTTCGTGGTTCTTCATGCGTATAAACGAGATATCCGTGACCGGAAACGTTGAAACTACGACAGAGGAGATAGTCGAGCAGTCACAGCTTGCAATAGACAAGCACGTATTGTTTTGCGGGCTTGGAAATGCAAAAAAGAATCTCGAATCGAATCCGCGCTATGTAGTTGATTCTGTAGAATACGTTTTCCCAGATAGGATAGAAATCACGCTCGTCGAGCATACCACGGCAGCCTTGATTGTTGGAGTTCACGGCATAGCCGCAATAGATGACAGGGGACTGGTGCTTGAATTAGATGCATCGGATGAGCCGGATGAAGTAAAGGTGTACGGGCTGAGCTTGATGGGCTGTATTGAGGGAAAAACGATAGGCGAGGAATACGATTTCAGAATTGCGGCGTTGCTTGAAATAGTCTCATTTTTGGATAGCACAGACAATAAATGCGGAATTAAAATCATAGATATGTCAAATCCTTTAAATGTGTATATGGTGACGCAAAGCGGTATACGGGTGGAGATAGGTCAGCCTACTGAGATAGAGACAAAGATGGAAGAAACGCAGATAGCGCTAGTAGAGCTTGCGAAAGCGAACATAGCTGGAGGCACCCTGAGGGTGTACGGTACGGGAAGACCGGTGTATACGCCTGTTGATGCAGATGATACGACGGATGGAAGTACCACACCCGATGAAACGACCACGACTGAGCCCACGCAGACATCTGAGCCTGTTGACACCCAGGTGCCGACACAGACGTCGTAAATATGCGATATAGCTCGATGGATTTCACCTTATTTCGCGTTTAAATAATGGAAGTTAATTCCATGGTTTGTTGCCACAAGGCAGACAATATGCTATAATAATCGAAATCTGGTTAGGTAGGAGAATATGGGAAAACACGTTGCCATACTTGACATAGGAAGCTCCAAGATAATATGTCTTATATGCAGCACCGAGGATGACGGTTCGTTCGTTGTCAGGGGTGCCGGCGTGGTGGGCTATGCTGGTTTTAGGTACGGTAAAATACTTAGCGAGAAGAGTTTCAAGAACGCAATAAGGGATGCTATAACAAAGGCAGAGAATGACGCAAGTCGCCATGTAAAGACTATTATAGTCGGCGTGCCGTCGCCTTTCTCAAAACTCATCGTAAGCAAGGGTGCGGTAGAGCTTGGCGGAAAATCGATATCCGTGAGGGACATCGACCGAATGGTAGTATCCTCGTTCGACTTTGAACAACCTGCAGGCTTTGAGCCGATACACGATACACCCATTGAGTTCAATATTGACGGAACTTTGTCCTACGATATGCCATTGGGAGTGCCTGCAAATGAGCTTAGCGGCATGGTTTCTCACCTCTATGTCGATTCTTTGTTCAAAAAGCTTATAGTGGACGTGCTGTCATCCCTCAGAATAACAGCAAGTGAGTTCATAAGCGTGCCGCTTGCGGAGGGGCGATTTGTGGTTTCCGATGATATAGGTTCGGGTGAGGCGTTGGTAGTAGACGTTGGAAGCATGCATACCGACGTGGTGCTTATGAGAAACACGGCGGTTGCGGATATGCGGACGCTTGATGTCGGCGGCTATAACTTCACGAGCGATATTGCATACATTTTTGATTTGCCGATAGTCGAAGCGGAGAAGCAAAAGCGCAACTATGTCTACGCCCTAGACTACACAGATAGCGTAGTAAAGATAAAGTTGCCCGAAGAAGTCATAGAGTTGAATCTCTCGGCAATTTCCGAGGTAATAGACGCGAGAACTTACGAGCTTGCCGACATGATAGAGGAGGCAATCGTAAGCATGGGCGTGAGAATGGGAGAGATAACTCCCATATATCTTACCGGCGGAGGAATTTCGCTGATGAGAGGATGTACAGAATTCATTTCTGACTATTTCGGAGTGAAATTTATAGTGAATATGCCGTGGATGCCGAGGTTGAGTTCTCCAAACTACGCCAGCGCGTTTGCACTTATGCGATTTGCAATGAGCGAGAACGAGCTTGGCAGGGAAAGCACAGGCTTCTGGCAAAAGATAAAGGATTTTCTTACTAACTGATACTCAAGGAGGATACGAAAATGCCGTTGGGAACATTCGAACTCGACATGGATACAAGGACTTTTGCTAAGATAAAAGTAATTGGAATCGGCGGTGCCGGCAATAATGCGGTGAACCGCATGATTCAGTATGGATTAGGCGGTGTTGAATTTATTGCCGTCAATACGGACAAGCAGGCATTATTCCTATCCAAAGCAAGCCAAAAGGTTCAGATCGGTGAAAAGCTCACGAAGGGACTTGGTGCCGGCGCAGACCCCGAGATAGGCAGAAAGGCAGCCGAGGAGAGCATAGATCAAATTAAGGAAGCACTTAAGGGTGCGGATTTGGCGTTTATAACAGCAGGCATGGGCGGCGGTACGGGCACAGGCGCAGCTCCGGTAGTGGCCGAGGCAGCAAAGAGCATGGGCATACTCACGATAGGCGTAGTCACAAAGCCGTTCTCATTTGAGGGCAATGTCAGAATGCGTCAAGCGTTGATAGGCGTCGAGAATCTCAAGAATGCTGTGGACACGCTGGTCATAATCCCCAACAGCAAGCTGATGGAGATATTTAAGGATCTTACATTCAGAGATGCGTTTATGGCAGCTGATGATGTGCTTAGACAGGGTATTCAGGGAATAAGCGATCTGATTGCGGTACCGGCTGTAATAAACCTCGATTTTGCGGATGTCAGGACTATAATGCGTGAAAAGGGCATGGCTCATATGGGGATGGGCAATGCGTCTGGAGATAAGCGCGCAGAGTTAGCCGCCAGACAGGCCATAGAAAGCCCGCTTCTCGATACTTCGATTCAGGGTGCTATGGGCATACTCGTCTGTATAACGGGAAGCAGTGACATCAACATGTCGGACATAGACACAGTCATGAATTTGATTACCAGCCAAGCAGACGCCGAAGCAAACGTTATATTCGGTGTGTGTATAAACGACGATATGAAGGATTCGGTAAGCGTCACCGTTATCGCAACGGGATTCTCCAATAGCGACAACAAAACACAACAGCCCGAAACCGTTGCTCCTGAAGCGCCGAGAACCATAATCGATGAGAGAGCGGGTTCAAGGACTATAATCGAATCATACTCCCCAAGAAACAGGGCTTCCGTCAACGCTGCATCAATTAGATACACTGAGGACGAACAAGGCGCCGTGATAGAGAGCGAGAGTGTAAGTAAAAAGGACGAGGGAAGGCACTCGCCCATAAGACGAGCAGAGCCAAGGCGCGAGGCGAGACCGAGATCGGATGAATCGAACCTCGAGGTTCCGGCATTCCTAAGACGCAAGCATACAAGAGACGAGTAACATTTGGAGGTAGATTATGAAAGAGATCATCATAGCGAACAACGCACCTGCCGCAATCGGACCGTATTCGCACGCTGTATCGATTGAAGGGATCGTATTTACATCGGGCCAGATAGGAATCAATCCCGAGACAAAGGCAATGGCTGAGGGTGTAGAAGCACAGACAGAGCAGGCACTTACAAACCTCAAGAACGTACTTGCCGCCGCCGGTGCAAGCCTCGAAGATGTAGTAAAGACCACCGTGTTTATCAAGAATATGTCGGATTTCGCGAAGGTGAACACGATTTATGCGACATACTTTACGGATATGCATCCTGCGCGTTCATGCGTTGAGGTTGCGGCATTGCCTGCAAACGCACTTGTAGAGGTAGAAGCGACTGCGTTTAAGAGCGCAGACGAGACAGCACATATATAAGCCTCAGTAAATGGTTGAGTTGGGGGAAAACACATGGAACCAAGGGTATTCAACAGGCGTCCCATGTGTACGTATGCCATAGCAGTCGTTCTTGGTATACTCTCAGCGAGATTATTTAATGACACACCGCATATTTTGTCGGGGTGTCTTGTTTTTATATGCACCGCATTTCTTTTCTTCGTATTCAGGTTTACAAAAAAGCGGAGTTATAGGCCACTGTCGCTTATTTTTGTGTTTATATTTGCATTGCTCTTGGGATTGTGGGCATATCCTGCATTGCCAAATGAGGGGGAATACACAATAGAGGGCAGGGTCAGCGAGACGCCCGAATATGATGGAGACGTATGCCTGCTCACTCTCGACGAGCTTAAACTCAACGGTACAAGCATCGATACACGCATTAAACTATCGGTATATGAGGCTGGAAGCGCCTACGGGGATTATATAAGCGTACATGGACGCGTGGTTATACCTGATGACAGCGACGAATTCCCCGAGCGGCACTACAATCTCTCAAAGGGAATAGGTTTGCTTGGTTTTGCGGATTCACGCATAGAAAAAAAGGGATACAGAGGCGATTTGTATGGGTGGCTCCTAAGTATTAAGAACAGGCTTATTGATAACGCAAATAAGCTATTCGGTGAAAACGGGCCCGCAATTGCCGGTATGCTTTTCGGTGAAACCAACAATATTAGCAAGAGCGACATCAACGCCTATAGAGACAGCGGCGTTGCCCACCTGTTTGCCGTATCTGGACTCCACGTATCGATTATTGCCGGCACATTGTTATTGGTATTGAAGCGCGTAAACCCGTGGATAAAGCTATCGGTCATAGGCGTAATCCTGCTTGTTTATTGTTGGATAACCGCCTTTGCCGCCTCGCTCGTCAGAGCTATGGTTATGACAATGTGCGTGCTTGCGGCAGAGCCGCTTGAAAGGCGCTATGACATGGCCTCGTCGATGTCGCTTGCGCTCATGTTGATATTATTTTCAAATCCTTTTGCACTGTACACAGCAAGCCTTCTCATATCATTTGCCGCTGTATTTACGATTTCAACTCTTACGCCCCTTCTTTCACGGCTGTTTAAAGGCGTACACAGCGTTATTTCCTCCGCTATATCTGTGTCGATTGCAGGTTCTGTAGGAATGGCGCCCCTGTCTACGTATTTCTTTGGCAGGCTTCCTACACTCGGAGTTTTTGCAAACTTCATAGTGATACCGTTGGTGCCGATAATTATTATTCCGTCGCTCGTTGCCGTACTGCTTTGTGCTATATCGCCGCAGGTGGGAGCGGTAGTTGCATTTGTACCTAAAAACGTCATAGTATTCGTGAACGGCTATCTTTTCCGAATTGCAAATATCGCTTTTGCGGCGGTCGATACGAATTCACCTTCTATTATCGCCTGCATATCAATGTACATACCAATGCTTACAGCCTCGGATTATTGTCTTTTGGACAAAAAGAAAAAGCTACGGCTAACGCTTGTTACAGCGGTCGCAGCTTTGGTTCTGATTATAATCACTTAGCGGTTTTTTTGTTGAATATAAAGCGATTCTGAATGTAATAGTTGAGGACAAATAGTGGTATATCGATCATAATCTTTGCAAGCACCTCGTTTACTCCAAGGTGCACAAGTCCACTTACACAGCTTGCCGATACCAATATGCCGAAGCAGACAAGTGCGGCAAACTTAAGGAAAGAAGCGGTGCTGCTACCCTTAAACACGGCGTAGCGGTTTATCGAATAGTTGAGTATGGAGGCAACCGCTCTCGAAACGATTATCCAGACTGCGACCGTACTGATGGGACTGTTGTTAAATAATGAAATAGTCGGGAAAAGCCAACAAAGAGTCATATACAACGCGTAGTCCACTAACGTGGAAATCAGAGACGATGCGCAGTATTTGAGTATTTGACGCAGTATAAGCCACGTATCTCGCCATGTGTTGTAGCTTGAGCCCTTGTTCTCATCTATGTAAACCGTTTTAATCGGTATCTCTACAAAATGCGAGTGCCAGTTTCTTACGTTTAAGAGCATGTTCATCTCATACTCGTATCTGTCGCCTTCAAGCTCTGCAAGCTTGGGGAAGAGTGAACGCGGAAGGCCTCTCAGACCGGTCTGTGTATCTGTGACTTTTTGGCCGGAAACGATATAGAATACGGCTATGGTCGTCCAATTACCTATCTTTGAACGAATGGGAACGTTCTTTCCACCGAATCTGCGCACGCCCAAAACAAGTGCTGTATCATCTTTTGCAAGCTCGTCCATAACGCGAATAATATCCTCGCAGGTGTGCTGACCATCTGCATCGGCGGTAACGATTCCTGCGACCTCCGGGTCTTTCATTATGTGTCTAATACCCGTTTTGAGTGCAGCTCCTTTGCCACGATTCACTGCATGAACCAAAAGGGGAACATTCCTGTTCCTTACTTCGTCAAAGACAGTCTCGTATTCAGGAGCGCTACCATCGTTGACAACTACTATATCAAGATTGTGAGCCAAAAGATTGTCTATCAGTACTATCAACTTATCGTCCGGCTTATAAGCGGGTATAAGAACGGTATACTTCATTATAAAACCCCAACAATGTATTTGCCCATGGCTTACTTACTATCATAACATTTTTGACACGGAAAATAAATAATTAAAATGATAGAGTCGCGAAAAACTGAGAAAGCTAATACAAAGGTTGGTGATTGTATGAGCGAGAAGAGTGTAGCCGAGGAAAACGCAAAGAGAAAAAAGAAGCCAAAAAACAAGAGAGTGAGGCGTATACTGCGAATAGTATTCGCGTCATTGGCTATTGTTGTGGCTGTGGGGCTGTTTATTCTTGCGGATTCACTCGAAATGAGCGATTGGCACAAACTCGACATGAGCCTTATACTCGACGCAAAACAGTCTTCAATCATTTACGACAAGGACGACACCGAAATAAGCATACTCTACAGCAAAGAGGACAGACAGTGGGTAAGTATAGACGAGATACCAGTGCATACGCGTGACGCATTCATAGCGGTTGAGGATGCGAGATTCTATGAACATAACGGCGTCGACATAATAAGGATATTCGGAGCTTTGATTCACGACCTGATGGTTGGAAGCTTTGAACAGGGCGCATCAACGCTTAGCCAACAACTCATAAAGCTAAGCCATCTTACGCCGGAGCAGGGGGTTGCGGACAAGACAATAGCTCGAAAAGCGGAGGAGGCGGTGCTCGCGTGTCAGATGGAGGCGCAGTACAATAAGGAACAGATACTTGAGATGTATCTGAACTACGTCTATTTTGGGGGAGGATATTACGGCATAGAAGCAGCGGCAAGGGGTTATTTCGGCGTTCATGCGAACGAGCTTACCATAAGTCAAAGTGCATTGCTTGCAGGTGTCGTGAAGGCACCGTCAAACTACGCACCTCATATAGAATATGAGAACTCCATAGAGAGAAGAAATCTCGTGCTCAGACTAATGCAGGAAGCGGGATTCATCGATACTGCACAATACGCAAAGGCGGTGAGTGAGCGTGTCGAACTCGTCAAAAGTGAGACTCGAGGAAACCGCGACTATTATATAGATATGGCCGTCGAGGAGGCGTGTAACATTCTCTCAATAACCAAAGAAGAGTTCTATACAAAGGGCTACAGGTTGTACACAGGTTACGACAAGGAGCTTCAGGAGCAATGCGAGAAGACGTTTACAAAGCAGGAGCTTTTTCCGGATACCGACTCACAGGCTGCTATAGTTATAAAGGATGTAGACAGCGGCATGATATGTTCCGTGATGGGAGGAAGGAAATACGAGGTCACATACGGGTTCAACAGGGCGACAGATATATCCCGTTCACCTGGCTCGGCCATTAAGCCGATTATAGTTTACGCACCTGCATTGGAATACTTCGGCTATACCGCCGCAAGTATGCTGCTTGATGAGCCCACTAACTTCGACGACTATTCACCGAGAAATTCAAACGGCAAATACTACGGCTGGGTAACATTGAGAGATGCTGTTACAAAATCGCTCAATGTCCCTGCTGTGAAGATACTCTCAAACATAGGCGTAGATACAGGTAAGATGTTCGCAAACAAACTGGGTATAGAGTTCGACGCCTCTGATAACGGGCTTGCACTAGCGCTTGGCGGCTTTGCTTACGGCGTATCTCCATGGCAGATGACGATGGCATACTCGTGCTTTGCATCGGGAGGAATACTAAGGGAGAATACAACAATAAGAAGCATAACCGACAGAGATGGCAATGTGCTGTATGAGCGTGCGGCCAAAGAAATTCGGGTGATGAGTGAGCAGAACGCATATATACTCAACAATATGCTTACGGACGTAATAGAGAGCGGTACGGGTAAGCGTCTCAGAGGACTTAATGTGTCGCTTGCGGGGAAAACGGGTACTGCGTCGGATAATGCGGGCATAAGGGATGCGTGGATGTGCGTGTATAACCCCGAATACGCCGCAACCGTGTGGATGGGGTATGACGATGGCATGCAGAGACTTCCGTCACAGACGACAGGGGGAAATAATCCTGCGCTCGTACTGAAAGACATATTTACATGGATTTATAAAGATAGGAAAGCAAAGGAGTTCGTTATGCCAAGCGGAGTGGAAGTGTGCGATATCGATGCATACACGCTTAAGAAAACACAGGTTGCAACGCTTGCGACGGTGCTCACACCTAAAAAGCATATCATCAGGGAAGTGTTCTTGAAGGGAACAGAGCCGACGAAAACGAGCACCTATTGGACAGTTCCCGGCCCGCCCAAGGATTTTTCGGTCGTGTTGTATGAGGGTTACCCGAGGATCACGTTTACGCCCACATTGTCTCATATAGTGTACACTGTTTTCAGGGAGGACAGCGAGGGCAACGCCGTCGCTATAGGGCATTGGACGAATCTCACAACGGGTGTCATATACTACGATCTCGACGTCATGGATGGAGAAACGTACAGCTACTATGTCGTGCCGTCGCATCCCGGAATTCAGATAGATGGGCAAAGTGCACAGGGTGTGTATTCAAATGTGGTAAGCGTATACGTGCCCGTAAGGGAGGAGCCTCCCGAATACTGGGACGATTACGAGTAAAACAGCAGAGTAAAAAAAAGGGCATCACGAGTGTAGCGCGTTGTCCTTAACCGACAATAACGCGACGAAATAAACCCCTTATAGGATTTGTCAAATGCACCTTGTGTGTGAAGTATGCCTATGGTATGTGAAATGACCGTGGGCGTTGGAGCTCTGTTTCACTAAACAAAACCTTATACGCAACTATACAAAAAAAGAGAGAGCATTACAGCAAAGCTTCACACCGTTTCGTTCTCTCTTTATGTTTGTATACGGACTTGGGCTTAGCCCATTTTGCATATGTCTTGCCAAATGCAGTGCTTGCACTTTAACGGATCATTTAATTCTCCGTTAAGGACATAGTGAGTATGCCTGCTTTAAAAATTAACCCTCAAAGAAGTCGCCTCTGCGGTAGTCGTAAATGGCGCTCGTACCAATGGAGAAGTCGTCGAGGTTTTCAAGCGCCTTGCCCGTACCGATCGCTACGCAGGAAATAGGATCTTCGGCAACATAGCAGGGAACCTTTGTGTGGTCGGCTATGAACTTGTCCATGCCGTAGAGCAGTGCGCCGCCGCCTGTGAGACAAATACCGTTTTCGGCTATATCGCTGGCGAGCTCCGGTGGAGTCCTCTCGAATATACTTCTGACGCACTCGAGTACTGTCTGCAGAGGTTCTTCAAGCGCATCGATCATTTCGTTTGAACCGACTACGATTGTCTGGGGAAGTCCCGAAATAAGGTTACGGCCTCTGACCTCCATGAATAGCTGCTCCTTTCTGGGATAAGCCGAGCCTATGCGAATCTTCATGTCTTCGGCAGTACGCTCACCTATGAGAAGATTGTGCTTCTTTCTCATGTACCTGACGACAGCCTCGTTGAACTTGTCGCCTGCGACCTTTATCGAATCCGAAAGAACGGCATCGCGCAGTGAAATGACCGCTACGTCTGTAGTACCGCCGCCTATATCGACTATCATATTGCCCTTAGGCTGTGCTATGTCGATACCGGCTCCGATTGCCGCAGCAATAGGCTCTTCGATAAGATATGCATAACGTGCACCGGCCTGCTCGGTAGCATCGATAACGGAACGCTTTTCGACCTGTGTAACGCCAGAGGGTACACAAACTACTACTCGCGGTTTGAAGAATATCTTTGTGCCGACTACTTTCTTGAGGAAGTGGTGCAGAAGTCTCTGTGTTATGTCAAAGTTGGATATAACGCCGTCTTTAAGAGGCCTTATGGCGATAACGTTGCCGGGAGTTCTGCCGAGCATCTTTCTTGCATCCTCGCCGATGGCAATGATGCGTCCGGTTATTTTTTCGACCGCTACAACAGAGGGTTCACGCAAAACGATGCCCTTGTTGCGTACATATACTAAAACGCTTGAGGTACCGAGGTCGATACCAACGTCATTCAATTCAAACAATGCCATTAGGGTTCCTTTCATCGCTCAGTGGCTTTGGTTATTTAATAATCAGGTGCGAGTATACTACTCAACGTACGGAATATTCTATCACTGCCCGATACATACGGCAATACCGAAATGACAGTAAACATACGATTCACCATCGTTTTCGGCAGAACAGAATATGGCGGAAAGCGACTGTGTGTACCGCGTAGAAACACACAGTACAAACACAATTATTACTTAGCATATCATTTTGAAAGCCTAAATTCAACAATTTGCGCGTCTAGTTTTGAAAACTTTTTTGAATAAATGGTAAAAAGTTCATATATAAAGTCCGTTGATGCAAATCTACGCGATTACGGGAGATTACACCTATTAACATAGAAATTACCATATGGTATAATGTCTCACAAAATGTGTAAAGGAGAGCGTGTTAATGGATTTATACAAGGCAACAGCCGCCCTTACAACGGCAAACGGTGTAACGGGTCATGAGGCGAGTGCCGCAGATGTCGCAGAGAAATATTTCAGAATGTACACGGACGACGTGTGGCGCGATTCATCGGGCAACGTATTTGCACGCATAGGCAACAAGAAGCCTTGCGTCATGCTTATCGCACACCTCGATGAAATAGGAATGATGGTAACGGACATTGAGGATAACGGTATGCTTAGGATCCGTTCCGTTGCAGGCGTAGACCCAAGGGTACTCCCCGGCGGCGAAGTGGTCGTATTTGGCAAGAAACCCATAAGTGCGGTAGTTGGTGCGGTGCCTCCGCATCTCATCACCGGCGGTACGGATGTGGCTTACAAGATGGATGAGCTCATGTGTGACACAGGTCTCACAAGGGAGCAAGTCGAAGAGAACATAGCAATAGGTGATGTCATAACATTTGCACTTGAAGAGCCCTTAAAGCTCAAGAACAACTGCATAGCAGGCAAATCCCTCGACGATAGAGCACTCGTAGCTTGTATGTTAGAGGTCGCAGACATACTCAGGAACAGGGTGCTTAACTGCTCGGTAGTATTGTGCGCTTCCACTCAGGAGGAGTGCGGAGGTCCCGGTGCAAACGTAGCCGCCTATAGTGTTAATCCCGACATGGCGATCGTTATGGACGTAACCCATGCGCCACAGCCCGGTACAGATCCGATTAGCAGTGTTGCGCTCAACAAAGTAGCTATACTCATGGGCGGTAACATCCATCCCAAAATGTATGAGCAGTTGAAGCAGTCCGCGACAGATCAAAACATTGATTACGAGACGGAGGTAGCCATGGGCTTCTCGGGCACCGATGCAGACTTTGTGCAGATGTCGCAAGGCGGCATACCTACCGCTGTCATATCACCGCCCGTCAAGTACATGCATACAACGGTTGAGCTTATGAGCCTCGATACGTTGAAAAACACCGCAAAGGTTGTTGCGGGCTTTATTGAACAAATCGGTGAGGATTGGGAGGAAAGGCTATGCTTGGACGACTGAAGGAACTGACAGAGCTCAACGGTGTGAGCGGTAACGAGAAAGCCGTACGCAAGTATATTCGCACCCATTGCGAAGCCATTGCAGACGAGATGCGGACAGATACGATGGGCAACCTCATAGTCCATAAGAAGGGTGACGGTCGTAAGATCATGATATGCGCCCATATGGACGAGGTCGGTATGATGGTTCGTGCGATAAAGGAAGACGGACTGCTTGCCTACAGTGCGGCGGGAATCGACCCAAGAGTAGTCTGCGGAAAACGCGTTGCGATAGGCCCGGACAAGATCGACGGTGTTATTGGCACGAAAGCGATACATTTGCAGAGCAAGAGCGAGTTCATGGCCGCATACAAGCACAACCAGATGTACATCGATATCGGTGCAAAGGACAAGGCGGATGCCGAGCGTTCGGTCAAGGTAGGCGATTATGTCGCATTTACGACCAAGTTCGAGGAGTTCGGCGAAGGTCTCATGAAGGCAAAGGCGCTCGACGACAGAGTAGGTTGCTGCATAGTAATGGATCTCCTCAAGAACAGTTACGACTGCGACCTGTATGCCGTGTTCACGGTACAGGAAGAGCTCGGACTCAGAGGTGCTACGAGCGCAGTTTACACAGTAAAACCCGATTTGGCACTTATACTTGAGGGTACGACTGCAAACGACACGGCGAAGACAAAGGGCCACCAGTGGGTAACGAGAGTAGGCAAGGGCGCCGCACTGTCGTTCATGGATGGAGGAACGATCACCCGTCCTCAGATGCTCGATGAGCTAAAAGCCTGTGCGGATGATAACGGCATAAGCTGGCAGCTCCGTCAGGGCAACAGGGGCGGCACGGATGCAGGTATTATCCACAAGTCGGTGGGCGGCGTTGTGACGGGCGGTATATCGCTCCCATGCAGATACATACACTCGCCCGTAAGCATCGCATCCATAAGTGACTTTGAGAATTGCTATAAGCTTGCGGACAGATTCCTGGCCGAAAAACGCTTTGAAAAAGTTTTGACCGCTTTGGGAAAATAAGGAGGAGAAAATATGTTCACTGATATGCTCAAAGATTTTCTTAAGACCTACGGTGCAACAGGCCGTGAGGATAAGATTGCCGATACCATTAAAAACTATGTAGAGGCTAAGGCGGACGAGGTTTATACCGACGTTATGGGCAACCTCATTGCAGTTAGACGCGGGATATCCGGTAAAAAGATAATGCTGTCCGCTCATATGGATCAGATTGGTCTTATTGTAATAGATATAGATGATAGAGGTTTCCTGCGTGTTTCAAACGTTGGCGGTGTAAACCCTGTTGTCACAGTTGCACGCGAGGTCGTGTTTGAGAACGGCGTACGTGGCGTAACATACTGCGAAACAGAGAAGTCGGGCGTAGGCGAAGCTACGATTGCAAAGCTCTTTGTAGATATAGGCGCCACGACATACGAAGAAGCTGCTGCCAAGGTAGGCATAGGCGATATCTGTGTATACGTTACAAACTTTGTTGAGTTGGGCAACCGCTTTGCCTGCGGCGCACTCGACGACAGAGTATGCTGCGCGGTAGTAGCCGAAGCATTCAATACAGCCGTCTCGGATCACGACATCTATGCGGTATTTACCGTACAGGAAGAAGTTGGCCTCAGGGGCGCAACTACAGCCGCGTATGCAATTTCACCCGATTTTGCCATTAACCTCGATGTAACGCTCACAGGCGACATACCGGAATGTGCAAGAATGTCCGTTAAGCTCGGCGCAGGTCCGACAATCAAGGTAATGGACTCCTCTGCAATCATCCCCACGTTTGTACGCAGGTACATGGAGGATGTTGCCAAGAAGAATAACATCAAAGTGCAGAACGAGGTGCTTCGTGGGGGAGGTACGGATGCAGGTGCAGTTTTAAAGACAAAGGGTGGAATTCCCGCTTGCTGTATATCCATCCCTACGCGATACGTGCATTCGCCGGTAGAGATGGCGGATATTGACGACTGCCACAATGCTGTCAAGTTCGTAAATGCAATGCTGGCTGAGCGGGAGCTCCCAAGATTCTAGCAAAACGTGATTGTGCCGCCGGTTCAGCCGGCGGTATTTTTTGTAAAACGAAAACCACTCGCTGGGCGAGTGGTTCAGGGAAGCTTAAGCGATGAGAATAACAGAAGAACTCTCTTTGTTTTAGAATAAAGCTGCGGTTTGCTAACTGCAGGAAGAAAAAACAAATGGAGGACATTCAAATGGGATTGAATGACATCAACAGTTTATCGCACACAAAATGGAGTTGCAAAAAAACATATCGTATTTGCCCGAAGTATCGAAGGAAGGTGTTTTATGAAGAGGAGAGAGGCGATAGGGAAAATACTGAGACAGCTATGCGAATGGAAAGGGGTAAAGATAGTAGAGGCAGAAGTATGTCCGGATCATATCCACATGCTGGTATAGATACCACCAAAGATAGCGGTATCAAGCTTTATGATATACCTAAAAGGGAAAAGCAGTACGATGCTGTATGAGCAATTCGGCGAGTTGAAGTAGAAGTATTGGAGCAGAAAATTCTGGTGTAGAGGATATTATGTAGATACAACAGTAAAAGCACGAGCCGAATTGCAGAATACATAAAAACGGCTGAAGGAAGATGAACTGGATGAACAAATGGTAATGAGCCCCAATGGCCCGTTTACGGGCAGCAATTAACAATCCTAGCGCAGTTGACGGATCGTCTCACGCGTTTACGCGTCACACGAAGAACAGCGAGCTTTGCACGCATCTGAAACTCCCCTGACTTCGCCGGGGGAGCGTTTTTTATGAAAATAGATTGACATTAAACTGTTACAGTGTTATATTGATTGACGTTAAACTGTTAAACAGTAAACAGAAAAAGGAGGAGATTATGGAGGATATCAGGTTAAAGGCCGGCTATAAACTGTCGCGCTTGGAGCTTGTAAGAAGAATACTGTTCAGGAGTATGCTTCGAGGCGAGCACCTGCATCACAGACAGATGCCCATACTCGTCTATATCGTACAGCATGAGGGCTGTACACAGGCGGAAATAGCCGAAGCGCTGAGCGTTACGCCTTCATCGATCGCCACGTCGACAAAGAGACTACAGAATGCGGGACTTATCACAAAACGCGTTGATGAGACGAATCTCAGATGCAACTGTATAAGCGCAACCGAAAAGGGCAAGCAGGTCGAGGAAAGGGCGAGGACAAAGCATCGGGATCTCGTATGTAAGCTGTTTGAAGGCTTTAATGAGGAGGAAATCGAGAGCCTAACTTTGATGCTAGACAGGATGATTGCGAACATATCGGATGAGAGCACGGAGACATTGCGCTTTCATCAGTTGGTGGAGATGAACGACAGATTGGATGTGGAGGACAACGAGGAATGATAAAACAACTTATCAAATATGCAAAGGGATACGGCGTTAGAGCTGTTTTTGCCTCTCTTGCGATAATCGTAGAGGTATTGCTGGAGGTTTTCATACCGTTCGTAATGAAGGACGTAATAAACCAGGGCATACTAGGTGACGCGGGAATGACGATAGTCATACAGAAGGGCCTTTTGATGGTAGGACTTGCTTTAGCATCGCTCTTTTTCGGTGTTTTGAGTGCAAGGCTTTCCGTCGTCGCAAGTGCGGGATTTGCGAAGAATCTGCGACAGGCGATATTCTATAAGATACAGGATTTTTCTTTTGCAAACATCGACCGTTTCAGCAGTGCTTCGCTCATCACGAGATCGACTACAGACGTCACCAATTTGCAAATGGCATTCATGATGGGAGTAAGAATGCTTGTGCGAGCTCCTGTAATGCTCGTTGCGGCGACCATAATGGCGATAAAAATCAGCTCCGATATGGGTATAGTGTTTGCGTTCGGTTTGCCGGTGCTTTCGATAACGATGGTAATCATAAGTGTCACTGCATTCCCACGCTTTAAAACCATGTTTACCAAGTATGACAACATGAACGCGAGGGTCCAGGAGAACCTTATAGGTATGCGCGTTGTTAAGGCGTATGTAAGGGAAGGTCACGAGGAAAAGATATTCGACGATGCTGCTCAGGGGGTTATGGACGCACAGGTGAGAGCGGAGAAGATAGTTATATGGAATATGCCTGTGGCGAACTTCACGCTGTACGCCTGCATGATTGCCACTTGCTACATAGGCGGTCAGAACATACTCGCAGGCTCGATGCTTACAGGCGACCTGATGAGCTTCATAAGCTATATCGCACAAATCCTGTCATCGATAATGATGATAACGATGATATTCATTAACTTCGTAATGTCGAGGGCGTCAGCGTCCCGCGTAATCGAGGTATTGAATGAAAAGATCGACATAACGGATTCTGAGGCAGATCGTGACCTTAAGGTGGAGGACGGCTCGATCGAGTTCGATAACGTATCGTTCAGCTACGCCAAGGACGGAAACAACCTCACGCTTAAAAACATAAATCTGTCGATAAAATCGGGCGAAACTATCGGCATTATCGGTGGTACGGGAAGCGCTAAGTCTAGCCTTGTACAGCTTATACCGAGGCTCTACGACGTATATGACGGAAGTATCAAGGTAGGCGGACACGATGTGCGCGAGTATACGCTCGAAAACCTCAGAGACGGCATATCGATGGTGCTTCAGAAGAATGTGCTTTTCAGCGGTACTATTAAGGATAACCTTCGCTGGGGAGATAACGACGCGAGTGACGAAGAGATACGCGAGGCGTGCAAATCGGCACAGGCAGACAACTTTATTACAAGTTTCCCGGACAGATACGATACAGAGCTTGGTCAGGGTGGCGTAAATGTATCTGGAGGACAGAAGCAGAGGCTGTGTATCGCTCGTGCGCTGCTCAAAAAACCGAAGGTAATGATACTCGACGATAGCACGAGCGCTGTCGATACTGCCACCGATGCGCGCATAAGAGAAGAGTTCAAGAAGCATCACGGCGGTACGACGACGATAATTATTGCTCAACGTATAAGCTCTGTAATCGATGCCGACAGGATAATCGTTATGAACGACGGTGAGATAGACGGCATAGGCACTCATAGAGAGCTTATGGAAAGCAACGAGATCTATAGACAGGTCTATAATTCTCAGCAGAAGGGGGTAGCATAATATGGCAGGAAAAAACCATGATAGACGCCAGTCCGGCCAAGAAGGGCGCGATGCAAACCGCTTCAGACGGCCTAAGAACACTAAGAAAACACTTGGCAGGATGATGTCGTATTTGGGCAAGTACAAGTTTAGATTGATTCTGGTGGTACTGGGAATAGCACTTAGCGCCGGCTCGAACGTACTGGGAACCTACATGCTCAAGCCCATAGTAAATACGCTTGAAGAGATGGTCAGGATGATAGGTACGGATGCATCATATGTACCGCAGATATCTGCGATAGTGAAGTATCTGGTGATAATGGGTGCCGGCTATCTCGTGGGCATTTTGGGATTGTACATGTACAATCGCATTATGGTAACGATATCCACAGATACGCTCTACAGACTCCGCAAAGATATGTTCGAGCGTATGCAGAAATTGCCAATAAAGTTCTTTGACACGAGAACAAACGGCGAGATTATGAGCCGCTATACGAACGATATAGATGCAATGCGAGAGATGATAAGCCAGGGCATACCTCAGCTAATCAACTCGAGCATTAGGCTCATAGCAGTATTCGCAATGATGATAGTAATAAGCCCTCTGCTTACTCTCATTACGGTAGCGGTGTTGGCGATTATGCTTCTCGTCGTGAGAACACTCACCGCAAAGAGCAAGTTCTTCTTCTCAAAACGCCAAAAGGCAATAGGTCAGATGAACGGCTACATCGAGGAGATGACCGAGGGACAGAAAGTAGTAAAGGTATTCTGTCACGAAGACGAGGTAAAGACCGGTTTTGACGTAATAAACAAAGAGGTAATGGATACAACTGTATCCGCGAACACATGGTCGTCTATACTTATGCCTATAATGGGCAACCTGTCCCATTTGCATTATGCGATAACCGCAACAGCAGGTGCGGCTATGGCGATAGGAGGGCTAATCGATATAGGTTCGCTCGCGTCATTCCTGCAGTATAGCAGAAACTTCTCCATGCCCATTACACAGCTTTCACAGCAGTTTACTTCAGCTATGAGCGCACTTGCAGGTGCAGAGCGAGTATTTGAGATAATGGATACCGAACCTGAGGTGGATGAAGGCGACGTAACGCTCACATACGCCTGTAGAAATGCTAATGGCGAGCTCATGGAATCCGACCACAAGACGGGTATTTGGGCGTGGCGCGTTCCCGAAGAGAATGGTGTCAAATTGATCGAATGCAGGGGAGCGGTAAATGTCAACGAAGTTACATTCAGCTATGACGGCGAGAAGACCGTACTCCACAACGTATCGTTCTATGCAAAACCGGGACAGAAGATAGCCCTCGTAGGTTCAACGGGTGCCGGCAAGACCACGATAACGAACCTGATAAACAGGTTTTACGATGTGCAGGAGGGAGAGATACTCTACGACTCTATTCCGATAAAGCGTATCAGAAAGAGTGAGCTCAGGCGTTCCATGTCGATGGTTTTACAGGACACGCATCTGTTTACGGGGAGCGTAATGGAGAATATTCGATATGGCAGACTCGATGCGACCGATGAGGAAGTCATAGCCGCCGCAAAACTTGCAAACGCGGATTTCTTTATCACCCACCTTCCACAGGGCTATAACACGGTGCTTACCGCAGACGGTGCAAACCTCAGCCAGGGTCAGAAACAGCTGCTTGCAATTGCCAGGGCAGCGGTAGCAGACCCGCCCGTGTTGGTGCTCGACGAGGCGACAAGTTCGATCGATACGAGAACAGAGCTACTTATCGAACGCGGCATGGACAGTCTTATGCAGGACAGAACGGTATTCGTAATCGCACATAGACTCTCGACGGTCAGAAATGCAGATGCGATTATGGTGCTTGAAAACGGCGAGATAATTGAGCGCGGAGACCATGACTCTCTGCTTGGGCAGAAGGGCAAATACTATCAGCTTTACACGGGTATGTTTGAACTTAACTGAGAAAACAAATGAAAACGGGCGTCTGAGAAAATCGGATCTCCGTTTTTCTTACGATATGGGTATATGAGGGATTATTGTTCCCTATTAATTGATGGCGTTGACAGTATTGTTTCAAGCAAAGGGAAACAATACTGTATTTATATTCACATTGCTCCATTTGGTAACTTCAGACAAATGTTTGGCGATCGCGCTTTAGACACATATTTTTGTAACATCGATATGTTTTGGCAGGGATACTGACGGATTATAATACAAGTACATACAGGTCATTTGACTAAAACAGCCAAAATTGCTATAATGCACTAAATTTAATCTATGCGGCATTGTCTGCACAGGAGGAGAACTCAATGAAACTCAGCAAACGCAGAGTCATCTACTTGATTGCCATAGTGCTTATAACGGCTATGCTTTCAGCTACGGTGACCATATTGATAACTAACGCGACAAAGGAGAACGAAGTTGTTCTGTCGGTCGAGGAGTACGAGGCACTGAAGGAAGCCGACATGATAAACGAGATTATGGACAGGGTAAGCCAACTGTTTATAGGTGAAGTCCCGACACGTGAGGAGCTTTTGTCGGCTGCGGCTAACGGAATACTTACAGGCATAGGCGACGAGTACGCTCAGTATTTTACTAAGGCAGAATACGAGGAGTACCTCAGCAAGTTGAACGGCGAATACAGCGGCCTTGGAATACTGGTATCACAGCTCGACGAGAAGGGAATGGAGATTCTCGATGTATACGAGGGTAATCCGGCGGCAAACGCAGGAGTACAGATCGGCGATTATATAACCGCGGTCGACGGAGAATCGGTGTTTGAACATACGCATGAAGAGGTTACGACTGCACTTGATGGCGAAGTAGGGAGCACAGTTAAGCTCACGATACTTAGAACAGACGGCGATGGGCAGGAGACGCTCGATATAGAAGTCACGAGAGATGTTGTAAACATAAAGAGGGTGTACTCATCACTGTACAACGAGCGCACCGGTTATATAAGGATAACGACGTTCTCACAGAATAGCGTCACCGAATTCGAGGAGGCGATAAGGAATCTTAAGGAGAGGGGTATGAAATCCCTCGTAATAGACCTTAGGGACAATCCCGGTGGCAATCTCAATGCCGTAGTGGATATAGCTGATATGCTTTTACCGGCGTGCGACATAGTGACAGTAGAAGGGAAGACCGAGGAAAATGGGCACGTCTACAAATCCGACGGCACGAGTTTGGGCGTTCCGATTGCGGTTATAGTGAACGAGAACTCAGCCTCTGCAAGCGAAATACTCGCCGCGGCGATACAGGAGAACGATGCGGGAATCGTAGTCGGCACACAGACATACGGCAAGGGCGTCGTGCAGACGTTCATATCCGTAGATTCGAGTCAGGGCTGGCTTAAGCTCACTACCGACCAGTATCTCACTCCAAATGGCAACGACATACACAAGGTGGGAGTTACCCCGGATATAGTTGTGGAACTTCCCGATGTACTCAAAGGGCTTAGCATGACCGCGATTGCAAAGGACTATCAGGCAGAGGATACACAGCTCTGGGCAGCATTGGATTATGTGCGTGAGAAAGCAAGTCAGAATGTAGGACAGTGATAAAACTTCAATAGATATCGAAAAGGGGTGTTAGCACACCTCTTTTTTGTTCGTTTACTACAGTGCCTCGCCTTTGTACTTTCTATGAGTGGCGGCACCACCCCTCAGATGACGTTCAGCCTTATTGAGCTGAAGAACCTGTTGAATACTGTCTGCAATATCAGGACGTATCTGCTGTAATCTTAGTGTCACATCCTTGTGCACGGTGGATTTGCACACACCGAATTGCTTTGCCGCCTGCCTTACGGTAGCTCCGTTTTCAAGTATATAGCCGGCAATTTCCAGTACCCGTTCTTCAATATAATCGCGCATCTGTT
The DNA here is from genome assembly GCA_016293975.1 of Clostridia bacterium. Classification (GTDB taxonomy): domain Bacteria; phylum Bacillota; class Clostridia; order Christensenellales; family CAG-138; genus RGIG1693. The sequence continues at coordinate 29,946 of JAEDCW010000002.1, forward strand.
ACCTCCGAGTGCTTTTAAAACAATGTATGTTGTAATAGCCTCCAATATGAGTTCATTACCGCAAAAAGAGCCATACAACGCACGTTGCAACAGGCATAAAGATTCAGTTCAAAGGCAATGATATTTAGCAACAACGGTAGTAGGATGAGGTGCATTATGGCATTATACAAAGTTGAGATCTGCGGTGTGGATACATCGAAATTGCCCATGATGAATGCAAAACAGAGCGCGGAATTGCTTGAACGCTACAAAGGAGGCGACGGGGACGCACGTGAGGAGTTGATAAACGGAAACCTCAGGCTCGTACTGAGTGTGATTCAGAGGTTTTCGAACAGGGGAGAGCCTATGGACGATCTGTTTCAGGTCGGCTGTATAGGGCTTATAAAGGCCATAGACAATTTTGACCTGTCGCACGGCGTTAGGTTTTCGACATATGCTGTACCTATGATAATAGGTGAGATAAGGCGTTTCTTGAGGGACTCAAACCAGATCAGGGTTTCGAGATCGTTGCGCGATACCGCGTATAGGGCGCTCCAGACGAGAAACGCACTTGCCGCAAAGCTCAACCGCGAGCCCAAGCTCTCTGAGATTGCGAAGGAGCTCGACATGAAGGAGGAGATGATCGTGTTTGCTCTTGAAGCGATTCAGGATCCTGTGTCTATGTTTGAACCCGTATATCACGATGACGGAGACGCGATTTTTGTTATGGATCAGATCATGGACGAGACGGTAAGCGAGGCGCAATGGATAGATAATATCGCAATTGAGCAGGGCATAAAAAAGCTGTCGGAAAGGGAACAAAAAATACTTCGCATGAGGTTTTTCGACGGAAAAACACAGATGGAGGTATCTTCTGAAATAGGTATATCTCAAGCGCAGGTGTCACGCCTTGAGAAGAACGCGTTGAGGAGTATGCGCAGACACGTTTAACTCATTGATGTTTATTGTAAATCTCGAGCGCTGTTTGACGTATCTTTTTCCTCAGTGAGTCCGGTTTGAGTATCTCAACTACCTTACCGTATTGCAAAGCCCAATATAGTACCGCCTGTTCGTTTGCGGTAACGCGCACATCGACATACTCATCTGTTTCGTTGCGGAACGTGCAGTCTCCGTCAAACCAGTCGAGCACGTCGTTTACATTTGCCTTCTTTATCCTGAACTCAACAGAAACAGGCTGCTGCATATGCATATACAGGCCCTCTGCCATATGGTGTGGACCTGAGTAGCCGTTCTCGTATCCGGGTAGGCTTGTAATAGGTATCGCAGGAGTATCTACAAGCTCGATGTCCGTAATTCTGTCAATGCGGTAGCTAGAAAGCCCCTCATGCCTTGGAGAGTGGCACACTAAATAGAATCTTCCGTTTGCCGCTACCATGCTATATGGGCTTGCAATGTAGGGCTCCGCTCTTCTCGAATGCAATTGCTTGTCAGTGCCATATGCGTTATATGTGAATTTGACCTGAGAGCATTTTGATATTGCCTCGTGTATTATCTCAATCGTATAGAACATCTGTTTATTCTCTGTAGCTACACCTCTGGGAATCTGTTGAGTGCGTATTGATGAGGTTGAGTACGAGAAGTATTCGCTTGCAAGTCCCTTGAGCTTTTCAATGAGATCTTCGCGTTGATTGTGAGGAATATTCTTTGCAAACAGCACCGAGGTTATGAGCATATGAAGCTCGCTCGTGTCGAATTCCCTTTCTGCGAGGTAATAACCGCCCTTTGTACGTATGTCGTATTTATACTCGGAAAGATAGTTTATATTTCGGGATACCGCCTTTCGCTCACACTCGACACCGAAATCTTTCTGCAAATAATCGATTATCTGTTGTTGACTGAGTTGATGGTCTGCATCGGTATGTCTGCGCAGTATCTCGAGTATATAGATGTTGAGCATTTTCTTTGAGCCGCTTGAATACATAACTACCTCCCAAAAATTCTCACTATTATATCATAGAGAACGTACAGGTTTAGTGTAATAACGACAGAAAAGGCATGTAATATATTGTTTGACTTTGCAACTTCATATAATATTATAGAATAATAATGCTTTGGAGTTTCATATGATTTTCGGCGATAGAATCTATCAAGATTACATTGCGATTCTTAAGGAAGAGTTAATGCCTGCTATGGGCTGTACTGAGCCTATTGCTTTGGCATATGCGGCGGCGCTTGCCAGAGAACAGCTTTCTGCCATGCCCGACAGGGTCAAGGTCGAGGTCAGCGGCAACATAATAAAAAACGTTAAGAGTGTCGTAGTGCCAAATACCGGCGGTATGAAGGGCATTGCTTCATCTGTGGCGGCGGGTATCGTGGCTGGTGACAGCGACAAGGTCCTTGAGGTCATTTCGGATGTAACGGACGAACAAAGGGTTCGAATAAGAGAGTTTCTGCGCAATGTGCCGATTGAAATAGGAGGCGCTTCATCACAATTGGTATTCGACATCAGCATTACGGTGTTCTCCGGAGAGTGCTCCGCAAACGTGCGTCTGGTAAATAACCACACGAACATATGCCACATGGAGTGCAACGGAAGTGTACTTATCGACACGGAAATAAACGAACAGCCCGAGGACAACCTCACCGACAAGAGCATACTTAATACGGCTGATATAGTCGAATTTGCGGATATGGTGCGCATTGAGGATATTGAGCCGATAATATCGCGTCAGGCGGAATACAACTATGCTATCGCCACAGAGGGTATGAAATCAAACTACGGCGGAAGCGTAGGTCAGGTCATAATAGACACGATGGGGAATTCCGTATGGAACAGAGTCCGCGCTATGGCAGCAGCAGGTTCTGATGCGAGAATGAGTGGATGCGAGTTGCCCGTTGTCATACTTTCTGGAAGTGGGAATCAGGGCATAACTGCATCTGTCCCACTGATTGAATACGCAAAGGAAATCGGTGCCAGCAAAGAACAGCTCTATAGAGCATTGGTCCTCTCGGATTTGCTCACCGTGCATCAAAAGGCGTCCATAGGTCGTTTGAGCGCTTTCTGCGGCGCCGTAAGTGCAGGCTGTGCCGCGGGCGCAGGCATTGCGTATCTTGACGGTGGCAAGGTAGAAGCCGTTGCGCACACGATAGTTAACGCGCTCGCAATAATATCTGGCATGGTCTGCGACGGAGCTAAGGCTTCCTGCGCCGGCAAAATAGCGGCATCTGTAGAAGCGGGAATACTCGGCTACAATATGTATAAATGCGGACGTGAGTTCAGAAGCGGAGACGGAATAGTTACAAAGGGAGTGGACAAGACCATAGCAAATGTGGGCAAACTTGCAAGGGATGGCATGAGACAGACCGACAAGGAGATACTCAGAATAATGCTTTATGACGTTGAGCGTACGGATTGATGCTTTTTGCTCTGTAAGTGAGCAGTGAACGAGTTTTCAGTTGACATAGTTAAAACGTTTATATAAAATGTCAAGGTATGATGTGAGGTATCGCACCCACAATTTTATCTACGAAGGAGATAGTTTTCATGTCTGTTAGCAAAAGGCTTGTGGTTAAGGTTTTAGCTGCGGCAATCGTATTTGTGATGTTACTCGGGACCTTGGCAGGATGCTCGCTTAAGGTCGATGATCCCGTTGTAGCAAAGGTCGGCGACATCAAAATATATGCATCCGACTATTCACAGCTTTTTAGCTCTTACTATTATTACGCCTCATACATGGGTTTTGATACAAGCACGACCGAAGGAATTACTGCGTTCCAGGATTGGATTCTCGAAACACTGATTTCCGATAAGGTAGTCGTATACATGGCAGAAAAGGCCAATGTTGAGCTTACCGAAGAGGAAATTGCAGAGGTTAACAAGGACGTTCAGACCTCATATGATACCCAGGTAGCTACATATAAGTCGAAGGTCGACTCTTCGATCACCGGTGAGGATGCTATACTTGCCGAGGCCGAAAAGCTGTTTATCGAAGCTCTCAAGGATGCAGGCACAAGTGTCGACGAATACAAGAAGGGTCTCTACGATGCATACTATGAGGATGCTCTGTATAAGAAGTATTCCGAAATGGTAAAGAGCGAAGCGACGATTGACGACGATGCTGCACAGAAGTACTATGATGAGCAGTTGGCAGAGCAGAAGGCGGCTTACGATGAGGATCCCGCAGAGTATTACACAGATTATCAGTCCGCTCTCAACAGCTCTACAGGCGTTGTCCCCTTCTATGTACCTGCAGGTTACATCAGAGTTAAGCACATACTCGTAAAGTTTGATGACGAGGACAAGGACGGGGACACCGTAGATAAGGCTGAGTACGACAAGATTTGTGAAGAAATCGATACTCATCTGGCCAGCGGGGCATACTCATTCGATGAACTCATCGAGATGTACAATGATGACGACGGCATGAAGAACGAGCCGTACAAGACTGAGGGATATCTCGTAAGCGAGGCAATCGAGGATAAGTATGTCGATGGCTTTGCCGAAGCAGCTCTCAAACTCAAGAATGTAGGCGATGTAAGTCCCAGAATCGAGACAGAGCACGGATATCACTACATCCAGCTCATCGAGAAGGTTGAACCCAAGACTATCGCATTTGACGACGTCAAGGAGGATATTAACACAAAGCTTCTCACAGAAGCGCAGAACAAGCTTTTCTCTGAGAGAATAGATGCTTGGATCAAGGAAACACCCATCACAAGGTACGAATCTCGTATTCGCTATTACGGTCTGCAATAATGACGAAGCAGTTGATATCGGGTATCTACAGACTCTATGACGCCCACGGAGATTCGTTCGTTGGTTTTTCACGAAATGTGGATGGTACGAGAAAGCGGCTCATGTTTGAGCTGAAGCTCAACGCCTGTTCATATAAGCCGTTGCAGGATTTCTACAACAAGTCCGGAGGTCTGACATTTGAGCTTCTCGAGGAATACACCCCGAATGGGGTCGAAGACGATATAGTGCTTGATGCTCAACTGCACGCGAGGATGTATAAATGGTGCGAAAGACTCGGGGAACGTACTGTTAGGATACAACAATCAGAATAAGTTAATTCGTTGCCTCAGACTCTAGTTTGGGGCAACTTTTTAAGGGAGAGAGTATGGCATTATTTCGCAACAAGCTCGTTAAGGAACTTCTGATCGATTCTGCGTCTATTATCGGGGCGTGCCTTGTGATGGCCTTCGGAATGGTAGTTTTTACTATACCCAATAATATAGCACCAGGCGGATTATCGGGTCTTGCCACGGCGTTTTCGTACTTGATCGAGGAAATCACGGGCAAGCACGTAGGTGTAGGTATAATCAACTTTGCATTCCAGGTACCTGTTATACTGATTGCGCTCAAAGTATTCGGTGCAAAGGTAATGGTCAAGACTATAATAACGGCACTTGCATACTCGGGGAGCATAGAGCTCGTTTCTATGATACCCAATATGTATACGCATACCGATAATATGCTTTTAGCTGCGGTATTTGGTGGTGCATTCATAGGCGCAGGCGTTGCGATACTATTTTTGCGCGGTATTGCGACCGGAGGAACTGACACTATATCTATGATTCTTCAGACGAGATTTCCACATATGAGAGTAGGCAAACTCATGATGTTTACCGACGCGCTGGTTGTCGTCATTGCGGTTATTATTTTCCGTGACATTGAGGTTGCGTTGTACTCGACTGTGTGTATATTCGTTATAGGACGAGTGACCGATGCGGTAATGCAGGGTGCGGACACCGCGCGCGTATTCATGATAATCACCGACAAAGAGGACATACTGCTCCCTCTGCTCTCCGAGAAGCTTGGCTTGGGAGTAACAGAAATCGATGCTAAGGGCGGCTACACCCACAGCAACAAGAAGCTGCTAATGACTGTAGTGAAGCGCCACAACATAGCAGCGGCTATGAAGATAGTGAAGAGTGCCGACAAAAATGCGTTTACTGTTATGCATAATGCAACGGAGGTATTGGGAAGAGGCTTTAAGGAGTTAGACAATGAAAGCAAGTGAGAGACTGTACTACAGTCAGTCGTCATTGTTCGAAGTAGAAGCCAATGTAATTTCGTGTGAAAGGTCTGAGGACGGCTTTGATGTGGTTTTGGACAGAACAGTGTTCGCACCGGAGGGTGGAGGTCAGCCGAGCGACGAGGGGAGCATCGACGGGTACAAGGTCATAAAGGCGACCGACTGTGTAGACTACATTGTCTACAGCATAGATACCGAGATTGTTGTGGGGACGCGTGTACGAATGTCGATTGACCACAATAGGAGGTTAGATCATTGCCGTCAGCACACGGGCGAACATATCGTATCTGGGCTTGCGTGTGCGCTTTTCGGGGCGAAGAACGTTGGCTTTCATATGTCCGATGATTACATGACGCTGGATTTTGATATGCCGCTCGACTCTAAGCAGTTGCGTCTGCTCGAGGATAAGGCTAACGAAGCCGTGTGGGCGGACATACCCGTCACATCGACGATTGTATCCGCAGAGGAGCTCGAGTCGATGGAGCTGAGAAAGAAGTCGGACGGGCTAAAGGGCGAGTTGAGGATAATCACTATAGACTCGGTGGATTCATGTACCTGCTGCGGCACACATGTCGAATCGACCGCAAAGGTCGGTATAATAAGGATAGTCGACAGTATGAATCATCGTGGAGGGACGAGGCTTTGGGTGCTCTGCGCAGGTCGCGCACTTGACGATTACAGGCTCAAGCATAATGCTCTCATCGCCGTAGCAAAGGGGTTTTCTACATCGTGGGAGAATGTGCCGGGTTGTGTCGACGAGCTAAAGCGCGAATTGTCAACGCAGCGTTACGAGAACAAGTTAACAGCAAATCGCTTATGCAGCTATATTGCTTCAGAACTGCTCTCTGCCGCATCGGTGCATAAGGGTGTGAAACTCGTATGTTACGCTGAGGACGGAAGCGACATGGCTAAACTAAAACTGTTGGGCGAGGAACTTTGCAGGCGCGAACGTTGCGTATGTGCGCTTATAGGCAGAAGGGATGAAGCCGTGAACTACCAGTTTATTCGCTCGGACGACGTTAAGCAGAGCATGAGGGATTTAATACAAGCCGCAAACATGATCTTTTCGGGAAAGGGCGGCGGAAGAGACGACAGAGCGCAGGGAAGCGCCAAGTATTCGGAATCGTGGAAGGAAACGGCAGGACAGCTCTTTGATTACATTAAAAGGGTGATGGGATAGGCTCAATTATTGCGCGGGAACACCGGCCGGATAGCGACATATACACCCATACAACGACAATAAACACATTAGAAACGTAAAAACCGACCCCTTTTGGAAGTCGGTTTTATCTATTGCTCTGATATCAGAGGTTGAAGCCGAAGCCACACGCTTTAGTCGAAGCCGTCCTTGAAGAGAGGTTCTCAATGGTAAGGTCGTTCATGTTGATTACGAAACTTCGGATATCACCGGGGTTCATTACGGAATTAAGCGTGAAATTCCATACTCCCAACAAAGTATCGTCGGCATCGTAGAATGCGACATATGACATATTCATGGTACAGGCATCCGTTTGCGAGCTTGTAATAAGACCGGAAAGCGTTGAGAAACCGGGGTAATTGTCGAGAACTCTGATGTCGGAGAGCTCGAGGTCACGCCGTACATCATCAGTGGCAACAGGGGTAAGTTCGGCTGTAACGGTGATGTTTTCGCCTTCAAGCAGTATTTCATCTGCAGGATTGTTGCCCCAATAGGTGACGAACGATGTCGCGCCGGGCTCAACTACGTCGTACTCTGAGAGCATGGGTGTAAACGTTACGGGCAGTGAAGTGGATGCATCGGAAAACGTAAACTGTGCATTTGTAAGCACAATATTGCAGTTTCCCGTATTTTTATATTCTACAGCGCCGTAGAGTATCTTGCCTGAGTTAAACAAATACGCTACAGATGAGACAATCTCAAGCGCGGGTTGAGGATTGTTTACCTTTGCTGTCGGCTCGACGTCAGGGGTTACCTCGTGGTCAACGCTCTCGGTAAGTGACGGGGAGAAAGCCTGTATGTAGGTAGGCGCGGCCTTACAGCTTACAATCACAGACAGTGAGATAAGTATTGCTATAAGTAGAGCTGAAATTCGCTTCATCATTTTTGCTCCAGTAAATAATTAGTTGTGCTCAAAACATTAAGCACAACTGATTATAACATTTAGCAGTGGATTCAGCAAGTTAACGCAGTGTTAACTTTACTTTATGAGGGAGTGGCCGGTCATTTCGAGGGGCTTCCCAATACCCATCAACTCAAGCAATGTCGGGGTAATGTCGCACAATCTGCCGTCGCTTGCGAGTGTTGCACCCTTATGATTGTTAGACACCAGTATAAAGGGCACCTTGTTTGTGGTGTGAGCTGTGAATGGCTCGTGATTTGCATCCCACATCTTCTCGCAATTGCCGTGGTCTGCGGTTATTATACATTGTCCGCCCATATCGAGTATCGCTTTGACGACTTTCTTACAGCATGCGTCGACCGCTTGGAGCGCTTTGACAGTGGCGTCAAACTTGCCCGTGTGACCTACCATGTCGGGGTTCGCGAAATTGAGTATTATCACATCATATGCACCGGAGCGTATTCTCTTTTCGGCCTCGTCAGCTACCTCGAATGCACTCATTTCAGGCTTCAAGTCGTATGTTTCGACCTTCGGGGAAGGTATAAGCACACGATCTTCGCCGGAGTTGGGTGCTTCGACGCCGCCGTTGAAGAAGAATGTCACATGGGCATACTTTTCGGTTTCGGCAATCCTAAGCTGCTTAAGTCCGAGGGTCGAAATGTATTCACCGAACGTATTGTTAAGGTTTTGGGGCTTGAATGCTACTTCGAGCTTGCCGTCAAACGCCTTGTCGTACTGTGTCATGGTTACATAGCGCAAGGGGTAACAGCCGTTTTTGCGCTCAAATCCAGTGAAGTCATTGAACAGAAATGCGCGCGTAATTTCGCGCGGTCTGTCCGGGCGATAGTTAAAGAATATTACGCTGTCATTGCGCGAAATCCTCGCAACGGGAGCGCCGTTCTCGGTAATTACGGTGGGGAGTATGAACTCGTCCGTAACGCCGTTCGCGTATGAATCCTCAATGGCTTTAACGGGGTCTGTTGCATATACGCCGTCGCCGTTTGCAAGCGCATTATACGCCTTCTCAACCCTCTCAAAGCGGTTGTCCCTGTCCATTGCGTAGAATCGGCCTGAGACGGTAGCGATCTTGCCACAGCCTATCTCCGACAGCTTTTTCTGTACACGGCGAATGTAATCTGCGCCGCTGTCCGGGGGAACGTCTCTGCCGTCCATAAAACAGTGTATGAATACCTTGTTCAGCCTGTGGCGCTTAGCAAGCTCAACGAGTGCATAGAGGTGGCTAAGCATGCTGTGAACGCCACCATCGGAACAAAGCCCCATCAAATGGAGTGCACTGTCGTGAACCTTGCAGTTCTCTATTGCGTGCAGAAACTCGGGCTTGTCGAAAAAGTCACCGTCACTAATAGACTTGTTTATTCTGGTAAGCTCCTGATAGACGATTCTTCCTGCACCTATGTTGAGGTGTCCGACCTCGGAGTTTCCCATCTGTCCCTCGGGAAGACCCACAGCCAATGCAGAGGCGTTTACAAACGTATGTGGGTATTCGTTGAGAAGGCTACGGATAAATGGAGTGCCGGCGGCAACAACAGCGTTGCCGTCGGTCTCATCTCTGTGTCCAAAGCCATCCAATATGATCAATGCGGATAGTTTTTTCATAGTACTCCAAATCAATAGCAAACAACCCTGGAGAAATCCTGTGCCTTGAGGCTTGCTCCGCCTATAAGTCCGCCGTCGATGTTTTCCTTCTGCATAAGCTCAGAGGCGTTCTTGGGATTCACGCTTCCGCCGTACTGTATGCGTACAGCTTCTGCGGTAGCATTGCCATAAAGCTTTCTTATAGTATCACGGATTACAGCGATAGTCTCATCCGCAACTTCTGCAGTTGCGGTCTTGCCAGTGCCTATTGCCCATATCGGTTCGTAGGCAATTACGAGATTTGCTACAGCTTCTGCCGAAATGTCCTTAAGTGCATTTTCGACTTGTGATGCTACGAATTCGTTTGTTTCGCCGTTTTCGCGCTGAGCAAGGCTTTCACCAACGCAGATGATGGGGATGATGCCGTGAGCAAGTGCCGCCTTTGTACGGGCGTTAACAGTCTCGTCCGTTTCGCCAAAGTACTGCCTTCTCTCGCTGTGCCCGATTATTGCGTACTCTACACCGAGCGCAGTAAGCATAGACGGACTTATCTCTCCAGTAAATGCGCCGCTTTCGGCCCAGTGTACGTTTTGTGCACCAACGTGGATGTTCGAGCCCTTAACAGATTCGATAACAGCAGGCAGACACGTGAATGGAGGACATACTACGACGTCACATGTGGCGTCAGTAATGAGAGGAACTAGCTCGCTTATGAGTGCGCGCGCTTCGTCTGGGGTCTTGTTCATCTTCCAGTTGCCGGCAATAATCAGCCTGCGGAAGTCAGTGAGTGCGGCTATACCTGGGAGCACCTTGCCTTCGAGGAATTCAAGGGATGCCCCGCCGCCCGTAGAGACGTGGCTCATCTTATCGGTAAGCTTGAGCTTCTTTACAGCGGAAGCGGAGTCGCCGCCGCCTATTATAGTGATTGCGTTGCTCTCTGCGCAGGCTTTGGCTACATCGGCAGTACCATGGGAGAATGCTTCAAATTCAAATACGCCCATAGGTCCGTTCCATATGATCGTCTTTGCCTTGCTAATCTCTTCGGCGTAGATTTTGCGGGTCTTTTCTCCGATGTCGAGACCTTCCCAACCGTCAGGTATTGAATCTGCCGGGACAGTCATATGCTCGGCATCAGCGGAATACTCCTTTGCTACTACCGTATCGACGGGAATCAACATACGGACATTTCTTTCCCTGGCTTCATCGAGAAGCTGCTTCGCAAGCTCTACGCTTTCAGCGTCGAGGTACGAATCGCCTATGCTATATCCGAGCGCCTTGAAGAATGTGTACGCCATTGCGCCGCCGATAAGCAGTACGTCGCACTTCTGCAGGAGATTACGTATGACCCCTATCTTGTCGGAAACCTTCTTGCCGCCGAGTATCGCGATGAACGGACGTTTGGGATTGTCAAGCGCACTCTGCAGATAGTTCAACTCCTTTTCAATGAGGAAGCCGCATGCCGCTGGGAGGTAATGCGTCACCCCCTCTGTTGAAGCGTGTGCCCTGTGCACGGTACCGAATGCATCAGATACGTATACTTCACCAAGAGACGCAAGCTTGCGCGCGAACTCGGGGTCGTTATCGGTCTCTTCCTTGTGGAAGCGGACATTCTCAAGCAGCAAGAGCTCGCCGTCATTTAGCACCGCCGCCTTTGTCTGAGCGTCTTCTCCGATTACGTCAGAAGCAAATATTACGTTAACGTTGGGCAAAAGGGTACGCAGCTTTTCGGCAACAGGTGCAAGCGAAAACCTGGGGTCGAATACTCCCTTGGGACGACCAAGGTGCGAGCATACTATTACCTTTGCACTCTTATTGAGCAGATATTTAATTGTCGGAAGCGCAGCTACAATGCGCTTATCATCGGTTATATTGTGACTCTCATCGAGGGGCACGTTGAAATCCACACGGACGAGCACCCTTTTATGCGCTACGTCTATATCTCTTACAGTTAGCTTTGCCATGTCTATCCTCCGGAAAAATAATCGTTAGTATTCTACCACAGCGAGCAGTTTTTACAAGGAAAATACGAATTAAATTAGTTCCAAAATGCAGTTTAACCAATATTATCGAAGTTTTCCGCAGATTGCGTATCGTTTTGCTTGCACTGTCGTAAAAGCCATGATATAATTCTACGATTACTTAGGAGGTTTTAGTATGGAATTAGCTCTCAACATAGTTCTTATTCTTTGCTCAATCGTATTGATAGCTTCAGTTCTCCTTCAGTCCACAAAGAGTGCAGGTCTCGGCGGTGCTTATGGCGGAGACACAGAATCTTTTACGGCTCGCGGAAAAGCTGCCAGCAGGGATAAGAAACTGCAGAAGGTTACCGTAATCTCAGGAATTGCCATAGCGGTTATAGCAATTGCAATGCTGCTCTACAGAGCTTTGGCGTAATCGGTAAAAGTTCGCTGCAATTTAGCAACCAACGGTATGGAAACATACCGTTTTTGCTTGGCTTACGGTGTGATTGATGTTATTATACTCTTGGTGGTGATTATATGCCTATAAAAAGAGGAACTAAGCCTATCGCCCAAAATAAAAAGGCGAGGCACGAATACTTCATAGAGGAAACATACGAGTGCGGACTTGTGCTTTTGGGTACGGAAGTAAAGAGCATAAGGGCAGGCAAAGTCAACTTAAAGGACTCCTACGCGAAGGTCGAAAATGGGGAGATGCTTATTATCGGCATGCACATTTCGCCTTATGAGCAGGGAAATATAAACAACAGAGACCCTTTTAGGACGAGGAAGCTTCTGCTCCACAAGAGGGAGATATTAAAGCTTCAGCGTCTCAGTCAGGCGGACGGATACAGCCTCATACCGCTTCAACTTTATCTGCGCGATGGGCTTGTTAAGCTCGAACTTGCCGTTGCAAAGGGCAAGAAACTCTACGACAAGAGGAGCTCGATTGCCGAGAGGGATGCAAAGCGCGATATGGACAGGCGAATGAAGGAAGAACACAGAAAATATGAGTGACAGATGAATTAAAGATATACTCTTGCACTGTATTGATTAAATACGGTGCTTTTATTATAATTGACGTAACAGAAAAACGGAGGAATATGTTTTTATGATACAGTTTGATGTTATCAAGAAGGCAGACCCGGAAGTTGCAGCGGCAATGGAGCTGGAACTCGGACGTCAGAGGGACCATCTCGAACTCATCGCATCCGAAAACTTCGTAAGCGAGGCCGTTATGGCAGCTATGGGCAGCCATTTGACAAACAAGTACGCCGAAGGCTATCCCGGCAAGCGTTATTATGGCGGTTGCGAGTTCGTCGATGTAGTGGAAGAACTTGCAAGGAAGCGCGCATGTGAGCTTTTCGGCGCAGACCATGCCAATGTACAGCCCCACTCCGGTGCTTCCGCGAATCTGGCGGTTTACTTTGCACTGGTAGATCCAGGCGACACAATCATGGGTATGGACCTCTCACACGGTGGCCACCTAACACACGGCAGCCCCGTAAATATGTCAGGTAAGTATTATAACTTCGTTCCCTATGGCGTAGCAGAGGGCACCGAGCAGATAGATTATGACAACATGAGAAAAACAGCTCTCGAGTGCAAGCCCAAGCTCATCGTAGCCGGCGCAAGTGCATATGCAAGAGCGATAGATTTCCAGAAGATCTCTGAGATTGCCAAGGAAGTCGGCGCATACTTCATGGTCGATATGGCGCATATTGCAGGTCTCGTTGCGGCTGGTCTGCACATGAACCCCGTCCCCTATGCCGATGTAGTAACGACGACGACACATAAGACTCTCCGCGGACCGAGAGGCGGACTCATTCTCTGCAAGAAAGAGCTTGCAAAGACGATCGACAAGGCTATATTCCCCGGACTGCAGGGCGGTCCGCTTATGCACGTAATTGCCGCAAAGGCAGTTTGTTTCCATGAAGCACTCAAGCCCGAGTTCAAGGCGTATCAGCAGCAGGTAGTAAAGAATGCCGCAACACTCGCACAGGCCCTCGTAGCCAACGGAATGCGCATAGTATCAGGCGGCACCGATAATCATCTGATGCTCGTCGACTTGACTTCTACAGGCAGAACAGGCAAGGAAGTTGAGGCACTCCTCGATGCGGCTAACATCACAGTAAACAAGAACACTATACCGTTTGAGACGAGAAGCCCCTTTGTTACAAGTGGTATCAGGATCGGCACACCCGCAGTTACCACACGCGGCCTCAAGGAGAACGATATGTTGCTTATCGCATCGTTCATCTCCCGTATTGCACACGAAGGCGAATCGGCTGTCGAGAGCGTCAAGGAAGGCGTGCTCGCACTCTGCGCACAGCATCCTCTCTATTAATTCACAACCCTACATGGTGGTGGGCAGAATGCTTGCCACCTTTTTTATTCTACTGTATAATTGTTGCACGGAGGTAGCTGTATGCGCATCGGAGTTTTCGGAGGAACGTTTGATCCGATCCACAAGGCACATATGGAGGTGGCGGAGTTTGCGAGAGATCAATTTGAGCTTGACCTTATCTATATTGTCATTGCCGGCGATCCCCCCCACAAACAGGGTGAACGCACACCAGGCGAGATAAGATACGAAATGGTAAAGCGCGCGTGTATCGGACGCAAAGGGTTGATGGCTTCTGATATTGAGCTTAAGCGGGAGGGCAAGAGCTACACCGTTGACACGCTTAAAGAATTCAGGCGTATTCACCCGTCAGATGAGCTTTTTCTGATTATCGGTGCAGATATGCTTGCATCGTTTGAGAGTTGGTACAAGCCCGATGAGATATTGCAATCCGTTCAGCTTATAGCTGTAGGCAGAATGAATATCGATACCGAGGCCATAGCCAAGCACATAGGAGAGAAATACGGTTCAAAAGTCCTGATATCGTCCATGCTTGAGATGGATATTTCTTCGACGCAGATACGGGATGCTGTAAAAAATGCGAGAAGTATATCGGGGCTCGTTGAGCAAGACGTTGCAATATATATCTACGAAAGTGGATGTTACATGGAGCCGGAGTATAATCTATACAGGCAAAAGCTGCAGAAAGACTTGGCTCCGCAGAGGTATCTGCATTCGATAGGCACGTCGTATTACGCCGTAGAGCTCGCCTGTTTTTACGGCGCAGATTCTAAGAAAGCGCGCATTGCCGGTCTGCTGCACGACTGCGCAAAGCTTCCGTCGTATCAGGCACAGATTGCGCTTGCGATAGCTTATCATATGCCCGATACTGTGATTGCGCTTGCTCCGGCTTTGCTTCATGCGCCGCTGAGCGGAGTAAGAGCAAAGTGCGAGTACGATATCGATGATGTCGAAATAATCAACGCTATCGATTGTCATACTACAGGGAGAGAGAATATGACCCTGCTGGACAAGATAATATTTGTTGCAGACAAGGCTGAACCTGTGAGAGAATATGAGGAGGCGGGCGAATTGAGAAAGCTCGTATTTGGGGGAATAGACAAGGCGGTGCTCTTTGCGATGGACAGAAGTATAGAACACGCTAAGTCAAAGGGTGGAAAAATAGACAATCGAACGCAAATAGCGCGTGAATCAATAATTAAGACCATGGAGGAGAATCAATGAGTAGAGAGCTTAGGGAAACGGTGTTGGAGCTGTGCGGAATACTTGACGATCGTAAGGCAGAGGACATAGTAGCCGTTGACGTGGCAGACAAGACAATTATTGCGGAGTGGTTTATAGTTTGCAGTGGCACTTCAATGGCGCACGTTAAGGCGCTTTGTGATGAGGTTGACGAGAAGTATCCCGAGAATGAGCTTACGCTGAAACGTATCGAAGGCTATGACAGTGCGAGGTGGATTGTCATGGACTTTGGCTCGATACTTATACACATATTCTACCCGGAGGAGCGCGAGTATTACAAGATGGAGCGTTTGTGGATAGACTCCCCGGAAGCGTGTATCAACTACTCGCACGATATCGAGGCAAGGCTCATTTGAGCGCAATTGAACAGATTAAAAGGGTGTGCCGTAAATGGTACACCCTTTGTGCTTAACACTTATGTACGCTTATCTCTTTCTTGTGACGTAGTAGCCGCGTCTACGCGCTCTGATGCGACCGGATTTCTTGGACATAATCAGCATTATTATCAACACGACTACGATAATGAGTACTGCCAGCAGAATCCAGACTAACAGCCAGCTTCCGGACTTTTCTTCATTATCAATTATTTCGAGCGTAGGCTCGGGGCCGGTGGTCTGTGTTGCGAGGTCGGCAACATCTCTTGATGCCACGAGGTCAGCAGTCAAGAAAGTGAAGCCTTTGTACGAGTAAACCACGGTTCCGATAACGTCGCCCTGCTTTACAGGTGCTTTTACGGAATCCGCGTCCTGTATGGTAACGGTGACGAGGGATGGATCGGCTTTGATTGCGGCTATATCGTCACTAAGCATGGAGACGGATGAGGTTGATAGATCTGCGACGATACTGAGCATACCTGAACCCGCATCGCTAAGGCTGGCATCGCTCACCTGGACGGTAAACTGCGTCTGCATACCTAAATCGGCGGCGGAAGCTGTTTCGAGCTTTTCAAATGCCCACTCGAATATGCTCTTCGCATTCTTGAAGCGATACTCAGACGCTACCTCGTATTCGTTGTCGCCGAGTATTACGAGTATAAGGTTGCGGTCATTCTTTGTTGCCGATGCTACCAAGCAATAGCCGGATTGAATCGTATTTCCCGTCTTGATTCCCGTCGCGTATTCGTATTCGATATTGGCTTTGCCATTGCCCGTTGCAATAAGTCTATTGCTGTTAGTAAGTGTATAGCCGTTGGACTTTTTGCTAGTAGGGCTGGTAGTGTACTGCTCGGTGGAGACGATCTTTCTAAATGTCTCGTTCTGCATCGCATACCTTGCAAGCAAAGCCATGTCGTAGGCTGTCGAAACGTGCTCCTCGTTGTGAAGTCCGTTGGCATTCATGAAATGGCTCTTTGTCATGCCTATCTCGGCGGCTTTTTCGTTCATTATTGCCGCAAATTCGGAACGTCCACCCGCAAGCTTGTGCGCTATGGCGTCGGCGGCGTCATTTCCGGATACGAGCATGAGTCCGTAGAGCAGATCGCGCATAGAGAGCTTTTCTCCCTCGCGTATTCCCATACAGGAACCTCTATCGGTAACGGGACCTACGGAGAATGTTTCGTCGAGGTCTGTGGTTTTTTCCAAAGCAATTATGCAGGTAAGTATCTTTGTTGTACTTGCCGGATAAAACTGGGTATCACCCTGCTTGTGGTATATTACAGTCCCCGTATCTGCGTCCATAAGCAGAAAGTATGGGGTAGAAATGCTTTCAGGGTCAAACTCGGCACGACTTAGAGGTGTGAACGCCATAAATAATATGACGACACAAAATACCAGGTAAAGTATGCTTCTTCTTTTCACTCTTATCTTCCTTTCACACATAGGAAAAGGATTCCCTACACAAACTAATCTGTATGAGTATACCAAAATTCGGACAAGTTTGTATATACATAAATAAAAAAAGCATATACTTATAAGTGGAAATCTTTAGAGGTACGCAGATATGTGATACAATTAGAAGGAGGTGATTTGCTTGCTTATTAAAGGATACCCGATGGCTAAGTTGATTGCGCTGTATGTGTTGAACAGCTACAGGGATGATATTTCCATAGATACTTTGAGCGGATTTATTTCGGATAACGGATGGGTGCCATATCTCGAAATCAAGGGTGCGATAATTGACCTTGAGGCGGCGGGCATGGTGGCTGCGGTCCCGCGCCCGTTCGGTCAGTCATACAGAATCACCATGTTGGGCGAGGAGACAGCAGAGACGTTCAGAGAACAGCTGAGGCAATCGATGCGCAACGATATAGATGCAAAGCTGGCGGAAAAGCGAGATGAGTTCATTGCGCTCTCGAGGTATTTCGGAGACTGGGATATGCAGCATGACGGGACATACAAGGTGACTCTGAGCGTTGCGGAGGGCGATAGGCTGATATTCTCGATGATGATAGTACTTCCCGATATTGAAACGGCAAAAGAAGCGGTCAAAAACTGGAGATGCGATGCACCCGATATATATGCGTTCGCATTCGGGAAGTTATTTTCAACAGCGAAATAACGGCAAAGCATGTGACAAAGCAATAGTCTTTATAGAATAAAACGGGCGCCTGCGGACGCCCGTTGCATTTTTTTTGCGGTAATTCACCGGCTTAACTATTACTTGCCTGCGGCCTTATATACCTGAGAGGCATGTTCGACATCGGGAAGCGATCCCACGTGAGACGAAGAGCCCTCAAAATACAGGCAGGAGTGCCCTTCACAGGCGTTATTTGACACAGTATCTGTGCCGTGAGGCTCGCCCTGCAGGGAAGCGGCGATAAGCCTTGAACCAAGTTTAATGCAGACAGGTCTTTTGGAATAGTTGAATTCGCCGCCAAAAAGCTCTTTGTATATCCCTGAGCCTTCGGCAGTTACACATTCCATCTCGGCGTGGTTTTCGCCGCCGGTAAATATCATGTTGAACTCTGTACCGGTATAGCAGTCGACAATCGTGTATACACTCCCGACAACAAGCTGTGACTTAATGTTCACCCAAGACACGAGTTCTCCTATTACACTGAGCTGAGATTGGGTCGAACCGAAGGGTATGTCGACAGTAATATCTGCGCGGTTTGCTCTGTTTGAAAACAATATCGCCAATGACTGCGGACCTATTGCACCGTCTGTGTATATCGGATTTCCGTTGGAGTCGGTCTGCTTCTTTTGAAATTCGATAGCTGAATCTACAGTCATGCTCTGAAAGCTTCCCGTGGGCTTATACATGAAAAAGCCGAGGTCGCGCATTCTTATTTGGATTCTCACCACAGCTTCACCGACAGACTTATACTGATAGACTACGGATGACGAACCGCTTGTACCCGCTGGGGTAGGCGAAAGCTCGGGCGACGGGGTAGGCTCCGCCAGAGAAGGATTCACGAACGTACCCATGCCAAACACGAGCAATACAATTAACAAAAGAGTTAGCGTTCTTTTCATAACAGCACCGACATTTTTTCTTTATGATAGCAAAAGAGTGCAACAAGTGCAATAGCGTGCTATAATTCACTGAATAAGCTTGAGGGAGAAAACGGTATGCGCTGTAGTTGTAAGCTTTGCGGAACATATATGGTACAGGAGGAGAGGGGCTTAAGCAGTTGCTGTATATGCCCGGACTGCGGAAACCGATGCAACTCATGTGTCAGCGCCGATGAAGCGCCTCGTTCCGTGGAAAAACTCAAAGCGATGAGGATAATAGTGTCGGATGATATTGTGCAAGCTAACGACAGTATAACTGAGGATGATTCGGAAGAACCCATGGATTGGATCAAGCTTCTATAGAATTGAAATGGGGCATTTATCCATGGTATAATGTTAAACAAAAATCGGAGATATAAATAGTGAAGGAAATAGTCATTATCGGCGGTGGTCCTGCGGGTCTGACGGCAGGAATATATGCTGTGCGTGGTGGGGCGGATACGTTGCTCTTGGAGGAGGCTTTCCCAGGCGGACAGATTGTAAATACAACGATGGTGGAGAATTATCCGGGTTTTCCAGACGGAATAGACGGTATAGGGCTTGGGAATGCAATGCAGAAGCAGGCGGAAAAGCTCGGACTCAGCATCGTATATGATACGGTCACGGGTGTCGAATTTACGCCCGAAAGGAAGCTAATACACACGACGGGAGAAACCATAGAAGCGAAAAAGGTGATTATCGCTACAGGGTCCAGCCCCAGAAAACTCGCCGTTGAAGGCGAAGAAAAGTTCACGGGTTGCGGAATTTCGTATTGCGCGGTGTGCGACGCGGCGTTTTATAGGAATGCGGTCGTTGCGGTAGCCGGAGGCGGCGATACGGCGCTTACAGATGCACTGCATCTAACCCGTTTTGCCAAAAAGGTCTATCTTATCCACCGGCGCGATAAATACAGGGCGGGTGAGGCTCTGCAGAAGAGAATCGCGCATAGCGATATAATCGAACCCATACTCAATTCAAAGGTAGTGGAAGTATTGGGCACGGATAAGGTCACAGGCGTAGTAGTTGAGAATACATTGACATCCGAACAGAAGACGCTTGAGCTCGATGGCGTGTTCGTAGCTGTAGGCACACAGCCTCGCAGTCAGGTGTTTGCCGATGAGGTAAAGTGCACCGATGAGGGCTATATCGAGACGGATGCACATATGATGACCTCGGTAGATGGTGTATATGCTGTAGGAGATATCAGAAACACAGTGTTGAGGCAAGTGATCACTGCGGCGGCAGATGGTGCGATAGCGGCAACGCATGCCGTAGAAATGTTGATGGGATGAGAACATGACAAGGATGTTTGGAACTGACGGAGTCAGAGGTATAGCAAATAGGGATTTGACAACGGAGCTTGCGATGAAGCTTGGCGCTGCAGGCGCATATGTGATAGCAAACGAGGCGCACAGACCGAGGATACTGATCGGGTGCGATACGAGGCGTTCGGCGGATATGCTGTGTGCGGCGCTCGTTGCTGGTATCTGCTCTGTAGGCGGAGACGTCATAAACGTAGGCGAGATTCCCACGCCTGCTTTGGCGTATCTAGTGCGTAAATACGGTGCGGATGCGGCCGTAATGGTCAGCGCATCTCACAATTCGATGGAGTATAACGGCATAAAGTGGTTTGACCGCAATGGATACAAGCTCTCTGACAGCATTGAGGACGAGATCGAGGCCATAATCAAAGAGGAAAGACAGCTCACAAGGCCTGAGGGCGAGGACGTAGGCAAGCTCATTTTCGCAAAGCGCGCATCGGACGATTATGCGGAATATCTCAGATCTGCTTGCGATGTATCGCTCGAAGGGCTGTCGATAGTGTTGGACTGCGCAAACGGCGCCTCGTATAGAATCGCGGGAAAGCTTTTTAGGTCGCTTGGCGCATCGGTTCACTGCTTTGCCGATGAACCTAACGGCTGTAACATAAACGAGCATTGCGGCTCGACACATCCGGAAAGGCTCGCGGAGCTCGTTCAGGAGCTCGGTGCGGATGTGGGATTTGCGTTTGACGGTGACGCGGATAGAGTTATCGCCTGTGACGAATTTGGCAATATTGTCGACGGAGATAAGTTCATGGGTGTATGCGCGAAACACTTAAAGAGTGAGGGAAAGCTCGCCTCGGATACGCTTGTGATAACCGTCATGTCAAATATAGGACTAAAAAAAGCTATGGCAGAAAGCGGCATAACGTGTGCTGAAACAGCTGTAGGTGACAGATATGTGCTCGAACGCATGCTAAAGGATGGTTATTCGCTTGGCGGTGAACAGTCGGGCCACATAATTTTCCTCGATAAGAATACGACGGGTGACGGTATGCTTTCCGCGGTAATGCTACTGAATGTGCTTGTAAAGAACAAAAAGACTATGTCACAATTGATGAGTGCAATACTGACATATCCTCAGACCCTCGTCAACGTGCTTGTGGACACGAAATCTCAGACGCTTATAATGGACGATGAGGACGTAAAGAAGGCGGTTGCCGATATTTCCAATGAGCTGGCGGATAACGGAAGAGTGTTGCTGAGAAAGTCAGGCACAGAGCCGCTTATCAGGGTAATGGTCGAAGGAAACGATCAGAACCGCATTGAGAGCTACGCGATCTCTATTGCAAAGAAGATTATATCCAAGTACGGGGGAAGGATTAAATAGCCTATGGCATACAGTGAGGAACTGATCAGAAACTTTTGCATTATAGCCCATATAGATCACGGCAAATCGACGCTTGCCGACAGGATGATGGAGCTTACGGGAACCATAGCCGAAAGAGATATGGAAGACCAGCTTCTCGACACGATGGATATAGAACGCGAGAGGGGAATAACGATAAAAGCGACTGCTGTGAGGATGTTCTATAAGCATTCAAACGGCAAGACATATATGTTTAACCTCATAGACACTCCCGGTCACGTTGACTTTACATATGAGGTTTCAAGAAGCCTCGCCGCATGTGACGGCGCTATACTTGTAGTTGATGCAACGCAGGGAATAGAGGCACAGACGCTTGCGAACGTGTACCTCGCTCTCGATAACGACCTCGAAATAATGCCGGTAGTAAACAAAATAGACCTTCCGAGCGCGCAACCCGAGGTGGTCATACACGAGATTGAGGATGTAATAGGTCTGCCTGCGGAGGATGCACCGAGAATTTCAGCGAAGCTGGGTACGGGCGTATCGGAAGTACTTGAAAGACTTGTCGACACAATACCTGCACCACACGGAGACGTCGATGCACCGCTCAAGGCGCTTATATTCGACAGCTATTATGACAACTACAAGGGAGCGCTTAGCTATGTTAGAGTGTTTGACGGAGTCGTTCGTGCAGGCTCACGGATACGCTCAATGGCAACGGGCAAAGAGTATGACGTAACTGAAGTAGGCGTATTTACGCCTTCGCTAAAGTCTACGGACGAGCTGTCTGCCGGAGAGGTAGGCTATATCGCAGCATCGATAAAGAGCGTAAGGGATACCAAGGTCGGTGATACTTTGACAGATGCTCTCAACCCGACTGTCAAACCGCTTCCCGGTTATAAACACGCTCAGCCGATGGTCTATTGCGGTATTTATCCAGCAGACGGAGCGGAATACGAGGATCTCAGAGACGCGCTTGAAAAGCTTATGCTCAACGATGCATCGCTGTCGTTTGAACCCGAGACATCGCAGGCATTGGGCTTCGGTTTCAGATGCGGATTCTTGGGACTGTTGCACATGGAAATCATACAGGAGAGACTCGAAAGGGAGTTCGACCTCGATTTGGTAACGACATCTCCGAGCGTAGTTTACAGGGTTACTACAACTGCCGGTGAGGTGCTCACGATTGACAACCCATCGAATCTTCCCAATCCAGCGATGATTGCGAGCATGGAAGAACCCATGGTAGAGGCGCACATAATGGTTCCGGACGAGTTCGTAGGTGCGATTATGGACCTCTGTCAGAGCAGACGAGGCATTTTCAGGAATATGACCTATATCGAGAAGACGAGAGCGAGCCTTACTTATGAACTGCCTCTAAACGAGATTATCTACGACTTCTTTGACCAGCTCAAGTCGAGGAGCAGAGGTTATGCATCGTTTGACTATGAGTTGAAAGAATACGTCAAATCGGACTTGGTGAAGCTCGACTTCCTGCTCAACGGGGATATGTGTGACGCATTGTCGACGATTGTGCATGCGGAGCGCGCATATGCAAAGGGAAGGGCAGTAGCCGAAAAGCTCAAGGACGTAATTCCAAGACAGCAGTTTGAGATCCCGATACAGGCAGCTATAGGCGGAAAGATAATCGCGCGTGAGACAGTGCGTGCCGTCAGAAAGGATGTTCTCGCAAAGTGCTACGGCGGTGATATTACGAGAAAGAAGAAACTGCTTGAAAAGCAGAAAGAGGGCAAAAAGCGAATGAGGCAGATAGGTTCTGTAACATTGCCCAGTGAAGCCTTCATGAGTGTCCTCAGAATCAACTGATGGCAGGAATCTATATACACATACCATATTGTCAGAGGAAATGCGCCTATTGTGACTTTGTTTCGTATGCGGATCAAAGTACCTTGGGCGCTTATGTCGATGCGGTCAAAAGCGAGGCAGAGTTGTATTCCCAAATGCTTGCATGGAAGCGATTTGATACGGTGTTCATAGGTGGCGGTACACCGAGCATACTACCTGCAGAATCGATTGCAGCTATCTTAGATGCTGTAAGGCGCTCGTTTAATGTAGCAGAATCCGCAGAGATAACTATAGAATGCAACCCGTGTAGCATAACGGATGAAAAGCTTGCCGCCTATTATGACTGTAGCATTAACCGGATATCCGTGGGTATGCAGTCGGATGACGATGCAGTACTCAAGGCAATCGGAAGACTGCACACTAAAGCGGTGTTTGAGCAAGCGATGAATTCGATAGCAAAGTCAAGCATAGTTAACCGCAATGTCGATATAATGTATGGTTTACCGCTTCAGACGACAGGAGGCTTCATTAGGACGCTTAAATATGCGGTGAGTCTCCCGATAAATCACATATCGGCATACTCGCTCATACTTGAGGAGGGCACACCTCTGTTTGACAGGCTCAATTCTGACCAAACGGAATTGCCGAGCGAGGACGATTGCGCGGATATGGAGGAGGAGTGCCATAGAATACTCTGTGATGTGGGATTTACAAGATACGAGGTCTCCAATTATGCCAAGCCAGGCTATCAATGCAGACACAACTTGAATTATTGGGATAACGGGGAGTACATAGGGTTAGGTGTAGCCGCACACTCTGCGATAAGAGCAGAAAAGCAATGGACGAGGTTTTCAAATTTCACCGATGTGAAAGCATATATCGACAGGGTAACAATGGGGATTGTTCCGTGCAAAAACGTAATGACGATAGATAAGCGCGAGGAGATGTTCGAGTCTATTATGCTGGGTTTGAGGAAAACAGACGGCATAAGGATGGATGATTTTTCCAAACGATTTGGTGTCGATATAATGGATGAGTACAGGGAGGTAATTGCCAAGTTTGTTTATGATAAACTCTTATACTGTCGAGAAAACAAGCTCTTTTGTTCACCGCGCGGAATGAGTGTGTTAAACATAATAACGGAAGCATTTTATGAACACATGACTGCTACAGAGCCTTGACGTACCCAATGTGATATGTTATATTGTCTTAACAAAATTATGGAGGTAGCTATATATGAACAGACTGCTTAAGTATTGCAAGGCGTACTGCGATTCACAGGGATGGAAGTACACTTTGAATGAAGACGAAGAATACATTCGCCTCCAGATGAGCATGGAAGAGGTTGATCACGTTACGATTTTTATCCGTGCAAGAGAAAACTCATTTACGACAAACACCTATTTCCCGATTAATGCGGCAGCCGCAAAGCGCGATGCTATAAGCGAGTTCATATGTCGTGCTAACTACGGACTGGTTATCGGTTGCTTTGAGATGGATTATACCGACGGTGAAATCAGGTACAGGACAACAGGTTGCTTCAAGAACATCGATCCTAACCTTGATAGCATCGAGACATTGGTAGATATGGGATTCCTCATGTTCAACCGCTACACTCCCGGATTGATGGGGGTTCTCTATGGCGGAATGGATCCCAAGAACGCTGTTGATATGTGCGAGAAGAGCAACGACTAAGGCGACTGAATGAGGCATAAAAATGACCGCTTGCGGTCATTTTTTTGTGCTGTGCTGTTTAGACTTTTTGCTTATAGGTGTCTGCTTGCCTGTCGTTCTGCTCGGGCGTGAGTTCCGCTCATTTGGCTTTGCGTTTGCTTTATCGGGTTTCTTAGGTTGCCTTACATACGGAGGTATGAGTGCGTTTTTGCCGAATCCTATAAGGTCATCACGCCCTGCGGTACGCAACGCCTCAGAGACAAGCTTATAATTCTGAGGAAAATAATACTGTATCAATGCCCTCTGAAGTGCCTTTTCGTGAGCAGACCGCGGCACATAGACAACTTTCATTGTCTTTGGATCGAGCCCGGTATAATACATACAGGTCGATGAGGTGCTCGGCGTAGGATAAAAGTCCTGTACCTGTTCGATATGCAGATTATGTGACTTAAGGTATTGCGCAAGCTCTATAGCCGCATTTAAGTCACTGCCGGGGTGCGACGACATGAGATAAGGCACGATATACTGATTCATGCCGAGGGACTTGTTGAGCGCAAGATACTTCTGTACGAATCTCTCATCCAGCTCGGAGGAGGGCTTATCCATGAGCTTTAGTACCTTGTCGGACACGTGCTCGGGAGCGACCTTAAGTTGCCCGCTGACGTGATACTTTATTATTTCACGCATGAAGGCGTCCGACTTGTCGTACATCGCATAGTCGTAACGGATACCTGAGCGGATGAATACCTTTTTGACACCGCTTATTTTTCGGAGCTTTCTTAGAAGCTCGATATAGTCGCTGTGGTCTACAACCAAGTTACGGCAAGGAGAGAATCCAAGACAGCTCTTATCGGGACATACGCCGTATATAGACTGCTTGTCGCAGGCATTTCTTCTGAAGTTTGCCGTAGGTCCTCCCACGTCGTGTATGTAACCCTTGAAGCCGTCGATTTTAGTCAACAGTTTGGCCTCGTTTACTAACGATTCGTGACTGCGTGAGGATATCATCTTGCCTTGATGCATGGTAAGGGCGCAGAATGTACAGCCTCCAAAACAACCCCTGCAGGAAGTGAGCGAAAACTGTATCTCGTCGATTGCGGGTATGTGTTTCTTATAGCGCGGGTGGGGGAGGCGCATATACGGCAGGTCATAAACTGCGTCGAGTTCCTCTGTGGAAAGGGGCGCGGCGGGCTTATTCTGAAGCACATAGACCTTGCCGTGCTTCTGTGCCAGAGTTTTGCCACGAACAGAGTCCTGTTCCCTCTGCTGTATTGCAAATGTTTCTGCGTATTTACGCTTGTCTGCACGAACGATATCCACACCAGGCAGTTCTATGCGGTCGATGTCATCTATATTCGATACAGACACACAAGTTCCGCGTACATCCTTGATATCGTCAATGTGCTCACCGTTTGCGAGCCTGTCTGCGATTTCAACGATTGCGCGTTCACCCATGCTGTAGACGAGTATATCGGCGCCCGAGTCTATAAGAATGCTGTTTTTCACAGAATCCGACCAATAATCGTAGTGGGCGAACCTGCGAAGGCTTGCTTCTATGCCGCCGATTATTACAGGGACTCGCTTAAAGGCCTGCTTTATACGGTTGCAGTACACAATGGTCGCCCTGTCGGGACGCTTGCCTGCGACTCCACCCTCAGTGTAGGCATCATCACTCCTGCGCTTTTTTGCCGAGGTGTAGTGATTCACCATGGAATCTATGTTGCCTGCGGTAACGAGAAAAGCGAGTCTCGGCCTGCCAAACACTTCAAACTCTGCGGTTGAATCCCAGGCGGGCTGTGAGATGATTGCAACGCTGTAGCCCCTGCTTTGAAGCACTCTTCCGATAATTGCCGCACCAAATGACGGGTGATCTACATAAGCGTCACCGGTGACAAGTATAAAATCCGGCTGTGATATGCCGAGGCGATTAAGCTCCTCGACAGACATCGGTAAAAAACCGGACATTTTTGAGTTCACATTAGCTTCCATACAGCTAACTGTACCGCAAAAGCACGATGATTTCAATGAGGAAATATGGTATAATCAATTAAATGGACTACAAGGAACTGTTCAGCCTAATAAAAGCTAACGAGCTATCGGGCGCATACGTGTTTCACGGCGAAGAGGAATTCACAAAGAACCGTGCGCTCGATGATTTGCGTGCGCTTATTGAGCCATCGTCAAGGAGCATGAACATACAGGAATACACCTCTGCAAATGCGGACGCCATAATTACAGCATGCAACACATATCCATTCCTGTCGGACTTAAGGCTCGTGATTGCAAAGAGCATGCCCGATGCCGATTCCGCGCGGCAGATTCTCGGTTTTTTGCCTCAAATGCCCCAAACTACTCTGCTTGTGTTTACGGTTAGGGGCAAGTACGAAACGAAGAAGCCTACGAGAAAGAAATCTACACAGGCCGCTAAGGTTCAGAAGACCGAAAAACCGAGGGATACCGTGGATTTTTTTGCCGAGATGGAGAAAAGCGGCAGAGTATGCGAGTTTAACAGGCTTCCCGAAGCCGATTTGGTTAAGTGGATTGTCAGAGAGTGCTCTTCGTACAATGTGGGTATAGGCAAGAACGAAGCAATTACGATAGTAAACAGGGTAGGACACGACCTGACATCGCTTAGAAACGAGCTGCACAAAGCGATATTCTATGTCGGCGAGGGAAATGTGATAGGTATTGCCGCCATAAATCAATGCATATCGCCCAATGTAGAGTACAGGGTATTTGATATGCTGGATTATTTCTTAAAAGGAAAACCCAAGGACGGTTTTGCCGCACTCGACGCCCTGTTTGAGAATACGGCGGAGGTTGTAGGTGTATCGATGTATCTGGCAAAGCAGTTCAGGCTGATGCTGAGAGCTCGTGTGCTTATAGACAGAAGCGTGCCGAGGCAGAGGGCGGTCGAACAGCTCGGAGGTAATCCATATGCTACAGGCAAGGCTTACGATGCCGCAAAGCGCTTTGGCATAGCTGAGCTTACTGATGCGGCACAGGATTTTTCAAATCTGATGTATCTGCAGATAAGCGGGTACGCAAAGATTAACGATTTGATCAGCCGTGCGATAACAAAGCATCTGGTCGTGAAAGGAGATAATTGTGGATAATTGTGTTTTCTGTATGATAGCTGAGGGCAAAATCGGCTGTAAGAAAGTATATGAGGACGATACTGTCATAGCCTTCCATGATATTGAACCTCAGGCTCCCGTACACGTGCTCGTCATACCGAAACGGCATACGCAGAGCATACTCACAGCAGATAAGGAACTGATGGGTCATATGCTCGACGTGTGCGCAAAGCTCTCAAAGGAGTTGGAAATCGACGAGAGTGGCTTTAGAGTAGTAATGAATACCGGAGAGCACGGAAATCAATCCGTACCGCACCTGCATATGCATATACTTGGCGGCAGGTCGATGCAGTGGCCTCCGGGCTAATATATTTTGGGTTTCTCGGAAATTGGGCGTACTTTCCTACTTTGTCTATTGACTTATGTCACCGGAACAATTATAATACTGCTGTTGTTTTATTATGTCCTAATGCTCAAATATCGGCTTGTTCGATGTTGCATCAGAGGGGAGGGATAAGTTAATGGAAATTCGTGTTGGCGAAAATGAAACCCTTGAGAGTGCTCTTAAGAGGTGGAAGCGTAAGTGCGCACGTTCTGGCGTCATGGCAGAGGTCCGCAGACGCGAGCATTATGAGAAGCCCAGCGTAAGGCGTAGGAAAAAGGCCGAAGTTGCGAGAAAGCGTAAATAAGTCATGTCTGTTGTGAGTTTAGAACTCAATGTCTATAGTTGGTTTACGAACCGCTGATGTATTGCATGGACTTATAATGAACAAAAACCCGTTGCGTGACAACGGGTTCTTTTGTTGTACAATGAAAAGAAGCTGCTAAGCAGGTGGTTCAAAAGAGTCTTTTGCCGATGAGAAAAAACAACTATGATAAAATGCAAAAGGTCTGCCAGCCAGGAGCAAAAACATGGGAGGTCAATCATGAAAATCGACGCAAGCAGTACAGCACACAACACGGAATTGCAAATATCACATAGTATTTGCACCGAAACATAGGCGTCAAGTAATCTACGGCAAGATAAAAGCAGATACAGGACGAATACGGAAGGAACTATGTGGATCGAAAGGAATAGTAACGATACCACCAAAGATAGCGGCAACAAGCTTTAAGGGATACTTAAAAGGAAGTGGCAATACAATGCTGTATGAGCACTTCGGCGAGTTGAAGTACAAGCATAGGAGCAGAGAATTCTGGTGTACAGGATATTACGTATTTACAGTAGGAAAGAACAAAAGGTAATAGCAGAATGCATACGGAATCAATCATAAGAAGATTTAAAGTATAAACAATGAACACAAAGAATTGGCAGACCCGTTTATGCTGAGCCTGTTAAGGCAAAAAACAACCGATTTAGCGGTAGCAAAGAGACAGCTTGCGGTTGGCAGATTATTCGGTGGGCTTTAAGCGCCGCCGCTAACAGCAGCTTACAGCCACAGAGTAAACCACCCCTTGGAAGGGTGGTTGTTGTAGTGTAAGCCATCACTGTTACTGGGCTAGTCGTGCTATTATCTCATTTCCTACGACGGTAACAAGCTTGCATGCTTGAATTGTGCCGCACAGAGAATCGTCTATACAGGGGAGCTTGACGCGCATATAATTTCCGGTATATCCAACGGCGAAACCATCCTCGCATGTCTCAAATAATACGCCTTGTATGTCGCCTATAAAGCGGGAAAGGAACGCCTGTTCAAGCTCGTCTGCCTTGACGATGAGCTGTTTTGCCCGCTCATGCTTTACGCTGTTTCTTATCTGGTTGGGCATTTTTGCGGCCACAGTACCCGAACGCCTTGAATACGGGAATATATGTATGCGTGCAAAGCCTATTTTCTCGGCAAACTCAAGCGTTTCATTGAATTCCTCGTCTGTTTCGCCGGGGAAGCCCACAATTATGTCAGTTGTTATCGCCGCATCAGGCATATAGCGCCTCAAGAGCTCACAACACTCGGTATAGTTGGATGTAGTGTAGCGCCTTCGCATACGCGCGAGCACCGTATCAGAACCGCTTTGGAGCGACAGATGAAACTGATGACATATACGCCTGTTTTCCGCAAGTCCATTGACAAACTCCTCGGAAAGGAGCTGAGGTTCGAGCGAACCGAGACGAATCCTCTCAATGCCGTCAAGTCCGTCGAAAAGTCTGAACACGTCAAACAGGTCGGTACCGTCGTGTAATTCTTTGCCGAAAGACATCAAGTGTATGCCCGTCAGTACAACTTCCTTGAAACCCGAAGCTTCGAGCTTAACGAGTTCCTCGCGTATGTTCTCGAGGGACCTGCTCCTTATGTTGCCACGAACGTAGGGGATAGCGCAATAAGTACAAAAGCGGTCACAGCCGTCCTGGATCTTAAGATGTGCCCTTGTGCGTCCCTCGTGCGTGGCGGATATGTTCTCAAAGCTTAAATTGTGAAGAGGCTTTACGGCGTTTGTTACACTTTTCGAACCGTCAAAAAGTGCCTCGGTAAGCTTTACTATCTGTTTTCTTTCGGACGTGCCCGCAACCAAAGATACACCGGGGATGGAAAGCACCTCTTCGGATGCCCTCTGTGCATAACAGCCTACGACTATTATCTTGGCATCGGGGGAAAGTTCGTGGGCTCGCGAAATCATCTGTCTTGACTTTTTGTCGGCTACCTGCGTGACCGTGCAGGTGTTTATAACATAAACATCCGCGGGCGCAGCAAACGGGACCTCCTTATGGCCTGCGGCCTCGAACAGCTCACGCATAGTCTGTGTGTCATATTGGTTGACCTTGCAACCCAGAGTATAGAAAGCAATGTTCATGTTACAGTTCCAATTCGTAATTAATCATTGCAAGCATGGCCATCCCTGCCGTTTCGGTCCTGAGTATTCTTGTACCGAGCGATACAGAGTATGATCCGTTTGCGGTAAGCCAGCTCACTTCATCGGGCGCAAACCCACCTTCGGGGCCTACGATTATTGCGATATTCTTAGGATGAGTGACCGCTTTGAGCACATCTTTAAGCGTTTTGCCGGACTCGGATTCGTAGGCAAGAATCACAATGTCATAATTGCTCAAATCAAGCTTATTTAGCCGTGTCACAGGCAGAATCTCAGGAAGTATACCGCGTTTTGATTGCTTTGCGGCCTCATATGCCACCCGAGACATGCGTATACGCTTGGATTCGGAATCGCGCTTGTCGAGCTTTATAACACAGCGCTCCGATTCTACAGGGCAAATCGCAAATACTCCGAGCTCCACTGACTTTTGTATTATAGTCTCAAGTTTCGCCGCTTTTGGCAGACACTGAAACAGAGTTACTTGATACTTGGATTCGGTGGGAGAGGGGAAATGTTTAAGTAGCTTCAGCGATACGCAATCCTTGTTGATTTTGCTTATCTCGGCGATGTAGTCGTTACACTGTCCGTCGCAGAGTTCAATCGTATCGCCGATGGAAAGCCTTAGCACCTTGGATATATGCGCCACGTCATTTCCAACTATCTTGGCAGTTTCCTCGCCTATAAGTTCGGCCGGTGTGAAGAATCTGTTCATATTGCCTTTGCCGAGAGTGCGACCCATTCACCGCTTATTCGTTCATCTATTATCTCAAAACCGGACGCCTCAAACGCCTGCTTGACCTCTTCGAGACGGTCGAGAATTATACCGGAGGCGATGTAAATGCCATCGGGGGTGAGAAAGTCACGCACCAGTGGCGTAAGCGGAATTATGACTGAGGCGACTATGTTTGCCGTTACCATGTCATAGTGTGTTTGGCGAATGCTCTCCTGCAGGTTAGTATCCTCAAGTATATTGGCTACGAGAATCTTATACTCGTCTCCAAGTCCGTTCATATCGGCGTTATCTCTGGCGATTGAGTCGACAATTGGGTCTATGTCTACGGCAAGCGCATGTGAGGCTCCCAAAAGCACAGCCGCTATAGAGAGTATGCCGCTCCCACAGCCGAGGTCGAGTATTGACATATCGTCGCACACATACTTTTCGACCATCTCAAGGCATAGTCTCGTAGTGTTGTGAGTACCCGTACCAAACGCCATACCCGGGTCGAGCTTTAGGACTTTCCTGTCGGTATCTCCAGCATTTTCCCACGAGGGGCATACGAGAAGTTTTTCGCCAATGCAGAGCGGTTTATAGTATGCCTTCCAGTTGTTCGCCCAGTCCTCTTCTTTTAAATTATGGACTTTAATCTCAAGCGAACCCATATCGATACCAATATCCATTCCCTTGAGCTCCTCGATAGCGGGGAATATCGAATCTATCAGGGACTTGTTTTCGGGCAAATCTGCGATGTATGCGGCCACACACGGTGTTTTGTCGCCGTTAATCTCTTCAGGGTCGGCATAGTCCCAGAACTCTGCGGCGTCATGGAGGTACGAATCTATGGCTTCGATACCCTCGTCAATCTCAGCCTGGGTTATTCCTAGAGCGTCGAGCCGTCCGAGCACGATATCGAGACCTTCAATAGTTGTATAAATCGAAATCTTCTTCCACATAAAAAAACTCCTATACTTACTGCTTTAGATAATAGTATAATTTGGCGTTTTAGGCAACCTCGGAAAAAGAAAGGGAAGATGCATATGGGAAACTGCTGTGGGTGAACTCATCTTATTTGCACAACAAAACAGCTTCTCGCATGTAAAAAGCTGTTTGTTTGATTCATATTTGAGGGCAAAGCGCTTGCTTTACAATGGGTTTAGCGCTTCTTGAAAATCTTACGCTTTTCCGCATGTGCCGGTTTACCTTCGCCCAAGGATTCGCTGAGCTTTTGAACGAGCTCTATTTGTTCTGCTGTAAGCTTCTTCGGAATCTCAACATTTGTATGTACATACATATCGCCCTTAAACGAGCTGTTGGGCTTTGATACGCCCTGACCCTTAAGTCTGAATGTCGTACCGGGCTGAGTACCAACAGGTATCGTGTGCTTTACCTTGCCGTTGATGGTATCAAGATCGATAGTGCCACCGAGCATTGCAAGAGTTGCGGATATCGTGATGTCGACATGTATATCCGAGCCTTTTCTTATGAATGTCTTATGCGGCTTGACTGTGAGCTTAATGTACAGGTCGCCTTTGGGTCCGCCTCTGAGACCGTCCTCGCCTTCACCTCTTACTGTTAGAGTATCTCCCGTATCGACGCCGGCAGGTATGTTTACGGTGATTTTGCGAGACGCTCTGACTCTGCCACTGCCACGGCAATCGCTGCAGGGGGTCTCTATGATCTTACCTGTGCCGCCGCAGGATTCACACGGGCGCACAGTCGACATGACGCCCATAATGGTCTGCTGCCTTACACGCACCTGTCCGCTGCCTCCACAAGTGGTACAGGTCTTCGCTTCGGTGCCGGGTTTTGCACCGCTACCATGGCATGTCTGACAGTTTTCCTCGCGATTTATAGTGATTTCCTTCTTAGTTCCGAATACAGCTTCTTCGAATGTGATTGTAAGCCTATAGCCAACATCATCTCCGGCTACAGGACCTGTGCGACTCTGCTGAGAACCGCTAAAGCCACCGCCAAAGAATGAGCCGAATATATCTGCAAAGTCCCCAAAGCCGGTTGTGGTGTAAGCACCGCCGTAACCGCCCGATGCACCTGCCGATGGGTCAAATGCGGCATGACCGAACTGGTCGTACTGTGCACGCTTCTGAGGATCGCTGAGCACATTGTACGCCTCATTAACTTCCTTGAACTTGGCTTCAGCTTCGGTATCATTAGGATGCAGGTCCGGATGATACTTCTTGGCAGCCTGCCTGAAAGCGCTCTTTAATTCTGCATCGGTTGCGGTCTTCTGAACACCGAGGACCTCATAATAATCTCTTTTTGTTGCCACTTCCCCAAAACTCCTAAACTTAGCAAACAGGCGTA
This sequence comes from Clostridia bacterium, assembly GCA_016293975.1. GTDB lineage: Bacteria > Bacillota > Clostridia > Christensenellales > CAG-138 > RGIG1693. The sequence continues at coordinate 63,648 of JAEDCW010000002.1, forward strand.
ATCGCTACGCCCCGTTGCATGAATATTATTTGGTAGGCGGTGGGGCTACCTGCCTCACCGCCGTGTAATTCTATTATTTATGCTGGTTGTCGTCAACAGGTTCGTACTCAGCATCGACTACATTGTCGTCCTGAGGCTTGTACTGACCATCGCCGTTCGGGGCAGAACCCTGCTGCTGTTCTGCGGCTGTCTGCTGATATACTTTGCCGAATATCTCGTAAGATACCTCGGTAAGCTTATCGCAAGCGGCCTTTATTGCAGCTGTATCCGAACCTGCCGCCGCATTCTTGACGGCTTCAATCTCGGACTGAATCTTGGTCTTATCGTCAGCGGGTATCTTGTCGCCCAGTTCACGCATTGACTTCTCTGTCTGGTAGACGAGGGAGTCTGCATGGTTCTTAGCTTCGACTTCTTCCTTGCGAGCTCTATCTTCCTGAGCAAACTGTTCAGCTTCACGTACGGCCTTTTTAATCTCTTCCTCGTTGAGGTTGGTAGAAGCCGTGATAGTTACCTTCTGTTCGTTGCCCGTGGCAAGATCCTTTGCGGATACGTGAACAATACCGTTGGCATCGATGTCGAACTTGACCTCAATCTGCGGTACGCCTCTGGGCGCAGGAGCGATACCTGCGAGCTGGAAGCGACCGAGTGTCTTGTTGTACTGGGCAAGCTCACGTTCGCCCTGGAGTACATGAACCTCAACGCTGGTCTGTCCGTCAGCCGCAGTGGAGAATATCTGGCTCTTCTGTGTAGGAATGGTCGTGTTTCTGTCAATCAGCTTTGTAAATACGCCACCGACTGTCTCGATACCGAGGGAGAGGGGGGTGACATCGAGCAATACGATGTCCTGAACCTCGCCGCCGAGAACGCCGCCCTGAATTGCGGCACCTATTGCTACACATTCATCGGGGTTGATTCCCTTAAAGGGCTCTTTGCCTGTAACGGACTTTACTGTTTCCTGTACGGCAGGAATACGAGATGAACCGCCTACGAGTATGACTTTGTCAATCTTTTCGGTGGTGATGCCTGCATCCTTGATTGCCTGGTACATACATTTCTTTGTGCTCTCAACCAGATCCGCTGTCAACTCATTGAACTTAGCGCGTGTGATCGTCATGTCGAGGTGTTTGGGACCTGTGGCGTCTGCGGTGATGAAGGGCAGGTTTACATTCGTGGACATTACGTTCGAAAGCTCGATTTTGGCCTTCTCAGCTGCTTCCTTGAGCCTCTGCAGTGCCATCCTGTCGGTACGCAGGTCTATGCCGGTTTCCTTTTTGAACTGCTCACAGATGTAATCCATAAGCCTCTGATCAAAGTCGTCGCCGCCGAGCCTGTTGTTACCGTTTGTGGCAAGAACCTCAAATACGCCGTCACCTATCTCGAGCAGTGATACATCGAATGTACCACCACCGAGGTCGTAAACCAGTATGCACTGGTTGTGCTCTTTATCCATGCCGTATGCAAGAGCCGCCGCCGTTGGCTCGTTGATTATACGGAGAACCTCAAGACCTGCAATTCTGCCTGCGTCCTTTGTAGCCTGACGCTGGCTGTCGCTGAAGTATGCAGGAACTGTGATAACGGCCTGATTTACTGTCTGTCCCAGGTAAGCTTCTGCATCTGCCTTGAGCTTCTGGAGAATCATTGCGGAAATCTCCTGGGGCGTATAATCCTTGCCATCTATTGTCTTTTTGTAGGAGGTGCCCATTTCACGCTTAATCGAAGAAATGGTGTGGTCAGGGTTTGTTATGGCCTGACGCTTTGCAATCTGACCTACGAGTCTCTCGCCACCCTTGAATGCTACGACTGAGGGGGTAGTGCGTGAACCTTCGCTGTTTGCGATAACGACGGGCTCGCCGCCTTCAAGTACTGCTACACAAGAATTTGTTGTACCTAGGTCTATACCTATAATCTTTGACATATATGTTTCCTCCATTTATCTACTATTTATTGCTATATTATTGCGCAACCTTCACCATGCTGTGGCGAATTATGCGATTATCAACCGTGTAACCCTTTCTTAACACGAGAAGTATGCTGCCTCGCTCCATATCGCTGGGCTCCTGCATTACCGCTTCGTGGAAGTTGGGGTCGAATTTACCGTCCGTTGGGATTTCCTTCAATCCAAGCTTAGTAAGTTCATCGAAAAGCCTCCTTTGAACCAGTTTTATGCCGTCGCTGTATGCTGCATCCGCGCAGGCACATTCCAGTGCCCTGTCGAAGTCGTCAAGGACGGGGAGTAGCCGACTGATGACGCCTATTTTGCCTTCGAGAAAACTGTCTGCGGCAATTGTGGCGTTTCGCCTCTTGAAGTTTGCAAAATCTGCTTGGGATCTTTGGTTTGCGGCGACTGCGGCATCGTGAGCAATCTGCAGCTCCTCGATATGAGCCTTTACCTGGTTGAATTCATCAGCCGTAAGCTGAATCATTTCACTCACTGCCTGTTCCGCCTGATTCGACTCCTTGGTTGCGGTCTCCGTCTGTTCGTCGGTTACTGTTTCGGGAGCTTCGCAGTTTTGCTTTGTATCCTTTTTCTTTTCTGCCACGTGAATCTATTCCTCCTCCAACATATTGGTGAGCGTATCGCTCAAGCTCTGTCCAAGGTATTTTAACAGCGCCAACACCTTTGGATAATTCATTCTTGTAGGTCCAATAACGCCCATCGACCCTATCGGCATATCGCCGATTCTATATGTGGCGGTCACAATACTGCAATCGCGCATAGGGGGCGTTTCGTTTTCACTGCCTATAGTTATCGTAAACTCCATCTTTGTGGCGTTGCTAAGAACATTGTAGAGCGAGTCTTTTTCCTCAAACACCTGAAGCAACTGACGCGCCTTGTCAATATTGCTGTATTCGGGGTGCATAAGCAAATTATTCGTTCCGTACAACAGCAAGCTGTCGGCGTCTGAGGCTAAGCCGGTATCCAAGCTCTTCATAATAGAAGAGACAAAGTCTAGATTGCACTCGTACTCCATCAGCACGTTGGTAATTTGCTCCGGAGTTATGTCTACTATTCGCTTGTCATAAAGCGCTCCAGATAGCTTGCTCGACAGACTTTCGAGTATATCGGGTCGGATTCCATAGGGAAGCTTGATGTAAGCGTTCCTTGTAAGCCCGGTATCCGTGATTATTACCACAATAGCAGTCGAATCGTTCAGCGCTACTATCTGTATGTGCTTAAGCCTTATGTCCTTTAGCTGTGGGGAAAGCACCATTGACGTGTATTTTGTCATATCAGACAAGAGCTCTGCGGTCTGCTTGACTACGGATTCTATACTGTTTGCCCTTTGACGAATGTATGCGTTGATAAACTTTATCTCGTCTGATGACAGATTGGAATCGGTCATCATCTGATTGACATACAGCCTAAACGCCTTGTCCGAGGGGATTCTGCCTGCGGAGGTGTGGGGCTGCTGTAGGTAACCGAGCTCTTCAAGGTCGGACATCTCGTTGCGTATCGTCGCAGACGACAAGCCGATGTCTGTTCTCTTGGATATCGTCCTTGAACCTACTGGACTGGCTGTCATAACGTAATCATCGATTATTGCCTGAAGTATCTTGAGCTTTCTTCTATCCAGTTTCACGGCTACCTCCTTTCCTTGTTGTTAGCACTCAATTATGCCGAGTGCTAACATATTATAAAATAGCACCGCTGTATGTTTTTGTCAACAAATCATTGTGACAAAATCGTAACAAATAAGTGGTAAAACAGAGAAGTGAATTTGGAAAGCAAATTGGACAAACAATATGGAAAAAGGTGGCCGATAGAGCCGCCTTTCGAATGCAAAACCGCATTAGTTTTACTTATAATCAGTTGCGCTCATATACGAATTTATGAGCCTTTTCTTCACCGGACAGTACCCTGAGTCCGCCTTCGCAAAGCGCTTCCATCTCATGCTCGCCGGGCATGAGAACGACAGGGGCGATCCATGAGATGCGTTCGCATACCATGTCGGTAAGGAATTTGGAATATGCGATTCCGCCTGTGAGAATTATGCGGTCAAGCTTGCCTGCAACTGCAGTCGCGAGCGAACCAATCGCCTTGGCTACAGAGTACGCAAACGCCTCATATACGAGCTTTGCCTTCTCGTCTCCGGCGGCAATCAGCTTTTCGACATCGCGTGCGTCGCTCGTGCCTAAATGCGCCCTAAGACCTGCATTTCCGCGAACCTTTTTAGTCATCTCCTTGAAGCTGTATTTCTCGCTGTAGCACAGCTTGATAAGCTCCATCGCCTGCAGATTGCCGCAGCGCTCGGGTGCAAATGCACTGTCGTCATCGGAGTACATATCGATGGCCCTACCCTTGTCGATAAGCCAAAAACTTACGCCTCCTCCGAGGTGAGCTACGATGAATGTGCAATCGCTCAGGGGTTTATGCATCTCCTGCTCTGCACACCTGTATGCCATTGCGCGACTGTTGAGCGCATGACCACGACTCTTGTGAGGAAGCTCGGGCAGACCCGTGATTCGGGCTATGGGTTCCAACTCGTCTACGGTAACGGGGTCATATATATATGCGGGTATCCCAAGCCTGCGTGAAAGGTCATATGCAACGGCACAGCCCACATTGGAAATGTGGGTATCGAGCTTCTGATCGAGCATATAGCTGACCATATCCTCATTTACTTCATATGCACCTGAGGCACAGGGGGGAATCATGCCGCCGCGAGACATAATACAGGTGATAGATGCAATATCTATTCCGGCTTCGCTTAAAGCTCCGGTAACCTTGTTGGTTCGGAATGTACGCTGATCCATGACCCAGGAAAAGCCCGCAAGCTCCTCGTCGTCATGAGCGATATTTATGGAGTAGATATTTGTTTTATCGTCATAAACGGCAATCTTGGTAGAAGTTGAGCCGGGGTTTATTACGAGAATTCGCTCCATACTCATTCACCGATTACTTGCATACGCCTGCGCCGAGGGCGAGGGAGTAGTACTTTTCTTCTGCGGATGAGCCGCGTGATGTGACGACTATCGGAACCTTGCAACCCAGTACGAGACCTGCCATACGTCCGCCGCAAGTATAAACAAGGCACTTTCCAAGTACATTGCCTACGACGATTTCGGGTGCGAGCATGATGTCGAAATCGCCTGCGCACGGGCAATCAAAGCCTTTGACCTCACCGATTTCGGGTACCATGGCAAGGTCGTAGGAGATAGGCCCTTCAACATAGCAGTTACCGAGCTTTCCGGCAAGGCTCATGCTCTTGAGCTCTGCGGCATCTACTGTTTCTTGCATCTTGGGGTTTATGGTCTCAACGGCACAGAGCGCAGCCACATTAACTTTGTCGTATCCTAAGCCCTCAAAGAAGTCTACTGCGTTCTCAACTATCTGAACCTTCTTTTCGAGATCGGGGTATGTACACATACCTCCGTCTGTAACGCAGAGCAGTTTATGATAACCGGGGAATTCCGCGATTATTATGTGGCTCATAAGCTTGCCCGTCCTGAGGTCAGCCTCATGTGAAAGCACGCCCTTGAGCAGGTCGCCGGTCATTATTTTTCCCTTCATAAGGAAATCAGCACGACCCTCGTGAATGAGGTTTGCCGCACAAACACTGGGATGCATTCCTTCGGGAACAGCAACTATATCGAAATTATCAGGGTTCTGTCCGAGTGAAACCAAAACCCCGGTTATCTTCTCAGGATCGCCTACCAAAACAGAATTGACAATATCCTGCGCTTCGATGACAGCTTGCAATGCATGCTCGTCGTTCGCCTGTATTAAAGCTACGGTTTTTTTGCTACCGCCTTTTACTTTTGAGATTAGCTCGTCGAAATTCCTTAATGCCATAGGGCACCTCCCCAAAAAAGTATAACCCATTATACTATAGGAAGCGCCTACTTCAATAACATTACACAGTATATTTGTTTTTACGCCATGTTTGAAGTATCACTATTTATGTCATTGGTAAGCAGATACAACGTTACCGTAGAAATAAATTCTGAATTTGTAGGAGGATCGTTATCTTCGGTATTCGGAAACAGCTTTGCCGCAAGTGGCGTTCGAGCGGTTTGGAAAAATGCGTTGTAGAGCGCAGTACGTATATTGCGTTCTATTGATGCAGTCTTTACGCCACGCTGTTGTGCGATTTTGGGATACACGTCTGTCGTGGTTTTGTATAAATATGACGGATCCTCAGTCGTAAGCTCAAGAACCTTAACAAGTATACTAAATCCCTTAAACCGCGGCTTAATTCCCAATTCGAAAAGAGCCCGGGTAATTGCAATATTAGATTTCATAAAAACCTCCGCTTTAAGGACTAAATCTAAAAGAATTAGAAAAAGTACTGCTATAAAAATCAGACTTAGCGAACTCGATATGAATAATAGCGAACAAATATCACCCACCTGCCAACAGTATACAACAAATTTGACAGTAGTCAACAAATAAATACTTAAGAAGTCTGTTATATAATTACGGTTAGGCGCCATACATCCTCGACTTGTATGTTCGGTTGAATTAATCCCAACTTAACAAATGATGGACATTGTATACGGGTTTTATAGGTGCTATAATAAAAGCTATAATTGCTATTACTGTGCATCAACAGAAGGGATGGTGTTAATATTGCCGAAGAGCTCATTTAAGGGCGGTGTCCATCCTCTGCATAATGCAGGGGAAGGAAAGACGCAGACAAAGGGTGTGCCGATAAAGAAGTACACTCCCGATACTGTGGCTATACCTATGGCAATGCATTTAGGCGTGCCGGCTACACCGATCGTTAAAAAAGGCGATACGGTTTTGGTAGGTCAGGTTATAGGCGAAGCTCAACATCCAAGAAGCTTGGCGGTACATTCGAGTGTTTCGGGTGAGGTTATTGCAGTTGAGGAACGTATGCAACTCGGCGCGACTCCGTCTACTTGCGTGGTTATTAGAAACGATTTCTGCGATACCTGGGTCGATGGTATCAAGGGCTTTGGAAATGTTGAGGAGGTAGATCAATCCGTCATAATTCCTGCCATACGCGATGCGGGTATTTGCGGAATGGGCGGAGCATGCTTCCCGACGCATGTAAAGCTTACTCTGCCGGCGGGAAAGGTTTGCGATACAATAATCCTCAACGGCTCCGAATGTGAGACCTACATGACGTGTGACCATAGACTGATGCTTGAGAGGCCTCTTAAGATAATCGACGGACTCAGAGCCTGTATGCGCGCGCTTGGCGTAGAGAGAGGTGTGGTTGCTATCGAAGATAACAAACCCGATGCGATAAGGGCAATAGCCGATGCGGCAAAGGGCAGAAAGGGCGTCGAGGTACAGGTTCTTAAGACGAAGTATCCGCAAGGGAGCGAAAAGCAGATAATAAAGGCTGTTACGGGCAAAGAAGTTCCGAGCGGAGGACTGCCGATAGACATAGGGGCGATTGTAATGAACGTAGCTACTGCGGCGGCAATAGCCGATGCGATTGTCGACGGAAAGCCCTTAATTGACAGGATAACTACAGTTACAGGCCATGTCGCTGTACCATCGAACCTTGAAGTTCCGATTGGTACGATGATACAGGATGCCATCACTGCGTGCGACGGTTATGGAGACACCCCCTGCAAGATAATAATGGGCGGCGGAATGACAGGATTGTGCGCTCATGACGATACTATATCGATAGCAAAGGGAAGCGGCGGTATAGTTGTGCTCAATGAGAAGGAAGCTAAACTCATGGAGGAGGGACCGTGCATAAGATGTGCGCGCTGTGTTTCAACGTGCCCCGCAGGACTCAATCCCTGTCTTATAAGAAAACTATGCGACAATGAAGATTATGAAGGCGCGAAGAGAGAAAACGTTATGGATTGCTTGTTATGCGGCTGCTGTACGTATGCGTGCCCGGCACACAGATTCCTTACCGCTACGTGCAAGATTGCAAAAGAGCGCATAGCTAAAATGAGGAGGTAGTCAATAATGAAGTTAAAGGTTTCAACTGCTCCGCATGTGCATAGCAAGAACTCTGTAGAGCGAATAATGCTAGACGTGATTATTGCACTGCTACCAACAGCCGCGGTAGGCGTCTATCTTTTCGGATATATGGCCGGTCTGCACATTATCGTGGGCGTAGCATCGGCGGTGCTTGCCGAATATGCGTGGCAGAAGCTCAATAAAAAGACAGTCACGATATCGGATTTCTCTGCGGCGCTCACGGGCTTTCTCGTTGCACTAAACGTACCTGTCAATGCCCCGGTGTGGATTACATTCATTGGAAGCGTAGTTGCCATAATCATGGTAAAGCAGCTTTTCGGAGGCATAGGCGACAACTTCCTGAATCCTGCACTTACGGCGCGTGCGATATTACTTGCAAGTTGGCCTACACACATGAACGCATTTACAAGTCCGAGTATGTTCGGTACTGTGGACGCGGTAAGCGCAGCTACGCCATTGACAGCAAACTACGTCTCGGGTGCGTCCGACGCGGCGAGCTCTGCCACAAGCGTGGCTGTAAACTACAGTTACACCGATCTGCTCCTTGGCAATATACCGGGTACGATTGGCGAGGTCTGCAAAATCGCTATACTGATAGGCTTTGTATACCTATTGATAAGAGGTGTCATCACATGGCATATTCCCGTCATCATGGTAGGCGCAGTTGCCCTCTTTACATGGGTACTTGGTGGTAATGAAGGCGTTTTCACGGGCGACCCGCTGTATGCCGTTCTCTCGGGCGGTCTGCTGTTTGGTGCTGTGTTCATGGCAACCGACTATACAACTAATCCGATGACGAGAAAGGGCGAGGTAATCTATGCGGTAGGCTGTGGACTTATAGTCGCACTTATCCGTGAATACGGCTCATATCACGAGGGCGTTACATACGCCATTCTGATAATGAACATCGTAACTCCTCTGCTCGATAAATACATTGCACCTAAGCTTTACGGGAGGGTGAAGAAGAATGCCTAATAAAAAAGTAAGAATGTCAACTATATTTTTAAATGGCATAATCACTGAGAACCCTACATTCAGGCTTGTTCTCGGCATGTGTCCTACACTCGCTGTAACTACGGCGGCAATTAACGGTGTGGGCATGGGGCTTGCTGCCACGATGGTGCTTATAGGCTCGAATGTGGTTATCTCCCTGTTGAGAAACATTATACCGGACAAGGTTAGAATTCCTTGCTTTATAGTTGTCATATGCTCATTTGTTACGATCGTACAAATGCTAATGCAGGCCTACGTGCAGGATTTGTACGCAAGTTTGGGAATGTTCATACCCTTGATAGTTGTAAACTGCATTATACTTGCACGAGCCGAGGCATTTGCGTGCAAAAACGGCGTGCTGGCATCGGCAATAGACGGACTCGGAATGGGTTTGGGCTTTACACTGTCACTGACGATAATCGCATCTATCCGCGAGCTCATCGGCAGCGGTAAGATATTCGGTATAGACGTTTTCGGCGGTGGTTATGAGCCAATGTTGCTCATGATACTGCCTGCAGGCGGATTCATAACGCTCGGACTGCTTTTGGGTATATTAAACAGCGTGACTGCAAAGTCAGCAATGAAGAAGGAGGCGTAATATGGATCACTTAACGAAATTCATACTGTTGTTTATCAGCTGCGTCCTTACAAACAATTTCATATTTTCGAGATTCCTCGGATGTTGTCCGTTCTTGGGTGTATCAAATAAAGTAGAAACAGCCATGGGCATGGGCATTGCGGTAACATTTGTAATGGGACTTGCATCGCTGTTCACATGGGCTGTAGGTAAGCTGCTTGTTTTGCTTGACATACAGTATCTTAACACCATAGCATTCATACTTATAATTGCAGGACTTGTGCAGTTTGTCGAGATGTTTATCAAGAAGTCGAGCCCCACGCTTTATAAGTCGTTAGGTATATACCTTCCTCTGATTACAACTAACTGCGCTGTTCTGGGTGTAACAATTATCAACTTCGATTCATATGTTGTAGAAATGGATGCAATCGGGTTGGTATACTCCGTGCTCAATGGCGTATTCAGTGCTTTGGGTTTCATGCTGGCTATAGTGCTTATGGCGGGCATAAGGGAGAGGCTCGAAACATCAAAAATACCTCAGCCATTTAAGGGATTCCCGATTTCGCTTATTACAGCCGGTCTGATGAGCCTTGCGTTTACAGGCTTCTCCGGTCTGTTCTCGAATTTGGGTTGATAGGAGGGCGAGTATGGATTGGACAATGATTCTGATTGCACTCGGTGTACTTGCGGCAATAGGAGCGATATTCGGGCTTATACTTGAGTTCGCATCAAAGAAGTTTGCCGTAGAGGTAGACGAGAGGGTAGGAAAGGTCCGTGCATGTTTGGCAGGAGCAAACTGCGGCGCTTGCGGCTATGCAGGCTGTGACGCTTTTGCAGAGGCCGTCGTAGAGGGAAAAGCAAAGGTGAACGGCTGTATTCCCGGCGGCGATAATGTCGCAAAAGGTATCGCCGCTGTATTGGGAGTGGACGCAGGCGAAAGCATGGAACGCAAGGTGGCAAAGGTACGTTGTCAGGGCTCAAGCGGCGTTGCAAAGGACAGATACGAATATCAGGGTATAAAGAGCTGTCGTGCTGCGACTTATCATGCAGGCGGCCCCAAGCTTTGCAGATATTCATGCGTAGGCCTGGGTGACTGTGTTGACAGATGCGTATTCAATGCCATTAGAATTAAGAATGGCGTTGCGGTTGTGGATTCAAAGCTTTGCACAGGATGTGGTGCATGCGTTGCGTGCTGTCCGAGAAGTGTTATTGAGCTTGCAAGCGAATCCGACCGCATCGATGTGCTGTGCAGGAACAGCGATGTAGGCAGGGCTGCCGTGGATGTGTGTCTCAAGTCTTGCATAGCATGTAAACGCTGTGAGAAGGCTTGCCAGTACGATGCGATTCATGTCAAGGATGGTATTGCCGTTATAGATCACGACAATTGTACCCGTTGCGGAGACTGTGCGGGGGTCTGCCCGAGGCATTGTATAGTGATAGATTAAGCGATTGGCCGCGCAGAAAGATATGTTATCATATATTTTGTAAAAATCATCGTATATGCATTGACAACGAATCAAGTATGCGCTACAATGTATCTCGTCGTTGCGAGACAATGACAAATGTGGGAGCATAGCTCAGCTGGGAGAGCACTTGCCTTACAAGCAAGGGGTCACAGGTTCGAGCCCTGTTGCTCCCACCATTGGCCCGGTAGTTCAGTTGGTTAGAATGCCAGCCTGTCACGCTGGAGGTCAGGGG
>JAEDCW010000020.1 GCA_016293975.1 Clostridia bacterium
CATAACATGAAGAAAGTCCAAAATGGAATGCACATATACGAATATGTCGCTTATTCAGCGGTGTTGTTAGCCGTTATGCTTATTTGCATATGCGTGGGAAGCGTCGATGTTGCGCTCAGCGATACGCTTACGGTCATATGGAATTCCGTTTGGGGACTCTCCATACCGGATTCGATTACGACGACTGCGATAATATGGTCTGTAAGGCTTCCACGAGTGCTTTGCGTAGCATTTACGGGTGCGGCGCTTTCGCTGTCGGGTGCGGTGATGCAGGGACTTTTGAAGAATCCGCTTGCGGACGGCTCGACATTGGGCGTATCCTCGGGAGCATCGCTCGGAGCGATAATTGCAATTGCATTCGGAATAATAATCCCGTCACTTCCCTTTGCAGGGAGCACGATACTTGCAGTTTTGTTTGCATTTGCATCTCTGGTTATAATACTCGTGCTCTCTTATAAACTCGATTATTCGCTTTCTACGGGCACAATAATACTCATAGGTGTCATTTTCTCAATGTTTGTATCGAGCATAGTGAGCCTTATCGTCACATTTGCATCGGACAAGGTAAAGGCGATAATGTTCTGGACTATGGGCAGCTTACAGGGAAGTACATATGCGGATGCTCTGCTTTTGCTTGTAACGACAATCGTTTTTGGCGGCATACTCATGACATTGGGTAATGAGCTCAATGCACTTGCAATAGGTGAGGACAACGCAAGAAACGTAGGCGTCAATGTTAAGCGAGTGAAGCTTATAGTCATGATATGCGTGTCCGTACTCATCGGTGTATGCGTATCAGTGGGTGGAACAATAGGCTTTGTGGGACTGGTGACGCCTCATATGGTGAGGCTTATCGCAGGGCCGAATCACAGACGACTATTGCCTGCATCGGTGTTTGCCGGTGCTGTTTTCCTCATGCTTGCGGACCTTGTGGCAAGGGTAGTACTGAAACCCGTAGAACTTCCCATAGGCGTTGTAACGTCGCTCATAGGTGCGGTCGTATTTGTAATCATATTCTATAGGAGTAAAAAGGTGTGCTGAGTGTTGAAGATTTGACAGTAAAATACGGAAGCTTTACGGCACTCGACGCCATATCATTTGACGTAGACGAGGGACAATGGCTCATGGTCGCGGGGCCGAACGGAGCGGGAAAGTCTACGATTGTATCCGCCGTATCTCAAGGTGTGCCCTATGGGGGACAGATACGTTTCAATGGCACGGATTTGTCGCGTATGCGCTCTAAACTCATAGCGAGGCACATCGCAATACTTACGCAAAACCATTCAGTAGGCTATTCATTCACCGTTAAGGAAATAACGATGCTCGGCAGATATGCCTACAGAGAGGCGATGTCGGGATTTACAAAGGCGGACGAGGAAGCCGTACAAAGGGCACTTGAGCAGACGGGCATGGCGGAATATGCAAACAAGTCGGTCCTCGCGCTTTCGGGGGGGGAATTACAGCGCGTATTTCTTGCGCAGGTGTTTGCACAGGATCCGAAACTGCTTATACTCGATGAGCCCGCGAATCATCTCGACCTGATATACCAAAAACAGATATTCGGAATCATCAAAGAATGGCTGTGCCAAGAGGGCAGAGCTGTCATATCGGTGGTGCATGAACTGTCGCTCGCCAGGGCTTACGGTACGCACGCACTGCTTATGGATAAAGGGAGAATCGTTTCCCATGGAGAGATCAATAACGTACTAACTGCAGAGAATCTCGAGACGGTATATTCGATGGACGTGTACGCCTATATGAGACAACTGCTTGAGCTTTGGAGGTAAATATGGATTTTTTGAAGTTAAATCAATCAATAGCTCCCATCGATGAAAGTTCCGCTCGCGAAGCGGGGCGCAGATGGGACAGTATAGCCAAGCCGGTCGGAAGCCTGGGAAGGCTTGAAAGCGCGGTATCGTCTATTGCGGCGCTTACAGGAAGTGCGCGGATAGACATAGATAAGAGGGTCGTCGCAGTCATGTGCGCGGATAACGGCGTACTTGCCGAGGGTGTTGCGAGTACTCCGCAGGATATAACTGCAGTTATGGCAGAATTCATACTGGCCGGTAATTCGTGCGTATGCAAGATGGCGCAGTACGCAAATGCGGATGTATTCCCGATAGATATTGGTATGGTAAGGCGCGTAGAAGGTGTAGAAGATCGCCATGTGGCAAACGGCACAAAAAACATTGCTGTAGGCAGTGCCATGACAAGGGAAGAGGGCGAAGCCGCAATAATGACGGGTATCGATTTGGCAGACCGCTACAAGGCGGCGGGCTATAAGATAGTAATAACGGGCGAAATGGGCATAGGGAATACCACTACGTCGAGTGCTATAGCCGCAGTGCTCTTAGGCAGAAGTGTAAAGGAAGTTACGGGAAGAGGCGCGGGCATTTCCGACGATATGCTTATGAATAAGATACGTGTCATAGAGCGCGCCATAGAGGTCAACAAGCCGGATCCCACAGACGCGTTTGACGTACTGTGCAAACTCGGCGGCTTCGATATCGCAGGCATGGTAGGATTGTATATAGGCTGTGCGATCAACAGGATACCGATTATCATCGACGGCATTATCAGCTCGGTAGCGGCACTTGTCGCATACAGACTTTGCCCGAATTCGGTGTGTGCAATGCTTGCAAGTCACGAATCTGTAGAGCCTGCTGCATGCGATATACTCAAGGAGCTCGGTACTGAGGCGTTTCTTAACTGCGAGATGAGACTCGGTGAGGGTACGGGTGCCGTTTGTATGCTGCCCGTACTCGACATGGCACTTGCGGTATACAACAATATGTCCACATATGACGATATAGGTCTTGAGGCATTCGACCCGGACAAAGAGGAGAACTGATGAGGATATTGTTGACCGGGGGCTCTGCCTGCGGGAAAAGCACATATGCGGAGACTCTGGCAACTCGGCTTGATTCGGAGCTTTACTACATTGCGGCGATGAAACCCTATGACGATGAAGCTTACGCCAAAATAGCTCGCCACAGGGAAATGCGGAGCGGCAAGGGCTTTGAGACGATAGAGCGCTACACTGATATGGCCGGAATTGTTTTGCCCAAAAAGGGAACAGTGCTTTTGGAATGCATATGTAATCTTACGGCAAACGAGATGTTTGACAGCACGGGTGCGATAACCGACCCGTATGAGGCGGTAATAGCGGGAGTGAATGCACTTGCGAATCAATGCAATAACACCATTGTCGTCACAAACGATGTGGGGAGCGACAACGGGGCGTATGAACCCGAAACTCGACGGTACATAGAGGTGCTCGGGCGAATAAACCGAAAACTCGCCGCGGATTTTGATTGCGTTATAGAGATGGTGTGCGGTATACCTATAGTGTTAAAGGGGGAATTGCCATGTCTGTAATCAAATCAATAGTTATAGCGTTTTCGATGTTTTCGATAATGCCGATGCCTCGTGTTGAGTGGGACAAACAGAATATGAAGTTCGCACTCGCATTCATGCCTCTTGTCGGTGCAGTGATAGGTGCGGTACTTTACGGGTGGCTGTTGATTAATAAGCTGCTTGGATTTGGCTCTATTCTGTTTGCGGCGGGGATTACGGCGATTCCCATAGCTATAAGCGGGGCGATACATATGGACGGCTTTTGCGACACGATTGATGCGCTTTCAAGCCATGCAGATACCGAGAAGAAGAGGGCAATACTGAAAGACCCTCACACGGGAGCATTTGCGGTAATAGGTGCGTGTGTCTATTTCCTCCTGTACTTCACGCTCGCCACTGAGCTTCCCATGACGTTTGAAACGGTATACACGCTCGGAATCATCCATGTTATCAGTCGTGCGCTTGCAGGGTTAGTTTGTGCTATTATGACTCCTAAAGAGAGACAAGGACTTGGCAGCACGTTTCACGATGCCGCCTCGGGTGCATCGAAATTGATACTCTGGTTCATAATCGGGATTGCCGCCGCGGCGATAGTGTTACTCGACGGACTTACCGGAGCGTTCGTACTCATAAGTGCGGCAATAGCAGTCACATACACGGTTCACATAGCTCGGAAAGAATTCGGAGGTATCTCGGGCGATTTGGCGGGCTTTTTGATACAACTGCTTGAGATAGCCGCGGTTACGATAATATGCATTACATGGAAGGTGAGAGCCATATGGTTTTGATTATCGGCGGACAGTCCTCGGGAAAACTCGATTATGTGCTTAGTCTTGGCTACACTCCCGACATGGTAGCCGACGGAGTGATAGATGATAGACCTGTTGTGTATAACCTGCAGGACATAATCGCAAAAGACCCGAGAAACGCCTCTGAGCTATTGCCTCTGCTCGAAAACAAGGAACTCGTCATTTGCAATGAGGTCGGGAGCGGAGTAATACCCGTGATAAAAAACGACAGAATGGCACGCGAGGCTACGGGAAGGCTATGCGTATTGTTGGCTAAGAAAGCTACTAAAGTAATCAGGCTTATCTGTGGCATACCTACGGTCATAAAGGGCAGTTGACATGAAAACGACGATTAATTTTTCGACCTGCTCATGCGATATCGACCGATATGAGACGGCAGGCGAGCTGAATGCATTTCTGGACGAATTCGGTATAGACGGCATAGAGTTGTCATGTCAATGGCAATTCGACGAGAGCCGCATCCCGACAAACAGGGTGATAGGCATACATATGAGGGCGTTTGCCAATTGGATGGATTTCTATCTTGGCAATACAGATGCGCTTGTACGCGAGTTCGACAACCGCCCTAATTGGGAGAAGTTTTATGGCGGAAGCGACAAAAACGCACTTATACGGCAGTTCAAATGTGACCTCGAAGCCGCAGAGCGCTACAATGCCGAGTATCTTGTCTTCCATGTGGCAAACGAAACAATAGAGGAGGGCTTCACAGGTGAATACTCCTATACAGACGAGCAGGTTGCAGACTGTGCCGCAGAACTGTTAAATGAGCTGTTTTCGAATTATAAGGGTTCGGCCGCATTATTGCTCGAAAACCTATGGATGCCCGGGCTGACCATGAGAGCACCCGTTATCACGGAGCGCCTGCTCAACTCAATCGAGTATGAAAACAAGGGTATAATGCTCGACACGGGACACCTCATGCATACCGACATTTCCATCGATACGCAGGAACAGGGGGTGAAGTTGATCAATGAGATGCTCGATATCCATGGAGAGCTGACAAAACACATCAGAGGCGTGCATTTGCATCAATCCGCCACCGGAGCGTACATGAGGAAGCTCTACGGAAGTGCTACAGAGCTTAAGCCAACGTACGAGGAGAGGACTATGCAGATGTATCTCAATGCATTTGCGATAGATAGACACGAGCCTTTTACCTGTGCAGGCGTTAAGGCGTTAGTCGAACGCATTGCTCCGCAGTATTTGACATTTGAGCTTATGAGTGAGAGCCGCGAGCAACATAAAAAGCTGCTGTCTGAGCAGTTCGATGCACTTCGTTGAACGCGATCATTGCCTGGGAATTACCGCGAGATAACGCAAATCGCCGTCGGAGTTGTTCACGAGGCTGTGCGAATGTCCCTTGGGGCAGTAATGGCAGGAGCCTTCGGCGAGTGTCTCTGAGGTTTCGTCGTACAGCACGATGCCTTTGCCGCTGAGAATGTATATTACCTCGCTGTCGATTTCGTGCGTATGCATACCTATCGAGCAACCGGGTTGAAGCAGGCCCATCATAACCTTGTTCAAGCCGTCGCAAAACAAACGCATGATCGTGTCGCCGTTGCCGCCCTTAAACTTATTGTTTCTTACTTCGTCTATCTTTGAAAACTCTATCAGCATTATAATACACCTCCGACTGCTTACCGAGGATTATACACCCAAAGTCGGCATACGACAATGACAGGACATTTAAGTTTGCTATTGACTTTATAAAAATCGATACTATAATATCGAAAGGACAATATCGAGAGGAGATGCGAATATGGATGGAGAAGTAAGGCGTCATGCCATATCTGTTCAGGCTTTCAAGAGGATGCCGTACTACTTAGAGTATCTTAAGAGCTTGCTGAACGAGGGCGTTGCGACCGTTTCTGCACCGAATGTTGCCGCTCATTTCAATTTCAGCGAGATACAGGTCAGAAAGGACTTTGCTTCGGTTAGCTCGTCACAGGGCAAGCCAAAGCAGGGCTTTGAGCTGAGAAATCTCATAAAGGATATCGAGGAAGTGCTCGGTTATAATAATACCGATGAGGCTGTGCTCGTAGGCGTTGGGTCGCTGGGCAGGGCACTTATGGCCTACAGTGGTTTTGAGGTGTACGGTCTTAAGATAGTGGCAGCATTTGATACTGACGAGAATCTGGTGGGTTCGGAAGTCAGCGGAAAGAAAATAATCCACGCGAGCCGCATAAGCGATATGTGCCGCCGTATGAATGTGCATATAGGCATAATAACAGTACCTGCACTGTGCGCACAGACGGTGTGCGACCAGTTGGTGGCCGGTGGTGTAAAGGCTATATGGAATTTCGCACCTCTGCATTTATCCGTGCCGGACAACATACTGGTACAAAACGAAAACATGGCGGCCTCGCTTGCTTTGCTGTCACGTCATCTGAGGGAACAAATGAAGGGATAAGGGTCTGATATGAACACTCTGTATTTTAAGTATGCTATTGAGGTGGAGAGGTCGCGTTCGATAACACAGGCGGCGGAAAATCTCTTTATGGCTCAGCCAAACCTCAGCAAGGCGATAAAAGAACTTGAGGATACGTTGGGGTATGCGATATTCGAGAGGACGCCAAAGGGCGTAATACCTACTGCGCAGGGAACTCAGTTTCTCCAGCACGCGAGGAATATAGTGCAGCAGCTCGAACAGATGGAGAGCATAGCGGATAAAGGCAGCGACCTAACTCAGCGATTCAGCCTGAGCTTTCCGAGGGTGAGCTATATTTCTCAGGCAATTACGCGCCTGGTTTCAAAGCTCGACAAGGAAAAAGGTATACATGTAAATGTCATGGAGACAAATTCAATACAGTCCGTAGCAAATGTCGTCGATGGCAGGTTCAACCTCGGAATAATTCGCTATCAGATGACGTATGAGCAGTATTTCAAGGATTTTCTTTCGGAGAAGAAGCTGTGCTACGAGCCGATATGGGAGTTCGAGCACCTCGTAATAATGTCTAAGAACAATCCTCTTGCCGAGGCCGAGACGATAACGGTCAACGACCTAAAGCCCTATATCGAGATAGCTCACGGGGATAATGTCATACCTTATTTAATGTCCGAAAATGTGGGTTATAGTGAAGCATCGACAAAGCGCAGGATAGATCTGTACGAGAGGGGAAACCAGTTCGAGCTCCTGTGCAATATCCCCGAGACATTTATGTGGGTATCACCGGTACCGAATGATATCGTGCAAAGGTACAATCTCGTACAAAGAAAATGCCCGTTCCAGGGAAATAAGTATAAGGACGTGTTGATATATCAAAAGGGATATGCATTTACCGACATTGACAAGCGTTTTATCGATAAACTCTACAGCTCGAAAAACGAGGTTTCGTTCTGTACATACAGATGAGCAGGCAAGACCACATATGCACCTTCATCATAGTAATGGGAGCTTTTTCTGCCTTATGTTGGGGATTCATGGGTGATAGAAGCATTGTCTGGCTAAAAACTAAGCTTTTTTCAACAAAACGATATCGATATCGGAATATGGATATTCCATTATCTATATAGGCTTAACATAGTATTGTGTCTACATTTGACAATTTTGACGAAAGTGGCGGCAGAAACAGGAAAAACAGCCGTATATTAACTGTTGAGCAAGTAGATTTTGGCATAACGCAGGCGAAAAAACACCGATAGTTTACTGATAACAACAGGAAAAATGGCAATCTTATAGCCACATATCGATATAGTACTACTGATATGCGCTTTTTATATTTCACATATTCCATCAACTGTTATAGAATTTAGCCATCAAGGAGAACAACCCATTGAAAAATGATTGGAGGATAATACAATGGCAAGATTCACATTACCGAGAGACCTGTATCACGGAAAAGGTGCCATAGACGCACTTAAGACATTCGACGGCAAGAGAGCTATCGTCTGTGTTGGCGGCGGTAGCATGAAGAAGTTTGGCTTCCTCGATAAGGTTATTAATAATCTTAAGGAAGCGGGCATGGAGGTTTCTGTATTCGACGGTATCGAGCCGGATCCCTCCGTAGAAACCGTTATGAGGGGCGCAGAAGCCATGATAAAGTTCCAGCCCGATTGGATCATTGCAATTGGAGGTGGCTCACCTATCGATGCCGCAAAGGCCATGTGGATAAAGTACGAGTATCCCGAGACGACATTTGAAGATATGTGCAAGGTATTCGGTCTGCCGAAGCTCCGTACAAAGGCTCGTTTTTGCGCAATACCTTCGACATCCGGTACGGCAACGGAGGTTACCGCATTCTCAATCATTACAGATTATTCAAAGGGCATCAAGTACCCGATAGCCGACTTCGAGATAACACCCGACGTGGCAATCGTCGATTCAGACCTTGCAGAGACAATGCCCAAGAAGCTCGTTGCGCACACAGGTATGGACGCGATGACGCACGCAATCGAGGCGTATGTTTCGACAGCCAACTGCGATTTCACAGACCCGCTTGCGCTCCATGCTATTAAGATGATTCAGGAAGACCTCGTGGATTCCTACAACGGGGACATGGGCAAGCGCGACAGCATGCATAACGCGCAGTGCCTTGCGGGTATGGCATTCAGCAATGCTCTGCTTGGTATCGTACACTCAATGGCTCATAAGACAGGCGCTGCATTTGCCGACTATGGCGCACATATCATACACGGTGCCGCAAATGCAATGTATCTGCCCAAGGTAATAGCGTTCAATGCGAAGAATGAAGAAGCTGCAAAGCGTTACGCCGTTATTGCAGACTCCATGAACCTCGGCGGAAGCAGTGTTGCAGAGAAGGTACAGTTGCTCATCTCGTATCTGCGCAAGATGAATGACGAGCTCAATATCCCGCACTGCATAAAGAACTACGGTGCAGACAGTTATCCCACAGAGCATGGCTTCGTACCTGAGGATGTATTCCTCGAGAGACTGCCCGAGATTGCCAAGAATGCTATCTTGGATGCCTGCACAGGTTCAAATCCCCGTCAGCCCAGCCAGGAAGAGATGGAAGCCCTGCTCAAGTGCTGCTACTATGACGCAGAAGTAGACTTCTAATAGAATTAGCACAGCACAGGCTACCATGATTTGGTAGCCTGTTTTCATGGAAATTGTTGTACCATAATGTTGAAGACATGGAAGTTTCAGTGTATTATTTATAATAGAGAACTGTAGCTTTGGTCGGATAATGTAGATTTCCAAATTAAAGTCGAAGGTACTCTATGACATAACATTATCCGTGACGGAAGAGAAGGATGTACTGCAAGGAGATACAAACCATGTACGAAATACTAAAAAAACAGCGCCTTAATCCTACAGTGACACTGATGGAGATAAACGCTCCTCTGGTAGCAAAAAAGGCAGAGCCCGGACAGTTCATAATACTCAGAGTGAATGCCGACGGAGAAAGAATACCGCTTACAATTGCGGATTACGATAGAGAAGAAGGCTCGATCACGATAATCTATCAGATTGTCGGAGCGACTACACAACAGCTCGATAGCCTCAATGAAGGCGAGTGCCTGCACGACTTCGTAGGACCTTTGGGCAAGGCTACCGAAACCGAAGGACTGAAGAAGGTGGCGGTCGTAGGCGGCGGCGTGGGCTGTGCCATAGCATATCCCGTTGCAAAGAAGTTGTTTGAGCAGGGCTGTGAGGTTCACTCGATAGTCGGTTTCAGGACAAAAGATCTCGTCATACTCGAGCACGAGTTTGAAAAGGCAAGCAGCAGGCTCGTAAGGATGAGCGACGACGGAAGCTGGGGCGAAAAGGGTCTCGTTACAAACGCACTCAAGACTCTCGTTGACGGCGGTGAGAAGTACGACCGTGTTATCACCATAGGACCTCTCATAATGATGAAGTTCGTGTGTCAGCTCACCCGTGAGTATTCGATTCCCACGGTTGCCAGTATGAATCCGATAATGATTGACGGGACCGGCATGTGCGGCGGCTGTAGACTCACAGTAGGCGGAGAGACAAAGTTTGCTTGCGTAGACGGTCCGGAATTTGACGGTCATCTTATTGACTTCGATTCCGCAATGAAACGCAGTTCAATGTACCGTGATTTCGAGCGCAAGGCGCATGAACACGTATGCAATCTGCTCAAAATGGAGGACAAGTGATTATGCCGAATATGTCACTGAAGAAGAACGAGATGCCTACGCAGGCTCCGGAAGTAAGAAATTCAAACTTTCTCGAGGTAGCATTGGGCTACACCGAGGAGCAGGCTATCGATGAAGCAAAGAGATGCCTCAACTGCAAGCATAAGCCTTGTACAGCAGGTTGTCCCGTTAAGATTCACATATCCGATTTTATCGCACAGGTAGCTGAGGGCAATTTTGAGGAAGCCTACCGCATAATATCGCAGTCGAGCTCTTTACCAGCTGTTTGCGGCAGAGTATGTCCTCAGGAGACGCAGTGTGAGAAGATGTGCGTGCGCGGCGTAAAGGGAGAGCCTGTAGGTATAGGTAGACTTGAACGCTTTGTTGCGGACTACCACAATAGCCATTGCACTACATCGGTGGTAAAGCCCGAATCAAACGGTCACAAGGTCGCAATTATCGGTTCGGGACCTTCAGGTCTTGCGTGTGCCGGAGACCTTGCAAAGAAGGGGTATGATGTAACTGTATTTGAAGCATTGCATCTTGCCGGCGGCGTGCTGGTATACGGCATTCCCGAATTCCGTCTCCCGAAGACTATCGTACAGAAGGAGATAGATACACTCAAGGAACTTGGTGTTGAGATCGATACAAACGTAGTAATAGGAAAGACGATATCCATAGATGAGCTTATGGAGGAGTACGGCTATGATGCGGTGTTTATCGGCTCGGGTGCAGGTCTGCCGAGATTTATGAACATACCCGGCGAGAGCTTGAACGGCGTATACTCAGCCAACGAATTCCTCACGAGAGTAAATCTTATGAAGGCATATAAGCCCGACAGCACAACGCCCATACAACACGGCAAAAAAGTTGTCGTGGTCGGAGGCGGAAATGTCGCTATGGATGCAGCAAGATGTGCAAAGCGCCTTGGTGCAGACGTCACTATAGTGTATCGCCTTGCCATGGAAGAGCTGCCTGCGAGAAAAGAAGAGGTAGAACATGCCATGGAGGAAGGCATCGAATTCAAGCTTTTGACTAACCCCGTGAGTATCGAGGGCAACGCAGACGGTTGGGTTGACGGCATAACTTGTCAGGTTATGGAATTGTGTGAACCCGACGCATCGGGTAGACGCTCACCAAAGGCCGTGCAGGGAAGTGAGTTTACAATCGATGCAGACTGTGTCATAATGGCAATAGGTACATCGCCGAATCCTCTCATTAAGTCTACGACAAAGGGACTTGAAACACAGAGATGGGGAGGAATTGTAGCGGATGACGAAACGGGCAAGACTTCGCGTGAGGGCGTATACGCGGGAGGCGACGCCGTTACGGGGGCAGCTACGGTAATACTCGCCATGGGCGCGGGCAAAAATGCCGCCGCGGCAATTGACCGTTACATAAGCGAAAAGTACGCGGAAAACTAAGTGTCGCGCATCTGAAACACACAAATGTAAATGCTTTCAGTGTCAATGAATTTAAGCTGAAAGTGTGTTGATGATAGGTGATAGCTTTTAGAAGTCCTGGTTATGCTCAGACGCATAGATAGGACGGCAATTGATAAACTACCGGTTGCTTTACAGAGGGCCCGGAGCAGAAGTAAGGGCGCATTTACGCCCTTTTATTGTTTTAAGGTTTACGGAGGATGCATATGATCGTAACTATCTGTTTGGGAAGTTCCTGTCACGTTAAAGGCTCGCGTGAGGTTGTTGAAA
The DNA here is from genome assembly GCA_016293975.1 of Clostridia bacterium. Lineage (GTDB taxonomy): Bacteria > Bacillota > Clostridia > Christensenellales > CAG-138 > RGIG1693. The sequence continues at coordinate 11,939 of JAEDCW010000020.1, forward strand.
GGCTTATGGAGCTTGTGAACGCCCATAATCTAAAGGATGACGTGGCACTTGAGGGCTCTTTCTGCATCGGGCAATGTATGAAGGGTGTTTGCGTTAAGGTGAACGGAGAGCTCTACTCCATTTCACATGATACTGTAGATGCTTTTTTTGAAGAACAGATATTGTCGCATTTTGCGACGGCTTGATTGGTGGTGGATACTATGTCGGAGATTTTAAGGCTTAAGAAATCAAATTGCAAAAACTGTTATAAATGCATAAGGCACTGCCCGGTAAAATCGATCAAGTTTTCGGGAAACCAAGCGCATATCATAGGTGACGACTGCATACTGTGCGGACAATGCTTTGTCGTATGTCCGCAAAATGCCAAGGAGATAGCTGATTCTACGGAGGAAGTCAATTGTCTGTTAAATTCGGGCAAAAGGATAATCGCCAGCGTCGCTCCGTCTTTTGTCGCATATTTTGAGGGCGTAGGCTTTGAAGCGCTCAGCAAATCGCTCATTGAACTCGGCTTTGCGGCTGCTGAGGAGACGGCAATCGGTGCAACGCTCGTAAAACGTGAGTATGAGAAGCAGATTAGGGCGGCGACAAGCAACATTATTATTTCCTCGTGTTGTCCCTCCGTTAACCTTCTTATACAGAAGTATTATCCGAATTTGTTAGGCTGCCTTTCACCCGTTGTAACTCCTATGGCGGCGCACGCACTCAACATAAAGAAAAGATATCCCGACGCCAATGTCGTGTTTATAGGGCCGTGCCTTTCAAAGAAAGATGAGGCAATGAGTGGTCCCGCGGATGCCGTGCTCACGTTTGCGGAGCTTGGGGAGATGTTCGGGAGGAAGGGGATTGTACCGGAGCTTCGTATGGATTCTGCTGAAAAGACGAGAGCGAGACTGTTTCCGACTGTGGGAGGCATACTCAAAACAATGGACCTTCCCGATAACGGCTATACCTATATGACTGTTGACGGCATTGAAAACTGCATGAATGCGTTAGATGATATCTCACGCGGCGACATATCGAAGTGTTTTATTGAAATGTCGTCCTGCCAGGGTAGCTGTATAGGCGGTCCTGTGATGGGAAAATACAAGAATTCTCCGATAAGGCATCTTAGGTCAGCCGTAACCTATGCCGGCAGAAGTGATTTTGAGGTTGAGAACACCGAGACCTCAGTGCTCAGAAAAAACTACCACTTTACAGGAAGAACACAGACGGAGCCAACCGAAAAGGAGATTACGGATATTCTTAGAAAGATGGGGAAGACAGGTCCCGAACAGGAGCTTAATTGCGGTACATGCGGCTATAATACATGTCGTGAGAAGGCGAGGGCGGTATGTCAGGGTAAAGCGGATATAAGTATGTGTTTGCCGTTCCTTATGGATAAATCCGAGAGCTTCACAAACACGATACTGAATAACACCCCGAACGGGATACTCGTGGTAAATGAAGACCTCGAAGTTCAGCAGGCAAATAACTCCGTACTGCGGATGCTTGGTATAAAGTATGTATCGGACATACTGGGTGAGCCCGTGGTAAGGCTTTTCGACCCGTTGCCCTTCCTCAATGCTCTTGACGGAAAGACGGTGAAGGATAAGCTCGACTATTATCCGGAATACAAAAAGTACATTGAGCTTACGCTCGCACACGACAAGGCGTCAAGAATAATTATCGCCATACTTAGGGATGTAACTGATGTGGAGGGGGAGAGACAAAAGAAAGAAGCTCTCAGCAAGCAGACTATTGAGATTGCGGATAAGGTAGTCGATAAACAGATGAGGATAGTTCAGGAGATCGCTTCGCTTTTGGGTGAGACTGCCGCAGAGACCAAAATTGCATTGACGAAGCTTAAGGAGTCTATGGGCGATGAAGAATAACCTGTGCACTGATATAGGCTATATGAGCCTTACACACTACGGGGAACAGCTCTGCGGCGATCATGTAGAGGTAGTGGATAAGCTCGACGAGGGTTCGTGTGTGGTCGTGCTTGCGGATGGACTGGGGAGTGGGGTAAAGGCAAACATACTGTCCATACTGACCTCAAAGATGATCTCAACCATGGTAGCGGCGGATCTTCCGCTTGAAAGTGCGGTGGAGTCCATTGTACAGGCGCTCCCGGTGTGCTCTGAAAGGAAAATTGCTTATTCGACGTTTACTATAATAAAAATCATCAACAACGAGCGCGCCGAGATAATGCAGTATGAAAACCCAAAGCTTATCATGCTTCGGGACGGTGAGAATTACGAGATACCCTCATCAACGGTCGATATTTGCGGGAAGCAGATAAGCCTCTCAAATGTGGAACTTAAGGAGAACGATGTCTTCATCGCCATGAGTGACGGAGTGGAGCACGCAGGAGCTGGCAACAAGTACAATTTCGGGTGGAAGCGCGAGGAGATAGTGAGCTTCATAGAGACATTGTATGGCGTCGGCTTTACCGCAAAGACGCTTACGGCCATACTTCTCGATGAAACGAATAAGCTGTACGACTATAAACCCATGGATGATGCTACCGTTTGTACTATTCGCATAAGAGAACGCGAGGCTGTCAACTTGCTTTTTGGGCCGCCGTCAAACCCCGATGACTGCAGTAAAATGCTATCGCTGTTCTTTGCAAAGCACGGTAAACATATAGTGTCGGGTGGCACGACTTCAAAGATAGTTGCGGACTTCTTAAAGCGCCCGTTGACTATGAATCTTCTGTACCATGATCCGGAGATACCTCCGACAGCGAGCATAGATGGCGTCGACCTTGTTACGGAAGGCGTTGTGACTATTAACCGTGTGGTAGAGTACGCACAGGATTATGTCGGGGAGAACACGCGCTATGAGGAGTGGAGCCGCAAACAGGACGGCGCGTCTATAATTTCGCGTATGCTCTTTGAGGATGCCACAGACGTCAACTTCTTCGTAGGACGGGCGATAAATCCGGCCCACCAGAACCCCAATCTTCCGATAGACTTCAGTATAAAGATGAAGCTTGTCGAGAATTTGTCAGAGTGCCTCAGAAAAATGGGCAAGCGTGTAATCGTAAACTACTTTTGATTGTTACCAAATACCAATCCCAAGAATCGGTTTAGACAAATTTTGACATTCATGCTTGACCTGGAATCGTAGCGGGATTATTCTTAAATTTAGTCGGAAAACAAATGTTGGGGGGCCTTATGGGCGACAACGTATGGCAACTTATAGAACTGCTGTTACAGCTTTTTCTGTATTTAGGCATTGGGTTCGTTATAGCTAAGATAAAGGCAGTAGGTGAAAGCGGCGTAAACACCGTCTTATCCGACCTCGTGATAAACATACTGCTTCCATGCAGCATATTGGTTTCGTTCAGGCTTGATCCGACAAGCGACCTCATCAACATGATATTACTTGTGATTGCAGCATCGGTGTTTAATCAGGCGTTGTGTGTCGTTATAAACCTGTTTGCTTTCAAGTGGTTCACTAAGGAGCAGCAACCGTCCGCAAAGTATGCAATAGTGTGCCCGAATGCAGGTTTTATGGGTCTACCGATATGCGAGGGCATATACGGGCTTATGGGACTCATGCTCGGAGCGGTCCATCAGATTCCGCAAAGGATAGTAATGTGGACTGTTGGTATAGGCTACTATTCAAAACCCGATAAGAGCATCAAAGGTATGCTCAAGGCTTTCGCACATCCGTGCATCGTTGCTGTTATAATCGGGTTTTTGATGATGGTGTTTGGGATTACGCTTCCTGCACCTATAAATACGGTAATAACAAAGATAGGTGCATGCTGTACTCCGCTCTCTATGATGCTTATCGGCATGATACTTAGCGACGGCAGTATAGCAAACATGATAACCAATAAAACCCTGTACTTTACGCTTTTAAGGCTCGTAGTAATGCCACTAATAATGTATACGGCAACGCTACCGATACATATGGATGCAACGGCAAGGGGCGTTATAGTGTTGATGACTGCATTACCTGCGGGTGCGGTAAGCGCCATACTCTCGGTCAAGTACAAAATGGATGCCGAGTTTGCCTCAAACTGCCTCGTTGTGAGCACGTTGTTTTCGTGTATAACGCTTCCGTTATGGGTATTTGTATTGGGGCTATGAGGTTTAAACGTACATGTTTGAATGATAGATAGAAGGCATGATATAGGTTCATGCCTTTTTATGTGCGACATAGCTATACTAGTTGAAAGAGAATTATACTTGCGGTAGAAAAAGCATTTGCGTTTTGGTATAACCGGTGTATAGTGTTTTAGTTGAAGCAGTAATAACATATCCACAAGGGAGGCCATTTATAGCTTCAACGATAATAATGATATCAGTGGGGCGAAGGCGGCAGCGGACTGTCAGGCGGCGAGAAGCAGAGAATTTCAATCGCAAGATGCCTGCTCAAGAAAACCCCGATGATGCTGATGGATGAAGCGACGGCAGTGCTCGATGCATCCACTTCAAAGGCAGTTACCGCTTCGATACTCGACATACCAGAGTTGACGAAAATCGTTGCAACTCACAGACTTGAGCCCTCGATATTGTCAAGGTATGACGAAATAGTAGTAGTCAAGAATGGGCGTATATGCGAGACGGGAACGTTTGCTGAACCCATGGATAGGAAGGGACAGTTCTTCTCACTATACAACACATCACAGTAAGAATAGCAAAGTACCGCAAGCGTAGGGCGACCTGCCTTTTCTTTTGCTTAAAATGTCGCGGGATTATTTGCGAAAACAGTGTTCTTCCACAGTTTTGGCAGTATTTGCTGATTGTTCCATCTTGTTTTGTAGTACATCTGCTCCGTATAGTACTCGAATATAGCAAACTCAAAGCGACGTATAAACAACGTTGCCGTCGGAATAATAGATGTATGATAGTGATAGTGTTTTTGATAGGTTCATTCGGCTATATGGGACTAGAGCTCCTCTGGAGGGGTCACACACATTGGACTATGGGCCTTGCTGGCGGCATATGCGTTACTTTGCTTTACACGCTTTTCCAGACATTTGAGCTAAACATACTGACGGCGTTCCTGCTGTCGTCGGTACTGATTACCACGGTAGAGTTCGTTTTCGGCTATATTTTAAATATCTGCCTTGGCATGGCCGTTTGGGATTACAGCAAGATGAAGCACAATATTATGGGACAGATATGCCTTACATACAGTACACTTTGGGGCTTGCTCGGAGCGGGCGTGTGGGGAGCATTGCGGCTGTTATCCGTGATTTAGATGTGATTCAGTATTAAGCGCAACTCGATAGGTACAATGCCGATAAAGTAGAATAAAACAAATAGCCCCGTCGATAGCAGTACTAAGGGCGGGGGTTCTCATTGCTCGTTTTTAATCTATAGATACGATTTCATATTCCCGTGAGCCGAGCATGAGTTTTTCGGCAGTTTCAACCGTGTGCATGCCGTTTCTTGATTCGATTCGCTCGATAAGTGCGGTCTTCCCGGGGTCTTTAGACGCATATACCGCATCGACACAAGCTTGATCGAGCGCTACGGGGTCGAGCGAGGCAAATATTCCGATATCTGCCATTTCGGGTGCATGAGGGTTTGAATCGCAGTCGCAATCGACAGAGAGGTTATTGGCTACATTGATATAAACTATGTTCTTGCGTCCAAAGTAATCCATTACCGCACTACAGGCCTCGGCCATACTCTCAAGGAACGAGTCGTGGTCCGCCGTCCATATATCCTCGGGCTTGCCTGCGCCGTGTATGTGAGCTTTGCCGTGGGAGGAAGCCACACCTATTGACATATTCTTCAGCGCGCCGCCGAAGCCGCCCATTGCGTGACCTTTGAAGTGCGAGAGCATTAGCATTGAGCTGTAATCTGTGATATGAGCGCCGACGAAGTTCTCACTCAAGTGTTTACCTCTATGCACGGGAATAGATATCTCACCCTCGGAGTCCAATATGTCACATGGGGCGATCTCGGTGAATCCGTGGTCGCGTATAGCATGAAGATGCGCTTCGAGCGTGTTGCGTTTGCCGGAGTAGGCGGTATTGCATTCAACTATCGTGCCGTTGAGCTTTGATGTCAGCGGACCAATAAGCTCGGGTTTAAGGTAATTATGCCCACCGGGTTCACCCGTGGAAATCTTTACTGCCACATTCGGATGGAGCTTTATATTGAGCGCTTCGAATATGCGGATGAGTCCATTGGGTGAAATGTCATTTGTAAACAGAACCTTTGACTTCATAATCATACCTCCACAAATTAAATGGTAACGCGTTCTGTATTATGCGTTTTTAACAGGGTACACCCACACGCTGTGTGCGTCAACATCGGTTTAATGATGTGGCATTCTTCATTCAGTCAAAAAAAGAGTGCGGCAGAAACCGCACCCTCTATCAGTTGATTGCCGCTTAAGCCATTACTTCATCTGATAGCTCTTGCAGAAATGGGGTGTTGACATAGCGTCGGGGCTTGTCTTCTCGTGAGTTACCTCTATAGTGGCAAGCTTGCATTTGTTATTGCCCACATTGTAAGCACATTCAACAACGTTGCAGGTGACACCGGAATTCTCCATAGATATACCTCCTTTTGTTTATGTAGCTATATTTTGATGTATCAAAGCTTTTTATTCATACGAAAACCGAATAATATGACTTTTCCTACCAATAATAAGAGCATCACCAATTGGAGGTAACAATATGGATCTGATTAAAAGCAAAACATTTCAAAATTTGGTTAATTCGTTTGCCGGCGAGTGTCAGGCTCATATGCGGTATAAGTACCTCGCATACGGCGCAAAGGACCGCAGCCTTTTTATGGTAGAGCGGCAGATACAGGAACTGAGCAAAAACGAAATGCACCACGCGAGGATGTTCTATACATTTATCCAGTCTGCAGATACGCAAACATTGGATAACCTGCAGGTATCGAGTGGTTATCCATTCAAGGAGAAATGGGACTTTGTGAAGAACTTTGAATTTGCGGCGGAGAATGAGCATGACGAGCATACGGTCATCTATCCGCAGTTTGCACAGACGGCTCGCGAAGAGGGATTTGAGGCAATTGCCTGCTTGTATGACCTCATTGCGGCGGTTGAGAGCTGTCACGATAAGATTCTGACGGAGCTTCATCGCAGAATCGGCTCGGACACTCTCTATACGAGTGATACACCGGTTAAGTGGAAGTGTAGTGTCTGCGGACATGAGGCGACTCTCAATCAAGCATGGGATATGTGTCCGCTTTGTAAATCACCGCAGGGTTATGTCGAGCTTAATCTGACAGGAAAGTAAACCCAAAGCACTCCATACCGGGGTTCAAGTTAGGGCGAGAAAGACAGATTGGACAAAAGAATAAAACCACCGACCATCAACGGTGGTTTTTTGCATACCAAATTCTATCACACTTCTTGATTGCTAAGAATTTTATACGCAGTTGCAGGCCTACTCAAAAACGTCTGTGAGAACATCATATTGCTCTAGGTTATAAGAAACGTCGTTGTTTATAAACCCCACATTGCGCATAGTGCAATTCTCGTGCTGCTCCCCTGTGTTTAGCCTTCTTTTATCATACCATCCCACAGTTTCGGTGTTCAAGCCTACGGTCAGCACATAGAAAGCCATGTGATCGTGTATGCTACACACATATGTGGTATCATGCACCTCTAAAACTCAAACATATCCCCTTCGATTGAGTAGATATCAGCTATATTTATTCTTGTACCGTCCCACATAAGTACGACGCGACTGTACTCATCGATTTTTCTGACGTGGCTATTCGTAGTTACATACTGGCCGCCGGACTTTCGCTTGTCCTTTACAAAGTGCGTGATAGACACCTGACTGCCGTCCCCGATACACGCCTTTATTACATTGAGCCTATCGTTAATCACGCATATCATCGTCTCGTCGAGCTCAATTTTGCTGTCGGTAAGTCGTGCGGTTTCGACAACTGCGTCCTCGTACCCTGTCAGCGCGGCAAAAGGTGAGAATTGGGCGGCACGGCTGGCAATGGACATTTGAGGACGGCTTTTTGAAACATGGTGGGGAAGGTTTATTATGTCGTCATACTTGCCGCTCATGCCTTGTGTCCTCCTATTTGACCATTCCTCTCGATTGCGGTTGCACCTTCTTCGAAGCTATTGCCCTTGAGTATAGCATTCTTACCGTATCGTTTTTTAATTTCGAGCACGGCCTTTTGCATTTTTTTCTCACGCGCAAGCGATGCTTCCTCAGCGACACGGGCTTCTTCCTCTGCGGTGTAATCGGTAAAGAGACTTAATTGCTCAGACTTTTTCGAGGTATTTGCGGAAAGCTCATCGACGACGTGATTTGCGACAACAGACATGCGCCTCACAAGAAGGTTTTTATCCACTATTCTGTCATATAACTCAAGCATCGCATCCATTATTAGTCGGGTTGATGAGGTAGACCTTCCGATATTTATAGACCCGTGCGCAGCTTTGGGCACTTTCCTGCCATAATGGTCGGTAGTTATCTCGCCCTTATAGGCTACAGCTCTGTCGACATCAGTCAGATTCTCGATATCGTAACCGATATTGAGCGTCAACTGGTCTGTAACGAGCCCCTTGTCGACCAAATCGAGAGCCAAAAGCTCCGTCATTTCTCTGATTATAAGCTTGGCCTTTTTGCAGTCGTATGGATGTGCGAGCACTTGACCCGAGCTTATGCTGTTTGCCTCGGGCTTATATGCCTTTACGTCTGCAATCGTGCAGGGCTCCCAGCCCCATGCGTGGTCTATCAACAGTTCGGCATTTATCCCGAATAGCTTATAGAGCAGGTTCTCGTTGTGTAGGCTTGTGGGCTTGCCGATAGAACAGCGGGCAATATCTCCCATCGTGTATAGTCCGTGCGCTTCGAGCTTCTTTGCGTATCCTTTGCCCACACGCCAAAAGTCCGTGAGCGGTCTGTGCTCCCAAAGCAGCCTGCGGTAGCTCATCTCATCGAGCTCTGCTATGCGCACGCCGTTTTTGTCGGGCTTGATATGCTTTGCCTGTATGTCCATGGCAATCTTGCACAGATACAGATTAGTACCTATGCCTGCCGTTGCCGTAATACCAGTTGTATTGAGCACGTCGAGTATCATTCTCATGGCGAGTTCTCTGCCGGTTAGCCCATATGTAGCGAGATAATTTGTCGCATCGATAAAAACCTCGTCTATTGAGTAAACGTGTATGTCCTCGGGGGCTATGTATTTAAGGTAGATATTGTAAATTTGAGTGCTGACCTTCATGTAGCGAGCCATTTGCGGGGGTGCGACCAAATACGAAACCGCAAGTGTAGGGTCGCGTTGCAGTTCACTGTACAGCACGGACTCACCTGAAAGCTTTCTGCCGCGAGCCTTTTGACGCCTCTGAGCGTTAACCAGTTTAACATTTTCGACGACCTCAAAAAGCCTCGCACGACCGGGTATGCCGTACGATTTAAGCGATGGAGACACGGCAAGACAAATCGTCTTCTCGGTTCGTCCCATATCAGCTACTACGAGATTGGTGTCGAGAGGATCAAGTCCGCGATCGACACATTCTACGGATGCATAGAAGGACTTGAGATCGATTGCAATATAGGTCTTGTTTTCCAATTCAATGTCTCCTTTCGCAAACTCAGCGACAGTATTCGAGCTGTGAACCCCTATTTTGAGCCAAATCTCAAAGCTTTATGCTCTATCATACGAATAAATGTTCGTATAACTAATTTACCACAGCTATAACATATTGTCAATTTAAGACGAAGATTTGCTCGTCTACGTAAGTGGACTCGATTAGCCATTTCATTTGCCGTTAATTAAATACGCAATCATTACACTAAAGATTGTTGATCGTTTATGGCAGTACGGGTGTTATTGTCCTATTGAAACGGTGGGCATGGGGCATAGAAAACCGCCGATGCGGGATAACTCACACCGACGGCTATACGTTATCCGATATTGAGATTAACTAATCAATCATTCCAAGTTATGTCGCAATACTGCTTGAAACATATTCCGTCATCGCGGCAAGAGAATGCGAACAGAGTGTTATCGTCCGATTGGAAGAGCTCTCTTGTAACCGTTTCCGTTCCGTCTGTGGCACTCATGCGGGTTTCGACAATTATGTATTCTGTGTTGCTCTCAACGGTGATGCTTGGCGGTAGATTTCCCGGGGCATATTCCTGCGCAGAAGCGATGTTGTTATCTCTATCGAGTTGGATTACGCTTACGCTCGTCGGGATGTCCATGAACACGAAGTTCACTTTGACGTCTGTGCTGATGGTTTCGCTTTTTCCGTCATTTACAACCGTCTGCTCCTCGCTAATGGCTTGACTGCCTGACGCTCCCGCCATGTACTCGCCGAAGCTCATTCCTTGCCCCGACACAGCATATACCTCGCCTGAAGCGGTCTGATATATGGGGTTGAAATAGAAGGTAATGTGTCCGGCAGATGTGGAGACGTATATCGTACCTTCCAGTGAAATGCTTTCGCCGACATCGGTGGAATTAACTGCAACATTTCCATCGGAGATAGCGCCGTTACTGCTTGAGAGTGAATAAGTACTGCTGCTGTCCGTGTAATTTGCGCGGAAATAGCTAAAGCCGTCTACACCGTCAAAGACATATTCCTTTGTTGTTGATGTCTCGCCCGTATCCGGATTGGTGTATGAGCGTTCAACAAGCGAGGCGTAAAACTTTTTCTGACAGTCAGAACTGTCTGTCTCGCTTATGTTTCCGCCGGAGAGGAGTTCTCCTACGTTGTCATTGATATAGCTCTCACGATCAAACAGTTCAAGTGGCTCCATGGTTATGAAAACACCTATAAGTCGGTCTTTGCTGGGGGTTGCAACGTCGTCTTTTGCCAGCGTTATTGTTCCCGTTGCCCCAAGAACAAATGACAGCAACAGTGCGCAAGTGAGTACAATAAGAGTTATTTTAGCCTTCATCCTTATCCTCCAGATTTCCATCAAATTTCAGTATATCGCCCACATCACATTCAAGGAAATAACATATCCTGTTTATCGTCCCGAAGCGCACGCCCTTTGCCTTGCCGCTTCGTAAAATGGACAGATTCGCTTCCGTGATGCCCACCTTTGCACATAATTCTTTGGAGGTGAGACCGCGGACTTTAAGAACTTCCTCCAAATGCACTTGTATTGCCATATTAGCTCCTTATATAAAGAGATCGTTGTCGTCCCGCAGTCTTCGGTTTTCCGCAATAAGTCGCGACAGAAGCAGAATAAGAAGCACAAATGCAAGACTGATAAACGGAATATCCACACTGACGGAGATATTTGAAAGCCAATTTGAGAGCAATAACTGCACTACATTCAGTATGACGGTCGACACCGCAGTGATACCCAATGCAAGACAGCAGCGGCGGGAGAGCGCATCTGCACGCTGTACCGTATCGGTCTTATCATCCGACATAAATGTCTCGAGAAGCGTGATTGCAGAGAGCGTAATGATAATGTCCAGTATATATGGGAGCGAGGAAGCGACAAAGCGTAGCACAGCCATCAACCCGTCCATGCACCTGTATGCGTCTGAAATCCCATTTACGAGTATCGGTACGCAGGACAGCGCAATGACTGCGTCAAACAGCAGGCATAAGGCGTAAAGCGCTATGCGCAAATATCTGAGCAGTTTGTGTGTGTCGCTGTCTCTAAAGAGCTTCAGCAATTTGAGCATGAGGCAGAGCACGACGAATGACCAAACCGTATAGCCAAGGGATCCCTTTACGACCGGGAGCAAATCCATTGTAAAACCGGGAAACGCGGAGAGAATCTCCGTGGGGTTGATCATGCATAACAGAACGATGAATGCAACCACACCTGTACAGCAAAGCACGATTCTTTCGCCGATGGACGACTTTTCACGCCTAGTGCATAGCGCAAGAATTACAGGAATCAAAGATATCCCAACGCAAATAGCCAACGCAACACCATTTCCGACACTGCCTGTCAGGGATAGCGCCCTAAGCCCTGCGCCAATCTGCTCAAACGGAAATGCCACATAAGAGGAGAAGAGTTCAGGCAATCCTTCGACAAACAGCGCGAGAGCCGCAAACAGCACGAACACTATTCCCAGTAGTATAAAAAATGTTTTTCGCTTCATCCTGTCACCTCGATTATCGAATTACGATAATATTATATGCCGTAAATTATCGTTTGTCAATAACTTTTATAGAATTGGGGGGATAGCGAAATGATGGGACGCCCTACGCTCTCTAGCTGCTGTAGCCGCTATAACACAACCCAAAGCCGTCAAACTTAAAAAGGCAGAAGCCCTGCATTCCGTAAGGAATGTGAACCTCCGCCTTTTAGCTATTTTAGAATTTACAAGCTACTATTACTGGATTATCTTGTATTTACCGATGATAGGCAGCTCTTTTGCCTTGCCGTCGGCGGCGTTAACGATGCCGATGATAGCAAGAATCAAGAATACAATACTGCAAATGCTTATGATAGTGGCAATAAAGCCGAGTCTCCATGAAATAGCATAGAGTATTGAACTTATAATGCTGTAAGCGATACTGAATATGATCTCAGCAATTGCAAGAATCAAGCCCTGATTGGTATGGAAACGTGCGAACTTTGATTCCTTTGCCGCAAACAATGGGATCAACACGAGTATGCTGAGGTAAGCCAAAATCGCCATTGCCTTGTTGTTCTGAATGTCTTGTGCGTCGAAAGCTGTCGTTGTATCGGCTGTGTTGTTCAGATTCTGCACCTTTGACGCAAAATCATTCTGTTCAGAACCGGAAGTCCGCTGTGTGGACTTCTCAAATACGGGAATTTCAGCGCCACATGATGGACAGAACCTTGCTCCATCTTCAATTCTTGCTCCGCATTTTCCGCAAAATGCCATAAAAATCACCTCCAAATACTTTATCCGGCTCGCGGACTTCTGTTGTCCGCTGCACGAACCCAATACATTATACCATTCATTCGACAAAATACTAAAACAAATTATTTTTTAAAACTCCGTCGGTCAACCCGTTGGTATAACTTTTAGACATGTCACATGGCGGTGGAGTAGGGGTAAGAATACCGATGACAATTGTGATTAATACTGCTCCTGCGCTCTAATTGTCAATCTTTTTGCCCGTGTCTATCGCAGTCACATATGCGCATATTACTTTCCGCACTTCCTTCCTGTGGGGCAAAATAACGTTTAATCGCATACTTAAACAACTTTTCAAACTGCGCCGCGGCATGCTTTCTGACCTTTAGAAAAGGCAGAAGCATATCAAAAGCATGGAATAATTTCGGGTAAATATCGACGCTTGCCTCCACACCGGCTTTGCGGAGATTATCTATGTAAGTAAGTGTTTCGGCATAAAACGGCTCTGCTGTGTTGACGAATGTACACGCTGGTGGGAGAGTGTAGTCTTGTCTTCTTGCCGGTGCGGCGTAACAAGGAACCTCCTGACCGCTTATTCCGCTCAAGTATTTCGTCCATCCCACGTGGTTTCGTTTCGTGTTCCAGACGAGGGAATGATTATCGTGGGAAGTCTCGGTGTCATCATTGTCGATCATGGGGTAGAGGGGCATTTGACATGCAATCTTCACACCGCCACGGTCTTTTTCATACATACACAGTGCAGCAGTTAACATACCGCCGGCACTTTCCCCACCGACAATAATTTGATCGTCTCTCACGCCGAGCTCTTTTACATGTTCCTTCAAATACGAAAGTGCATTATGACAATCTATCAAAGCGGCGGGATAAGGAGCTCTTCCGGAAAGGCGATACTACGGTAAAACTACGACCGCACCGTATTTCTTAACGAGATTTTTGCACGCGACATATAGATCATCTCGGACATACCCGTTATATAACCGCCGCCGTGAATCCATAAAGCGCCTGGATGATTGCCACTTTGGGCAGCATCGGAAGGGCTGAGTATGAGTAACTTCATTTCCGCGCCATCGGACTGCATGGTTACTTTTCTTGTTTTATATTTCATGCTTTGTGCCTTTCTATCTGTTCTTTTTTCAATCGAGTCTTTTTCGATACCGCAGTCGTTTAAAACCCGATTAAAGAGTTGTTGAGATAGATTCCGTACTCTAAGTGCCGCATGTCACCTGTTTGGCTGAGCCGAATGAGCTTTTCAGTCGACATAGCAACCTGGCCGTGTGATTCAAATCCGGGCACCATAAGGCTCTTTGTAATATCTGAATTCGTAGGAAGGCCGACCAACTGTTCATTATCCGCAAGAGAACACGGCTTTAAGGTGAGTCGTCCCGTCCTGATAAATGTTTTTGAATGGGTAGTTCTGTGTGTCTCTCCTCGAATTTGAGTTTTTCGCCCGTGCTTTATCTAATACTTATCTATAATTTCACATTGTGCCAATGTGAAATCAGGTTATGAACCGTGATTTTTCAAAACCATTTCGGTTTCTGCAATGTCTTTTTCAATCAGCGGGCGCATGCTGTCCTTGAATTTCGATAGATCAGCATTTTGTAAGTACGAAAGAATTCGCGGAATGTATTGAGACTTCGCCAGACCGACTTGCGCGAGCGCTTTAACGCATTGTCTGGCTGTAATCGGTTTTTCATCGGTTACATGCGAGAGATAGTCAGCTATGATGCCATCGAAACGGTTTTCCTTATCCCACTGAGCATTTGCCGCAAGTATGTACAAAGCTCGACTTCTTGCCAATGACTTTGGATGGTCAAGCAAACAGGCAAAATCATCAAAGTATTCGTACCGTTTATTCGTTTCCCGACTTTTCGATATGATTTTGCCTGCGACAGTACAGGAAAACGTATCATTCTTTGATGTCAGGTTTGCTATAAAATTCTCTTGCATAATGTCATCCGAATCCTGATTTCTTACACGAGTTTTGATATGTACACTGATGACATTTCGCCCTCAACACAAATCCGAATTATCTCTCAGGATTTCTCAGATAGTAAACTTTTTCTCCCTTTTATGCTATCCGAAAGAGGTGAGAACCTCATGGCTTCGATGCCGTTGCGGTTTGATTCTCGACTACATAGCGATAATGCGGCATATCTACACCCCTGTAATGCTTTACCCAACTATCCCTTATAGCCATCCCGTTTCTGATTGCAACATTTTGAGATGCGATATTCGTATCCCTGATAATGGAACAGACTTCAGTTGCTTTTAACGTTTCAAAAGCGTACTGTTTACAAGCCTTTGCCGCTTCAGTCGCGTATCCTTTATGCCAATACGCATGATTGAAAAGATATCCTATTTCAAGGACCTCTGAACCTCTCCACGGTTGCATCGTAAGTCCGCATTGCCCGATTAGCTCATTCCTGTCTTTTAGGATAACAGCCCATAGTCCAAAAGGCCATTTCTCGTAGCGCATAAGCTGTCGATCAAGCCATTCTTGCACTTCCGAATTGCTGAATGCCCCTTCATAAGCGTACATTACTTTATCGTCCTGCAAAATCTGACATAAAGCATCATAATCAGCTTGTATCAGCTTGCGCATATACAGCCTATCGGTTTCAAGTATCATATTACCCTCTTTATGTAGTGATTCGCTCTGCACCAAAAGCAGTATGTCAGCCGCGCATGTTCTGAAAACTCCGGGTTAAAACCTATCTAATACGACTTCCGCCGACTTTTGCCGATGTACCATCGTCCGGGTAATAGTCCTGTTTCGACAGATAAGCTCTCGAGCGTTATTATACCCGTTACTGCGGCCTCGATCGAGATTCGATTCTCTCATTATTCTACTCCATCCGTCAAGTTGTGCTGTGTAACTGAGTCTTGTTCATGTTGAGCTCTGAAATATTACCCCAAGCTAAGGAATTTATTTCAAATCACTCGCAACAATTACTATCAAATTACCCTGTTTGATTTCCAATATGTTGCAAATCAGATCATCATCTGCAAGCATACCTTCGTTACAATCATTATATTACATAGCAATAATCGCCGAAACATGACAAAACTAAACTGAACTCAATATCCCGCTTACCGTTTATTTCTTTAATTACGACAATCACTTTGCATTTCTATAAGAAGACAACGCCGTATGGTGCCATTCTCTGTTTCGTTATTAAACTCGCTTAACTCGAACAAAGTATTGTTATCGTATAAGTATTACTGTTGTTTCATCCGAAGCTATACGATCATCACCTTGTGCTAAAGAAAATAACCGCAACTGGCATTAAAGTTACGGTTATTCTCTGGCGGAGAGACTGGGATTCGAACCCAGGGTCCCGTTAAGGACACAGCATTTCGAGTCAAAATTCGCTATTTAGAAATAAGCGGAATTAAGAGAAATTGAGTGATGATGGCGGAACTTGAAGAAGCCCGTATTTCAAGGGTTTTTCAAGGGTAAAAGCTCGGAAAATGGAAAAACGCCCAAAAATCAATGAGTTCGAATAATTAGCGGTTTTACTGCTTTTTAGGGGAGAACTGAGCATTTTGGGGAGAACTAGGGGAGAACTGGGGAGACCAAACAAGAAAAAATCGCAGTTCCTACGACTGCGTTTTGAACAGACTTTCATGGGAAACCACCTGCCGTTGACCAATATGAAAAGGTGGTTTGAACATGAAAAATTTAGAAGCGCATTTCAAAGAGATCAAGAAGCAATACCCAAAAACCATGAGCAAGGATCAGCTATATCGGGTGGCCCACATCAGCAAGGCAACCGCACTCTATTTGCTTCAAAGCGGTGCAATTCCATGCAAGGACACGGGTAAAAAAACACGTCGCTATACCATTAAGACAGACGATGTGATCGAGTACCTGCGTCAGAGGGAAATATGCCCGGAAAAGTACAAGGCCAGTGAAGGATGGTACGCTGGGACAGCAGGTGCTAAAAAAACAATAGCTCCAAGCTGCTGGATAACGCTGACTCCTGAGCAGACGAAAAAGTTTGAGCTGTTTTTTGAAGCGGAAATGAAGGAGATGGCGGACCTTATTACAATTGAGGAGCTTGCCGTGTTTGCTGGATACAAATCTACCTCTGTAGTAAACTGGTGCAGCAGCAAAAAGATGAAGGCATTTAAGATTGGAGGGAAATATTTTATCCCCAAAGAGTGTGCTATCAAATATTTAGCTTCAGCGGCAATGTGCCGTAATCCGCAACAGTCGTACAGGTACAAGCTGTTTGTCACAGAGTTCAGAAAACAATACAACATAAAGTCATGAAAACAGTACATAGCGCGTCTGTTACCCAAAGTGGCGCTTGGGTCGGCAGGCGCGCTAT